>CAUUNL010000004.1:0-47757 GCA_963546405.1 Abiotrophia defectiva | reverse complement strand
TACCCTATTTATCTATGTAATAGATAAATAGGGAAAGAAAAATCAAAAACCGCTCGTAAGCACGAGCGGTTTCTGCTTTATTTACCTTCAGCTCTCTTACTTAAGTAAGACAAAGTAAGCAGGAAGTAGATCATGGAAGCTAACAAGAGGCAGACAGGAATGACAGACGCTAGCCCCATAGCCAGAAGGCCTGCCACAAGCAATCCCATAATGGTTACATAGCCTAAGCTAATCACCATGACTTGACGAGCGGTTTGGCGACTAACTTGGCGACTGGTCACGTGCAGGACCAAGACTCCCAGATGGACTAAGGCTACAAGAACCAAACCCCAAATACGACTAATACTATGACCCGCTAGTAGCCAGTTGTCAGGGCTCAGATAGAAGGCTGCTAAAATCAGAAACCAGTTGCTGATGGAAGCCGCGATGATTTCTTGACTTGTGGTGGCAAGCTGATCCGATTGCCGGAAGAGAAAGACAGCCAAGGCTAGGAGCGCGACAAATAAGGTCACACTCCCCCACCAAAGGGGTTTTTCCAGTAGGACTGCTAGCCCTACTAGGGGCAACAAACCTACCCCAAACGCTTTTAATATCCGCTCTCGCCTCATGCCACATGGCCTCCTAATCTTTATTTATACATAGCTACAGTATACCTTCTCGCCTGCTAAATGAAAAGCCCAGGCCAAAATAAAGAGACTAGAAGTGTCTTCTAGTCTCTCATAGGCTTAACGAATTTCTAAACCTGACACTGTCTCGAGAGCAGCTCTAATCCGATCCATAGCGGATTGAACATCCTCGTCTGTTAAGGTCTTATCTGGATTTTGGAAGATTAAACGGTAGGCTAGCGACTTCTTACCTCGGAAGAGGTCAAGGTTAATGAATAAGTCGAAGAGCTCAACCGACACTAAGTTTTCCCCACCATGTTGCTTCATAAGCTGAGCTAGGCCTGCTTGGTCTTGCGCTAAATCTACTAAGAGAGCTAAGTCTCGTGAAGTAGAAGGATACTTAGGAATTGGACGTTGAACCAAGGCTGGACGTTGAGCTGCTAAAATAGCATCAAAGTCTAATTCAGCAAAGAAGCTGGCTTCATCCAAGTCGTAAGATTTAGCTAAGACTGGATGGATTTGTCCCATAACCCCAATGACTTGGTCACCTAGAAGAACTTGGGCTGTCCGACCTGGATGGAGCTCAGGGTAGCTGGATACAGCCTGGAAGCTAACTTGCTTATCTAAGCGGATGGCTGCCAAGTAGCCTTCAAGAGCACCTTTGAGGTCGAAGAAATCATAGGATTGAGCTGGCCCATACCAGGACTTACTTTCCTTAATCCCTGATAAGAGAATGGCTAGACGTTCTTGTTCGAGTGGTTGGACATTGCTGCCTTGACCATAGAAGACTTTACCTGTCTCATAAAAGGCCAAACTTGGATTCTGACGCGCAGCATTGTACTTGGCGATTTCTAAGAGAGCTGGGAAGAGGCTCTGACGCAAGACAGAACGGTCTTCACTCATTGGGAAGTCCAAAGCGACTACTGGGTAGTCTTTCGACTTCATCAAGTCGGCTTGCTTAGGTGAAGTCAGCACATAGCTGATGACTTGGTTGAGGCCCAGGCCTTCCAAGATACTTCGAGTCTGACGCACCAGTTTTTGTTTGGCATTGAGATGCCCTGGTGTACTTGGCACTACCGGCAAGGTTGTTGGCAGGTTATCATAGCCATAAATTCGGGCTACCTCTTCTAAAATGTCGGCTTCAATGCTGATATCCCAACGACGTTTAGGCACAGTCACGGTGAAGCTATCTTCCCCTAGAGCTAAATCAAAACCAAGACGACGGAAGATATGACTCAACTCTTCATGACTCAAGTCAATCCCAATCTTATCTTGAATTGCACGATAAGGGACGGTGACTTCCACTGGGTTCAAATCCAAATGATTCTCTTCGACTAGACCTGGCACCACTTGGCCACCACTATAGTAGGCCATCCAGTTAGCGGCTTCCTGTCCCGCTTCGCTGATAGTCGCATGGTTAATGCCTTTTTCAAAACGCATGCTAGATTCAGAACGAAGATTGAATTTCTTAGAAGTTTGACGAATAGCAATTGGATTGAAGACGGCTGATTCTAAGAGGACGCGGCGGGTCTTGTCGGTCACTTCTGTGTCTAAGCCCCCCATTACCCCGGCCAGTGCAATCGCCCGGTCTTGGTCGGTGATGACCAGGTCGTTTGCTGACAAGTGGCGCTCGCTACCATCTAGGGTCACAAGCACCTCGCCCTCACGGGCTGGGCGAACACCTAAGGCCTTGTGCTCTAAAGTATCATAGTCAAAGGCATGAAGTGGTTGGCCGTAAAGCATGAGGAAGTAGTTGGTGATGTCCACGATATTGTTATGCGGACGAACTCCTGCTTTCATCAGGCGCATTTGCAACCAAAGTGGGCTTTCCTTAATCTCCACTTGATCAATCACTCGAGCTTGGTAGCAAGCAGACAAGTCGCTATCTGAAATTTTTACCGTCACATCAGACAAGAGAGCTGCATCAGCGGCTTGTGTCGCTTGGCGATGAATATTATCGAAGTTAGGTATCTGGTCGATAATGGCCCCTACTTCATAGGCTGCCCCGCGCATAGAGAGCGCATCTGCCCGGTTAGGTGTAATGGATAGTTCTAAGATTGGATCGTCTAACTTGAGATATTCCACCACATCTGCACCGACTGGTGCATCTGCTGGCAAGAGGAAGAGACCATCTGCATAGACTTTTGGCACCACGCTATCAGGGAAGCCTAGTTCCTGGAGGGCACATAACATCCCATGGGATTCGACCCCACGTAGTTTGCCCTTCTTAATTTTCAAGCCACCGGCTAAACGAGCCCCAATAGTGGCCACAATAACTTTAGCACCAGCCACCACATTGGGTGCCCCACAGACAATTTGCAGGGGCTCCTGATCGCCTACAGTCACTTGGCAGACATGGAGATGATCACTATCAGCGTGGTCTTCAACTGACAAAACTTGTCCAACCACTAAACCAGATAATTCAGCCCCATAGTTTTCAACTGCTTCGATTTCAATCCCGGTCCGGGACATACGATCGGCTAGGGCTTCCCCTGTCAAACCTGTTAAGTCTAAATAATCATTGAGCCATTCGAATGATAAATACATTAGTTCTGACCTCCTTTGAACTGGCTTAAGAAGCGCAAGTCATTTTGATAGAAGTGACGAATATCGTCAATGTTATATTTCAACATGGCCACCCGGTCAGGGCCTAACCCGAAGGCAAAGCCGGAATATACAGTTGAATCAATGCCGGCCATTTCCAAGACATTTGGATGGACCATACCAGCCCCTAGAATTTCAATCCAGCCAGTATGTTTGCAGACATTACAGCCATCCCCGCCACACTTGAAGCAGCTTACGTCTACTTCAACTGATGGCTCGGTGAATGGGAAGTAGGATGGACGAAGACGGATTTCACGTTCGGCCCCAAAAAGTGTGCGGGCAAAGGCTTGAAGCGTCCCCTTAAGGTCGGCCATGGTCACATGTTTGTCTACGACTAACCCTTCAATTTGGTGGAATTGGTGGGAGTGAGTCGCATCATCGCTATCGCGACGAAAGACCTTACCCGGCGAGATCATCTTCAATGGCCCTTGACTGAAATCGTGTTTTTCCATGGTCCGGGCTTGAACTGGCGAAGTGTGGGTCCGCAACAAGACTTCGCTGTCAATATAGAATGTATCCTGCATATCGCGAGCTGGGTGGGTCTTAGGCAGGTTCATCATTTCGAAGTTATAGTGGTCCAACTCTACTTCTGGACCTTCCACGACCTGATAGCCCATGCCGATAAATAGGTCTTCAATCTCTTCCATGGTTTGGGTAATAATGTGGCGGGCGCCCCCAGCTGGCTTGCGACCTGGTAAGGTCACATCCACTGTCTCCAGAGCTAATTTAGCTTCCAGGGCCAATTCTTCTAACTTGTGGCGGCGGCTTTCCAACATTTCTTCGAAAGCTGACTTCACTTGGTTCATAACCTGACCTAATTTAGGCCGATCTTCTGCTGATAGGTCGCGCATGGCTTGCGCAACCGCCGCAAAACGACCTTTCTTACCCAGGTAATCTAGGCGAACTTTCTCTAAATCCTTGATGGATTCAGTTGCTTCTAATTGCGGAATCGCTTGTTGACGCAAGGCTTCTAAGGCCTCAATATGCGTATTGATATCTGACATGGTGCAAGACTCCTTTATCATTATTTCAGATGAAACAAGTTAATAAAAAATAGCCCGCCCCTATAAGGGACGAGCTACCGTGGTACCACCCTCGTTCTCGAAAAAGCTAGTTCTTCGAGCACTTGACGCCCTTAACCGTGGCGGGCGGTGACCTGTTCATTTCTATTGACTAAAAACTTAACGGTCAAGCTAAGAAATTGAAAGCTAAGTTCGGCTTACCTTTGGCACCCTTGCAGTCGGTGAAGTGCCTCCCTGACTTGTGCGAACTTAACGGATTTCCTCATTGCTTTATGTATCATCTGTGATAGCTACTAGTATAGCTTAAAGCAAATGCATAGTCAACAGAGGATAGATAGTTAGGTAGGGCTTCAAGTCATATTATTCGCAAATGTTCACTTTTCTTTCCTTTGCTCTCCCCTCATGGAGTCAAATGGCGAATGATGATGTTTTTTTAGTGGCTTAAATGACTAAGGGTATAGGAAGCGCTTAAGAGAAGGCGTATAATAAACTGGCAAGTTATGAAAGGATGTGTAGAAAATGTTAAAACAGAAAATTAAGACGCGCTTACTGGCCCTATTATCCCTATGGTTGCTAACAAGCGCTGGCCATCCGATTGCCTGGGCACAAGACGTTTCTAGTTCCGACATCGAAAGCAGTCAAGTATCCTCAAGAGACGATGAATCAGCCAGTCAAGCTAGTGATCAAGCAGAAGCCAAAATAGACCTTGCTGCTTACCAAGCGGCTGACGCTAGTCAACAGGCTGAATGGGTCCGCTCTGGTAAAGTCACAAGTGAAGAATTGGTAAATTTTGCCCTAGCCACTATTAAGGAAAAAGACCCTGCCCTGCATGCGGTTATTAGCCTAAGAGCTGAAGAAGCCTTGGCTGAAGCCAGACAAATCAAAGATCAAGGCCAACCCTTCTTAGGCGTCCCCTTATTGGTAAAAGGGTTAGGCCACACCATTAAGGGTATGCCCAATTCCAATGGTCTCAACTTCTTAGCCAACCAAAAAGCAGGCTCGACCAGCCCCTTCGTCAAGTCCCTGCAAGACTTAGGCTTTATCCTCATCGGCCAAACTAACTATCCTGAAATGGGCCTAAAAAACATTACAGACTCTAAACTCTATGGCCCTACTGGCAGCCCCTGGAACCCTGACCATCAGGCAGGCGGTTCCAGCGGTGGTTCTGGTGCAGCTACAGCCGCTGGCATGACCCCAACTGCAACCGGTAGTGATGCGGGCGGCTCCATTCGTATTCCGGCTTCCTGGAATGGCCTTATTGGCCTTAAGCCTAGTCGTGGCGTCATAGTGGGCAATGCCTCCATCGACAAAAATACAGTGGCCCATTTTATGATGACCAAAACCATGGAAGATACCAAGAGCTTGTTTGAAGCGATGAAGAAACCGGATGCTTCCTTGGCTCAAGCCTTGACTGAAGCAGAGTTAAAACGACTAGCAATTGGCTATACCAGCTTATCTCCCGTTGGAACGCAAGTCAGCCCCGAGGCTCAACTGGCAGTTGAGCGAACCGTAGCCTTTTTGCGAGGCAAAGGTTTCCGTTTGGAAGAAGTAAACTGGCCCTTTGATGGTGTCCAATTAATGAAGGATTACTATACAATCAATGCTAGCCAAATGGGTGTAGTAGGTTATCTAGCCAAGACCAAGCTCAAACGAGAGCTACGCTATGATGATGTAGACCCTACTAGCTGGCTACTCTATCAGGCAAGCAAGACCATGACCAAGGAAGAAGTGAATCAGGCCTGGGCTCGCATCCAGCAAGTCCGTCAAACCATGGCTGATTTCCACCAACGCTATCCTCTTTTCTTAACACCGACAACGGCCTACACCGCTCCTCGCATTGATCAAGCTCTAGTGTCTGACCAGCACCTTGAACTGATTAAGAATTCAGAGAATTTGAGCCACGAGGCCAAAATGCAACTGATTTA
Organism: Abiotrophia defectiva; assembly: GCA_963546405.1. Classification (GTDB taxonomy): domain Bacteria; phylum Bacillota; class Bacilli; order Lactobacillales; family Aerococcaceae; genus Abiotrophia; species Abiotrophia defectiva_A. The sequence goes on along the minus strand of CAUUNL010000004.1, from coordinate 41,601 downwards.
TGATCATTGGCTACCATCTCTGGCCCTTACGCCTTACACACAATTCGCCAATTTGACAGGTGAGCCTGCCCTGAGTCTCCCTGCTTTAGTCACCAAATCTGGCCTTCCTTTAGGCATTCAGTTTAATGCTGCCATAGGAAATGACCGTTACCTGCTCCAATTAGGCGATTTGATGGCGGCAAATCAACAATTTAACCGTCCAGAACTAGAAACAAGCCAGAATGAACCCAGCACTTTGACAGCAGACACCAGCTCGAAAGAATTGTTTAGCTCCTCTGAAAACCAACAGCTAATTGGTGGAGCAGAAGGAAGTAAGCAGATTTCAGCTAAACTCCCCGAGACTGGGGACCTATCAAGTGTTAGCTCTCAGGTCCTCTCCATACTCTTCACCTTACTAGGGCTAATTGTGCTGTTCCAAACAAAAATAGATGGTTCCAATCTGAATTAGCATCCGCACCCCTTAGAAAATGTAGAAGAGACCCCCATGACTTAACATTCTAAGTCATGGGGGCCTTTTGCTTTTACTATGTTGATCGTTGTTGTTTCCACCGCATGATTCCACACTCGATAAGTATTTTAAACAAAGTCATTACTTCTCCTCTACCGCACTCTCTAGCCTTACATTGCCCTTCAGATAGCTACGGCAAAGAATCCCAAAGGTCGTCATGTTATGCAAGATTGCCAAACTACTTGGTTTAAGCCAATTCAGTACCCCCAAGCCGATAAGGCCTGAATTAATGGCAATAGTATCCCGCACATTTCCCTGAATTTCTTGCTTGAGATTGACAGAGACTTGATGCAAGGTTAAGAGCGAGGCTAAATTATTTGATGGCAGCATAATGTCACTAATCTGCTTAGAAACCTCCGCCCCTTCGCCCATCACCACGCCCACATCACTGGCAGATAGGGCAGCCGAATCATTGAGACCATCCCCTATCATCAGGACGCGGTGGCCTTGCGCTTGCATCCTTTGGACGTAATCAAATTTAGTCACTGGCGTCATACTGGTATGAACTTCATCAAAAGGCAAGTCTGCTACTAAGCGATTGGTTCTGGCCGCTGTATCGCCTGTTAAGAGGACTAAATGCTTGCCCAAGCCTTTTAGAGCGTGTAGAACACTTTGCGCCTCATGGCGAACTGGAATCGCCACGCAGAACATGGCAATCAGTTTCTGGCGATAACCTAGGTAGAGTAAATTATAGTGTGTTTCTTTCTGACGAATCAAGTGACTCTGATCGGCTTCAATCTCAATCCCTGATTCTTCCATTAAACCTAAGCTCCCAATCACTACGACATTACCATCGATTTCAGAACGAATGCCCTTGGAAGCTATGTGGTTGAGCTCGGTATGCATTTCTTCATGAATGATGCCTTCTCGAGCCGCCTTATCCACCAAGGCATGAGCGATTGGATGGTAAATATGCTCTTCTAAACAGGCGCCAATCATGATGACATCTTCTGCACTATAGCCATGGAAAGGAATGACTTCTTCAATAACTGGACGAGAAGTGGTAATGGTCCCCGTCTTATCAAAGACTAAGGTATCAACTTCATCAAATTGGTCCAGAACTGTCGAATTCTTCACAACAACTTGCTGATGCATCAATTGCTTGATGGCGGAGAGGTACACCATAGGAGTCGATAATTTAAGGGCACAGGAGTAATCGACCAACAGGAAGGAAATCGCCTTGGTAAAGGATCCTGTTAGGATATAGGTCAACACTGCTCCCAAGAAATTATACTTGACGATGCGGTCAGCAATGGAGATGTACTTATACTGGTAGGTTCCTTCCTGCTGTGCCGCTTCTTGCATGAGCTTAATTAGTTCTTGTATACGGTGGTTAGCAGTTGGATTTTCTACACGAACGTGTAGTTCTCCACTGGTTAAGACCGTGTTAGAGTAGACTTCATCCCCCACAGCCTTGATTACTGGGAAGGATTCACCAGTCAAGGAGCTCTCATTGACACTAGCTCGACCATTCAAGACAATCCCATCAAAGAGCAGTTCACTGCCTTCATAGAAGACAAGCACATCACCTACTTGGACTTCTTGGCTATCGATTTGTAGCAAGTGGTCTCCCTTGAGTAACCATACTTGGCGGCCTTGACCAGCGATGCTGGCTTCAAGATCTTCTAGGGAGCGTTTTTGGGTCCAATAGTTGAGTGTCTCCCCTAATTCTAGGATAAACATGATGGCGCTAGCCGTATCGGTCTGTTTCATCGCGAGCGACACTAGAATGGCGGAACAGTCCAAAATTTCCATGGTTAATTTACCCTGTCGCAGAACACGCCAAGCATCACGGAAGTAGCCTAGAGCTTTCCACAGGGTTCTAGCCAAACGTACAGGCACTGGCATGAACCACTTGAAAAGGTAGTGACGACCCACAGCTGAAGATACTAAGGCATAAGGGCTTGAAGCTGCGTGATGCTGGGGATGACGATAAAGTTCTTCTAATTTATCCTTCTGAATTAAGCACCATAATTGAGCTACAACGGCCTGACGACCAGGCATCACATGGATAGCTACCACATAAGGATCTTCATAAAAGTCCAGCCTTAGAATATCGGGGAAGTCCGAAGCTAAGCCCTCAAGATAGTATTTTACATCTTCAGTAAAAGGAAAAGTGGCGCGAAGTCGAACCCGGCCACTTGACTGATGCAACACTTGAAATTGCACGTTATTCACCCTCTAATGATGCGAGTTGATCTGCTGTTTTCTCTGCTTGATAGAGATCCTTAGCATCAGCTACTATGTCGTCCGCATGTTGCTTGACAGCAGAAACCATGCTGTCGATACCGTCTTTAGCCTTGTAGGTTTTGGCTAAGACAGTCGCATAACCTTTTTTAGCTTCTTTGCTTGTCAACAATTTGAGTCCAAGCGTCCCAAAAGCAACGCCACTTAGAAAAACACTCGGTACTTTAGAAATGCCTTTTAAGACTTTTAATGCATTTAATGACATAAAATAACCCCCTATAATTTTGCTATGGAATTATTATATCACACCTACTCTTAGGTCTGGTTACATTTTGATTACAAGAATAAGGGGGGCCTAAATTGCCTGCTAGCGTCGTAAAAAACAGACTGAATTTGATTCACTCTACCTATGAAGATTTCCCTGTTTTTTTGGGGCCTCCCCTCAAGACATGCAAAAGGCTGGAACATACACATTTCCAGCCTTTTCTTATAGTTTTATATGATACTATAGTTGGTCAAATTCTCAACTTTTACTGGCTGACTTGACACTAAGCCTATGCCTGTCCCAAGCTCCTCAGCATAAAAAGTGAAAGACATGACTTGATGTTGGTTGACAAAGACTTCAATGGATGAAGTGTCACGAACAATTTCCAGTTCCAGTCGATAAGGGGTATCGATCCAAATATCAAGCAGACGACTATCTAGATAAGGCTCTTCTTTACCGATAATTTGATGGCCTACCCCATCTCGTTTGACAGTCAAGAGAGCTTGATCTGCTTGCCAAGTTAAGCTAAGCCCTTCCGGATAATCGGATTTACCACCATAATGCAGTTGGAAGACAGCACCAGGAACGGCTTCTAAATTCAATTTTAAGACTTGTTGGCACTTAACCCAATCGGATAGGTAGAACTCTTGGCCAGGCTCTAATTGTCCTTGCCAGGTCTTATCCTCGCTAAATTGCGCTAGTACTGAGCTTGGAATTGACTGACAAAGCCGATTCTCAATCACCCCTAGCTTTCTTGGCAGGGTCATGGCTCCAGCCCAACCATCCCCAAGTTCATGAGATGGAATATTACGTTGCCACATCTGCATCCAGGCAACCATAATTCGCTCATTTTCTGAGTTCAGACAAGTTTGAGGTGCATAGAAGTCTAAGCCGCCATCGATTTCATGCTGATTTTCTACCTGGAAGCAGCCAGTATTCCAGTCCATTTGACCGATATAGGCGACAGTGGAATTCAGATTCCAATAGGCATTGCCAGCTTGCTCACGCTCAATCGGTGACATAATGAGTACCCATTTTCCGTCTAGCAGGAAAAGATCTGGACATTCCCACATGACGCCATGTCCGGCCTGCCCTTCAAGCAAAACAGACTTAAAGTCCCAATCAAAACCATTTGCGGATTCGAAGAGCAGAATCTGACCGCGATGATCAACGGATTTGGAGGCAATTACTGAGTAATAGCGACCATTGTGTTGCAAAATTTTAGGGTCGCGGAAATCAGCAATGTCAGCCACACCTTCAATATGCTTATGTGCAATGACAGGATTGCCCTCGTATTTACGGAAGTTAATTCCATCATCAGAAACCGCCAAACATTGCGTCTGAGTCACCTGCCCCTGCTGGTCGACATGTCCGGTATACATTAAAACTAACTGATTTCCAATGACTAAGGCACTGCCAGAAAAGCATCCTGATTGATCATATGGCTCACTCGGTGCCAAGGCAACAGGCAGCTCTTCCCAATGAATCAGATCTTTACTGCGTGCGTGCCCCCAATGCATAGGCCCCCAGACACTATCATAGGGATAAAACTGATAGAAGAGATGATAGTAGCCTTCGTAGTAGATAAAGCCATTGGGGTCGTTCATCCAACCCACAGGAGGCATAAGATGATAGGCGTGACGAAAGCGCGGATTTACCTGTGGTGCTTGCTGGGCAATGTAAGAATTTGCCCGTGAGATTTGTTCTTGCATGTGGTCACCTACTTACTATTTAATCCCAGTCCCGGAACCACCCAGGCCTTGAAGAATATATTTTTGAGCTACAATATAGACGAGAATCAGAGGAATCGTTGAGATAGTCAGTACGGCCATCACTTGGTTAATATAAACAGGTTGCGTGGTATTAATGGTCGTAATCGCCACCTGCATTGAAAACTTGGAAGAATCTGTTAAGACCATCAGAGGCCAGATATAGTCGTTCCAGCTAGAGATAAAGGACAGCACGCCGACTGTTGCGATCGCTGGCTTAGACATTGGCAACATGATGCGGAAGAAAATCCGAACAATCCCTGCCCCGTCTATCCGCGCAGACTCAATAATTTCCTCCGGAATGGCGATGAAAAAGTTGCGGAAGAGATAGATATTGAAGACGCTCGCTAGACCTGGAATGATGACCGCCAAACGGCTATTCACGAGTCCTAGGGCATTAATAATGGTGAACTGTGGAATCAACATCATTTCGCCAGGAATAATAAGTAAGGCCAGAAGAAATCCGAAGAGCCATTTCTTACCTGTGAAATTAATACGGGCAAAGGCAAAGCCGGCCAAGGAATTGATTAAGATAGAGCCTACTGCAAAGGTTACAGCGTAGAAAACACTGTTAGCCATGTAGGTCACAATACTGAAGCGTTGAAGGACTTCTTCATAAGTCTTAAACCAGTTGGCTGGATTGAGACTTGGTAAAAAGGCTTCCCAGCCTTTTAAGTTCTTATAGACATCAGCCTCTGGCTTCATGGATGAGACCACCATCCAAATCATTGGAAAGAGGAAGAGGCCAGCCAGCAAAATCAGGAGAATATATTCAAGCAAGCTTCTTGGTTTCAAGCGTTTCATCCTATTCATCCTCCTTCAAGACCCGGCGTTGCACCAGGGAAATAACCCCAATCAGGGTTGTAAAGACTAGGGCAATAGAACTAGAGTACCCTACCAAACGGTCTGTAAAACCTTTGCGGTAAATGTAGTAAACCATGGTAATGGTAGAGTTGGCCGGTCCACCCTGTGTCATAACCATTGGTTGAACCAATAGCTTAAAGGCCGAAATCAAGGTCGTCAAAAGGACGAACAAGGCCGTTGGCTTGAGCAATGGCATGGTAATATAGCGGAATTGATTCCACTTGCTGACGCCATCGATTTCAGCTGCTTCATAGACATCTTGCGGAATATTTTGTAAGCCCCCTAAGAAGAGTAACATCTGATAACCGGCCCCTTGCCAGGCAGATACAAAGACGATAGCGTACATGGCTTGTTTAGGACTGGTTAGGAAGGGCTGCTTGGCAATGCCAACTTTTTCCAAGAGAGCATTCAAGAGCCCGTTATTAGGGTTCAAGAGGTAGAGCCATAGAATGGAAATAACGACCAGGGACATGACAACCGGTGCAAAAAAAGCCACCTTAAAAAAGATATTCCCCTTCCGCTTCTTATTGACAATAAGGGCCATCCCTAGGGCTGCCCCAAGTTGAACAGGGATAATCCAGACGACGAATTGCACAGTGTTCCAGAAACTCTTAATAAAAGTTTTGTCCTTGGCTAGACGGAAGAAATTATCCAACCCGATAAATTTACGTTCGTCTGGTGCTAGCATATAGTAATCTGTGAAAGCATAGTAGATGACCATGCCCACCGGAATGATTAGGAAAATAAATAGCAATATCAAGGCTGGTGACAGAAAACCGTAGCCTAAGAGATTTTCTTTGAATTTCTTTTTCTTGTTCATGTCAGACTCCTCTTTCTTCAAAGAAGGCAGATAGCCCCTAGCGGAACTACCTGCCCAAGGTCTTATTGATTGAGCGCTTCGTCAATCGCAATTTGCATTTCTTCAGCACGTTGATCCAAGACTTGTTGCACGTCTGGATTTTCTTCATAGTAACTAATATCTTGCATAGCTTGTTGGAAAGCACGTGATACTTGTGGGTAAGCAACCACTACTGGACGAGCATGGGCGGTCGCAGCGTTTTGTTCCATCAAGAAGCGCATTGGCTCAGATACCTTGTCTTTGATATTAGCAATGGTGGTCTTACGGATTGGTAGGACGCTGTTGCCTAGGCTAATGATTTCACTAGACTCGGTGTTGGTTGCAAACTTAATGAATTCAGCTGCCCCTTCTTTTTGTTCTGATTTTTCCGTCACGGCTAATTGCCAGCTACCAGATGGGGAAACTAATTTCTTAGTAGTATTAGATACTGGGTAAGGTAGGATACCATATTCAATGTCTTTATAGTTCTCGTTTAAGTCGTTGATAGTCCAAGAACCGCTTAAGACCATTGGGTAAACGCCTGTTTCAAAGCCTTTTTCAACTGGGCTAATCGTGGTGTAACCTTCTTTGACTAAATCTTGAATGAATTGAACGGCCTCCACACTTTCCTTACTGTTGAAGTAACCTTGTGCCTTGGTCCCGTCTTCATTCACAACAGTCCCACCATTTGACCAGAGTAATGGCATATAAGCATATGGCAACATTTCGTCCATAGAATTGAGGCGGAAGTCAATTGCTGGTTGTTTGAAGTGGTCTGCCAACTTCTTGCTAATCGCCTTAAATTCGTCCCAGGTCCAAGGTTTTTGAAGGGTTGGAAGTTCTGAATCTTCGATGCCTGCTTCCTTGAACATTTTCTTGTTGTAATAAATCCCAACGTTGGATTCGGAGAAGCCAAAGGCATAGAATTTGCCATCATAGGTCCCTTGTTGCTTGATGGAGTCAAGTACATCATCCATATTAGCGTCAGCTAGATAGTCATCCAATGGCGCAATTACCTTAGCTTTAGCATAGGCTGCTGTGTTTGGTCCGTCTAAAGTAATAACATCTGGCAAGGTGTTAGTGGTAATACCCGCGTTGACCTTGTCTTCATAGCCACCACCAGAACCACTACGTGGAATGTATTCTGTTGTTACTTGGTACTTTCCATCGTACTTATTGTTGAAGTTTTCTACGACTTTTGCCCAAGCTTTCCCTTCTGCGGTCTCATCTGAAAATTGTACCCAAACCTTGATGTCTTGGCCGGCAGCATGGGCTACGGGGGTTGGCGCCACTGCTCCTGCTAAGAAGCTCATCGATAAAGTGGTCAGAGCCGATAAGATGAATCCTTTTTTCATGTTGTTTCCTCCTTTTTGAAACGTTTCAATTCCCTTTTAAAAGTCAAGCCCTCGGCAGGATAATGGGTCTAGCTGGGGCTCGGGATTTGAAACGTTTCAATTTATACCTTAATAATAATACCGCTTTCACGGCTTGTCAAGACATTTTTAGAGATTCAATTCAATTTTTTTCGTGTGGTGCCTCCTTCACGAAAATGCACAGGTAGAATAACGCGATGACTACTTGGCTGAACTTGGCCTTTTATCAGGATCATCAAGAGATCTACCGCAGCAATGGCCATCTGATCAATGGGTTGAGCAATAGTTGAGAGGAGATAATCTTGGCCCTCCGCCGTCTTAAGTCCATCAAAACCTATTAGCTGATAGTCTTCTGGACAAGACTTACCTAACGCTTGCATAACCTTCATCACATGAAGGGCCATAAAATCATTAACGGTAAAGAAGCCATCTAAGTCGGCATGTTCTTCTACAAAGGCCCGGATACTCCCTTCCACATCGTCAATGGGTTCGGGCATATCTAGCTTAGCAACGCTGTATCCTTGCTTGGCAGCATAATCATAGAAACCCGCCTTGCGCAATACTGTCTCATTCTCATGGATATTAGTCCCACCAATATAGGCAAGCTGCTTAGCGCCTCGTGCTAGAAGCTCTTTGGCCGCTAGCTGGCCACCCTCATAGTTTTCTGCGGTGACATAATAGACATTCTCTGAAAAATGCCGGTCGATGCTGACAAAGGGTAGCGAGGACAAAATATACTTGTCGATATCTGAATAGGTAATGCCGATGATACCATCCACCTTGTTTTTCTTTAGCATTTCAATGTACTCGATCTCATTGCTCGCGTCGCCATCGGCATTACAAATCAGGAGCTTATAGTGATGCTGTTGTAGTTCCTTCTCCACATGATAGGCGAACTGTGAGAAAAATGGATGCCAAATGGTGGGGACAATCAAGGCCACAATATTACTGCGGTTAGTTTTGAGCCCTCGTGCATATTCATCGGGCTGATAGTTTAATTCACGAATAGCTGTCTGAACCTTCTCATAGGTTGAGTCTTTAACTCTGAAGCCATTGACCACCCGAGAGACCGTTCCTAGACCGACGCCAGCCCGTTCCGCCACATCTTTCATGGTCGCTTTGGCTGAAAATTGATTAGCATCTTTCATAGTATCACCTCTTACTTCTTAATCTTACCATGAAATGTAGCGTTTTCAAGTCTCATTCAATTTGTCTTTGAATTTTCGTTAACTTGCCCAAATTCCTATGCAAGACGAAAATAGACTGTAAAGACTGCTCGTATCACGGGGCCTAATCCCTAGTTCGCTTTTATTAACAATCTAATAAACAGTTAAAATCACTATTTCCACGCAAAAAGCAGGCCTAGGCCTGCTTTTTACGCTTGAAAATAAAACATTAGAATGCCACCAGCAACTGCCACATTGAGTGACTCAGCCTGCCCTGGCATAGGAATGTAGATAGTCTGGTCAGCTACTTGAATAACTGCTTCAGAGACTCCTTGTCCTTCGTTGCCTAGCACTAAGGCTAGTGCCTGATCAGCTGGCACATCTGTATAGGCTTTCGCCTCTTGGTGAAGGGCCGTAACCAACCAAGGAATACCAGCGACTTCAAAGGCTGGACGGGCCTCCTGTAAGAGATCCAAACTGACAACCTCCAGATGCCAAAGTGAACCTTGGCTTGCCCTTAAGACTTTGTCATTATAGACATCCACTGTACCTTTGCCTAGAATGACCCCATCATAAGCTGCTGCATCTGCCGTTCGAATTAGAGTTCCTAAGTTACCTGGATCTTGTATCGCATCCAAAATCAGGTAACGTTGACCAGAAGGTTGCCAATCAAGGGGCGATGACGGTAAGTCGATAATCGCCATAATTCCTTGGGGCGTAGGTGTCTCGCTCAAATCCTTCAAGAGTTCAGGACTGACCAGAAGAAGTGGCAGACTAAGGGCCCGATCAGGAAACTGACTTAAATCATAATCCGGTGTAGCTACCAAATGGCGGACTGGTTGACCTGACTTAAGGGCCTCTTCTACCAGATGAGTCCCCTCAATCAGGTACTGCCCCGCCTTCTGGCGTCCCTTGGCAGTAGCTAGTTTCTTCCAGGCCTTAATCTTAGGATTTTGCTTGGATTGAATAATTTCCATGGCAAGACCTAGCGTGTAATACGGTAGATAGCTTCAGCATAGATAGCTGTTGCCTTAAGTAAGTCATCAATCGCAATAAATTCATTGGCTTGGTGCATGGTGTCAATGGAATCCGGGAACAAGGCACCGTAGGCTACCCCACGTGGCATCAGGCGGCCATAGGTCCCGCCACCGATAGTCATTTCATGTCCTTCAAGGCCAGTCTGCTCTTCATAGACTGCTAGCAATTCCTTAACCATTGGGTCATCAACTGACACATAGTGTGGCTCTTTGAACTCGCCCCACTCAACACTTAAATCATGGCCAGCCAAACGTTGAGCAGTTTGAGCTGCCATTTTTTCTGGGTCAGTTCCTTTTGGATAACGGAAGTTGGCTACGACGCTACCGCCTTTGTCATCCTGGTAGTTAACCAAGCCCACATTCATGGTCAATTCTTGCATGACGGGATCACGGTGAGCCACGCCTAAGTTAACCCCTTCAAAATCCAGATGAAGATGGTCCGCTAAAAGATGAAGGAAGCTCTCTGCACCTGCTTGGTCAAACTCAAAACGGTGTAGATACTTAGCCAAGAAGGTCGCAGCATTGACCCCTTTGCTTGGCGTCGAACCGTGAGCTGCCTTCCCAATCAAGGAGAAGGTTGCCTGGTTGCCTTGCAATTGCACTTGGCCACCTAATTGGTTTTCTAAGAGGAAGGACTCAAAGTCCACCACTAGCTCTGCTAAATTAGCACTTTCAACGACGGCCGTCGCGTCTTGAGGCACCATGTTTTCACGTAAGCCTGCTTCGAAGCTTACTAAGTGGTTAGCGCCAGCCGTCTTAGCCCCAGCTTGGAAGTTAAAAGTCGCTGACACGTTACCTTTCTCCCCGTTAATGATTGGGAAGATGGCATCTGGTGAGAAGCCATAATCTGGCATTTCAGCGTGTTTGAAGTAGTAATCCATACATTGCCAGCCACTCTCTTCGTCTGTCCCGACGATTAAGTGGAGGCGTTGATTAAGTTCTAACCCTAATTCACGTAAGAGTTTAAGTGCGAAGTAAGCTGCCACTGTTGGCCCCTTGTCATCACTAGAGCCGCGAGCATAAATACGGCCATCTTTTACTACTGGTTCAAAAGGATCGGTATCCCAGCCAGTTCCTACTGGCACCACATCGACGTGGCCCAGAATACCAACTAGCTGATCCCCTGACCCAACTTCCACACGTCCAGCCCAAGGACCAAATTGCTTAGTTTCAAAGCCATCTTCTTGTGCCATGTTGAGAAATTCTTCCAAGGCCGCCTTAGGTCCAGGACCTACTGGCGCCTCTGGCGTTGCCTTATCATCTTCACGAACAGATGGCACCTTCAATAAACGGAATAAATCTGCGAATAGCGCTTCTTTACGCGCTTCGACTTCTTGTAACCAATTAATCTTTGTCATAGTCTACCTCCTAAAAACTTATTCTGCCACATAACCATACGGCTCGAGAGCTTGCGCCTCTTGCTCAGTCAAGGAGCGCCACTGGCCATGGGCTAAATCTGACTCTAAACGCAGGGGCCCCATGGCCAAGCGATGGAGGCTCAGAACCTCCTTGCCGACGGCTTGGAACATACGCTTCACTTGATGGAATTTACCTTCCTGAATAATGACCTGAATTTGGCTGGTGCTTTGATCCACATCTTGACTTAGAACCGTCAACTCAGCTGGCAAGCTAGTAAAATCACCCAAGTCCAGCCCCGCCGCAAAGGCCGCGATATCCGCCTGGTCCACCAAACCTCGAATGGTGGCAGTATAGGTTTTATCCACTTTCTTCTTAGGCGACAAAAGCTGGTGAGCAAGCTGCCCATTATTGGTGAGTAGCAAAAGGCCAGTTGTGTCAATATCCAAACGACCAACAGGGAAGAGGTCCAGATGTTGGTAGCCTTCTCCTAGCCAGTCAATAACGGTCTGATGGTGTCGATCTTCTGTGGCAGACAAAATCCCCGCTGGTTTGTTAAGTAAATAATAGTGATATCGCTGATAGGGGACCACTTGGCCCCCTACAGCAATGCGGTCGCTACCGGGTGTCACTTGCGTGCCGCCCTTGCTGCAAACCTGATCATTTATGGTGACGGTTTTTTGGGCTAGCAATTGCTTGATGTCTTTCCGACTGCCCCAGCCCGTATCCGCCAAATATTTCTCAATTCTCATGAGAAGAACCTCATCTTATCTTGCAAGTCTTTCTTACGCGAACCGAAGAGGATTGGTAAGAGGCCAAAGAGGGCCATTACTGTCATATAGACGAAGACACCTACCAAGACAACCAAGATTACCTTGACGAAAGTCATACCTCGTCCAACTGGCCCCATGAGGCCATTCAAGACTTGCGCCCAGATGCTGGTGCTAACGCCCATCAAGGCTGTCCCCACTAGCATTTTAACAAGTTTTGGTGTCATTTCACTATAGCGTAAAGGTACCGACTTGTGGATGGTCCGCCACATGAGCAAGGAAGATACCAAGAAGGCAAGGCCTGTCGATAGGAAGGTTCCTTGTGCTTGGAAGAGGGCCACAAGTGGGAATTGCAGGACAACTTTGACGACTAAACCAATCAAGAGATGCCAGATGGAGAGACGGCGGAAGTTCATGGCTTGGAGAATGGTCGATAGAATGGTGTAGAGCCCCAAGATAATCGACATGTAGGAGGCCGTCACCAGGAGGCCTGGCCCTGAATGACTCCCATTAGCATAGAAGAGTTGATAAACTTCGGTTGGAATACTTGCCATACCAACTGCGGCTGGCAACATCACAAAGCTGAAGAGTAAGATAACGTGCTGAATTAAATCGCCCGTTCCTTCCTTATCCTGCTCGGCAAAACGTTTGGTGATTGCAGGAAGAGAAGACAGGGAAATCCCAATAGCCAAGGAAATGATAATCATAATCAGCTTATTGACATCTAGACTTAGCACCCCATAGAGTTCCGCGATTTCACTACGCAAGAGACTAGAAGTGTAGCCCATAATCTGACCGAAGGTATAGGTATCGATGTTTTGTGCGATAATAATACCGGATCCTACCAGGATGAAAGGAACAGAGTCTATAAGCATAATCCGCAGGGTCTTCATTAAATCAAATTCATCACGGGATTGATCCGTCGCGATTAAAGCCTTAATCATCGGCAGGCGACGAAGATAGACGAAAATCAAGTAGACCAGTGACACCGCCGCCCCGATAAAGGCTGCAAAAGTCGAATGGATAACCGCTGTTGTCGCTGCCCCATTGAAGAGCTTCATGACAGCATAAGTCGCTGCCAACATATAGAAGACGCGAGCAATTTGTTCCAGAATTTGGGAGACTGCCGTTGGCACCATGTTATTGTAGCCTTGAAAATAGCCCCGTAAAAGACTCATCACCGGCAAAATAACTAGTGGTGGTACCAAGGAACGAATGACTAAGGTAGCTGCCGCATGGTCAATGGTTGGCGTAGCTGCCGCTAAGGCTGGCGCTACGAAGAAGAGCGCTGTGGCCGTAACCAAGCCCATCAAACTCATGACAATCATACTTGCCTTAAAGAGTTGGTCTGCAAAACGGTATTGCTTTTTGGAGTGATAGTAGGCCATCTGTTTGGCAATGGCACTTGGGAAACCTGCCGTCCCAATGGCTAGGAAGAGCGCATAAGGTTGGTAACCCGCACTATATAGGGTATTGGCATTGAGATAGTCTGCCCCTAACCAAGCTGCCCAAGGAATGACATAGATGGCACCCAAAATCCGGGAGAAGATATTCCCGAAAGTCAGCCAAGTCGCCCCTTTGACGATGGTTTGCTTCTCATTAAGTTCCGCCTCAATGGTGATGTCATCTTCATTCAGGTATTCTTCTAGGACCTGGTCCGTCAGAATAGGCTCCGTAAAGACCTGAGTAGCCTGGCTGACCTGGTCACTGTAGGCCTGAATGGCCTCTGGCGTAATCGCCTGGGTGTCCGTTAAGTCAAAGGCTAGTTGTTGGCCTAGAGATGGACTTTCAGGATTGGCGGTCTGAGGTCTTTCCGTCGGACTCGCCGTTTGAGGCTCCGGGTGGCCGGCCACCGCCTCTTCTTCTAGTTCCAAATCAAAATCTGAACTAGGGGAGGTATCAGAGTCGGTTTCAAGTTCTGAGGCGTCATGTTCAGCCTCTGGCTCTACTTCTTGCTCCGAAGCTGTTAGGCTGGCACCACCTTGACTATCATCTTCATCATGGTCAGAATCTGACTCATCAGAAGCTTGGCTTGCTTGAGCTACTGTTTGAGAAGTTACTTCTTGCCCTGACTCCTCTTCTTCCTTAGGTTCGCCTTCTTGAATCCAACGTACTAGGCGTTGCCAAAGGTTAAGCTTTGGCTCAGCTTCAGCTTCTTCTTGAGGCTCTTCCTCGGCCGGGTGAGTCGATTCTAAACTTTCATCATCGAAGGCTTCTGACTCAGCTGTTGGCTCCAACTCTTGCTCCTCTATATCTAAGACAGATACTGGCGTCCATTGATGGTCATCATCATGCTTACCTTCTTCTGTAACTAGCTCGGCTTCTTCCAACTCAACAGGCGCTAACAAATCAAGTTCAGCAGTCTCTTCTACTGCCTCCTCTGGGGAAAGAGCTTGATTTTCTTGGCCTTCTTGACTAGGCTCTGAACTTTCAATCATTTCTGAAGAAAGGTTTACTTCGGTTGGCTCAATCGTTTCAACTTCAGCTAATTTTACTTCTGTATCACTTGCTTCGAGTTCTGGTTCTGCTTGACTTCCAGTCTGACTAGACTCGTCATTAACTTCCAGCACTACTGGCTCTTCAGCTAACGCTTCTTCTGGTGCGGCGACCTCTTCCTTAGCTTTGAGGCTATTGACTCTTTGCGTGATACCTTGCCACCAATTTTGCATCAGTCGCTCGATCTTGGTTGGGGTTAATTCTGGCGCCCCAAATTGATCATAGGCATCCAAGTCATCTAAGTGATCTAAGCTATAGTGCGCTTCATAGATAGCGTCTAGATCCAAACGAGGTAACTTAAGCGATTTTGATGCTTTAGCTTCTGTCGGCTGAGGTTTTGGATGTTTTGGACGATAGATAAAAGGATTGTAGTTTGGATCGTCTTGTCCTTCTAAATCAAGATTGCTTACTGAGCTGCTTTCAGCACTCTCTAGCTCTAACTCTGGAAGATCAGCATCAAGTTGGTCTTGTTCTTCCTCAACTTCATCTTGCTCCGTTGGCTCAGCTTCTTCCTCCCAGGCTGGTAAGTCATTGACTACCCAATCTGCCTTTTCCTTGGTTGGTTGGCTAGGAGTTGGCTCGGCATCTGCTTGAAAGATGGGGTCCACATCAAATTGATCATCGTCTAGTTCCAAATCCAGGTCAGCTGGCAGATTGAGGTTAAAGTAATCGCCATCTTCTGGTTGCACATTAGGCCGACGTAGTTTCTTCATGTCTTCTTTGGAAAAGATGACGGTCTCATGCAAGTTTTGTTCTTCGGCCAACAAAGCCTGTAAATCCGGGCTTGGTGTGCCGCGCTCTAAATCGCGCTTGTCTCTTTCTGTCATCTGCATCGTCTCCTTAATTTGCTACGATATTGACTAATCGGTTAGGAATTGCTACCACTTTGCGTAGGGTCTTGCCTTCAAGTTGTGCTTGAATCTCTGACAAGTTAAGAGCTAACTCACCTAAAGCATCTGCTGCCATATTGGCTTCTACCATGACCTTAGCCTTAATCTTACCATTAATTTGAACTACAACTTCTACCTGATCTTCAATGGTCAAAGCTTCCTCATAGCTTGGCCAAGCGACATGCGAAATGCTGTCTTGGTGACCTAGCTTTTGCCAGATTTCCTCACTAATATGTGGAGCCAATGGCGCCAACAATTGAATCAGGCCTTGAGCATAAGCTTTTGGAATGATGGCCTGGTCTTTCGTAGCATTGAGGAAAATCATCATTTGCGAAATTGCGGTATTGAAGTGGAGGATTTCATAGTCTTCCGTTACCTTCTTGACTGTTTGATGGTAGACACGTTCTAGGGCAGGGTTTTCAGCATCTTGGATTCGCTCACTGAGGCTACCGTCCTCTGCCACATAGAGACGCCAGATTCGATCAAGGAAGCGACGAGTAGATTCCAAACCATTCTCACTCCAAGCAATAGAGGCATCCAATGGTCCCATGAACATTTCGTAAACACGTAGGGTATCTGCCCCGTATTGGTCAACCACATGGTCAGGATTGACCACATTGCCCTTGGACTTGGACATTTTGTTACCGTCCGTCCCCAAAATCATGCCTTGGTTGAAGAGCTTCATGAATGGTTCCTTAGTTGGCACTACACCTAAGTCGTAGAGGAATTTATGCCAGAAACGGGCGTAAAGCAAGTGCAAGACAGCGTGTTCTGCGCCCCCAATATAGAGGTCAACTGGCAACCATTTGGCTAACTTGTCTGGATCTGCTAGGCGCTCTGAATTCTGTGGGTCGATATAACGGAGATAGTACCAAGAACTTCCCGCCCATTGTGGCATGGTGTTAGTCTCACGGCGACCTTTACGCCCTGTCTCTGGATCCACTACGTTGACCCACTCTTCAATAGCAGCCAATGGTGATTCGCCCGTGCCACTTGGTTGAATCTTATCGGTCACTGGTAGACGAAGTGGTAATTGATCTTCAGGCACTAGACTCATACTGCCGTCTTCCCAATGAATCACTGGGATAGGCTCGCCCCAATAACGTTGACGTGAGAAGAGCCAGTCACGTAGACGGTAGTTGACTTGGCGTTGGCCTTTACCCTTGGCTTCTAGCCAATCAATCATGGTCGTAATAGCCTCCGCATTATGAAGACCGTTTAAGAAGTCAGAATGAATGTGTGGGCCGTCGCCTTCATAGCAACCCGATTCCTTGTGTTCGATTACAGACACAATTGGCAAATCATACTTGCTAGCAAATTCGAAGTCACGCTCGTCGTGGGCTGGTACCCCCATGACCGCCCCGGTCCCATAAGAAGCCAAGACATAGTCCGCAATCCAAATTGGTAAGGATTCACCAGTTACAGGATGTTTAACATAGCCCCCGGTGAAGACGCCAGATTTGTCTTTATTAAGAGAGGTCCGATCCATGTCGCTCTTAGTTGCCACTGCATCGACATAGGCTTTTACAGCGGCCTCCTGTTCAGGGCTGGTGACTTTCGCCACTAACTCATGTTCAGGCGCCAAGACCACATATGTAGACCCGAAAAGGGTATCTGCACGTGAGGTAAAGACTTGCACTTGATCAGGGTGCCCCACAATATCAAAGTTAATCAAGGCCCCTTCGGATTTACCAATCCAGTTACGTTGCATTTCCTTAAGGCTTTCAGGCCAGTCTAGGAGATCCAAATCTTCTAGTAGACGCTCTGCATAGGCTGTAATCTTGAGCATCCATTGTTTCATTGGTTTACGGAAAACTGGATGCCCTCCGCGCTCAGATTTACCATCAATGACTTCTTCGTTAGCCAAGACGGTCCCTAGGGCTGGACACCAGTTAACGGCTACTTCTGCTTCATAGGCCAAGCCTTTTTCGTACATTTTGGAGAAAATCCATTGGGTCCATTTATAATAGTTAGGATCGGTTGTATTAACTTCCCGCTCCCAGTCATAGCTGAAACCAAGTGAATTGATTTGACGGCGGAAAGTTTCGATATTGGCAGCAGTAAAATCAGCTGGGTCATTCCCCGTATCCAAAGCGTATTGTTCAGCAGGCAAACCAAAGGCATCCCAACCCATTGGGTGCAAAACATCGTAGCCTTGTGCCCGTTTCATACGTGCCACGGCATCGGTTGCTGTATAGCCTTCTGGGTGCCCTACGTGCAAGCCCTGACCAGATGGATAAGGGAACATGTCTAGTGCATAAAATTTAGGATGTCCAGGACGCTCCTGAGTTTTAAAGGTTTGGTTTTGGCGCCAATAGCCTTGCCATTTTTCTTCGATTGCTTTGTGATTATAGGTCATCACATAACCTCCTTGCATTTCTGATAAAAAAAGCCCTACATAAACCATGTTAAACACAGTTCACATAGGGCGAAATTTTCGCGGTACCACCTAATTTAAGCTAGAATAGCTTATCTCTAGCCTTAACGCGGCGGACGTCTAGTCTTACTAAAGATTCAGACTAGCTTCAATTGGATGAGTTCAGTAGCACTCCCGGCTTATTTCCACCACCCATAAGCTCTCTATAACAGTTGTACCGCCTACTAATTCCAATATTGAATTACTATTAAGTCTAGTATATCAAATACTAGCGACTAGTTCAATGAGATGACTTGACCTACTTGGATGAAATGGGAACCCCCATTGTTAGCGATCAATTTGTAAACATCTACCCCATTACGACGAGCAATTGAGTACAAGGTGTCACCTGCTTGGACAGTATATGAACCGCCACTTGCTTGGCTAGCGTTATTTGCAGCCGGAGCTGGTGTTTCAGCAGCTGCTGGCGCTGGGCTCTCTGCAGGAGCTGGTGTTTGGCTAACTGGTGCAGGAGTTGGAGCTGGTGTTTCAGCAACGGCGCCACCACCTGGCACCTTGATACTTTGACCTGGGTACAAGAAGTAGTTTGAAGTCCCATTCAAGCGTTGGAGTTCTGAAATTGAAATCCCGTACTTGTTAGCAATACGCCAGTAGCTGTCACCTGCTTGAACTGTATAGTTACCACCACCTGTGCTTGACGCTGGTGCTGGTGTTTCAGCTGGAGCTGGTGTTGTACTTGCAGTGTTGCTAGCAGGAGCAGGAGTCGCATTTGCTGAACCTGAGCCTGGCACTTTAATGCTTTGGCCTGGGTACAAGAAGTAATTTGAAGTTCCGTTCAAGCGTTGGAGTTCTGAAATTGAAATTCCATACTTGTTAGCAATACGCCAGTAGCTATCACCTGCTTGAACTATATATTTGCCACCGCCTGTGCTTGGCGCTGGTGCTGGTGTTTCAGCAGGTGCTGATGTTGTGCTTGCAGTGGTTGCTACAGGAGCAGGAGTCGCATTTGCTGAACCTGAGCCTGGCACTTTAATGCTTTGGCCTGGGTACAAGAAGTAGTTTGAAGTCCCATTCAAGCGTTGGAGTTCTGAAATCGAAATCCCGTACTTGTTAGCAATACGCCAGTAGCTGTCGCCTGCTTGGACTGTATAAGAACCGCCTACTGCTGGGGCTGCACTTGTTGTGCTAGTTGAAGTAGAAGTGCCGTTTGATGAAGCACTTGCGCTTGAAGATGACCCTGAACCTGGCACCTTGAGGCTTTGACCTGGATGGAGAGTGTAGTCAGAGGTACCGTTCAAGCGTTGGAGTTCTTGGATAGAAATCCCATACTTATTAGCGATACGCCAGTAGCTATCGCCTGCTTGGACTGTGTATGAACCGCCCGCTGCTGGTGCTGCAGAGCGCGTACTTGTAGTTGAGCTTGAAGTTGAAGAAGCAGAGCCACTTGTAGTTGAAGCAGAACCTGGTACTACCAAGCTTTGCCCTGGATAGAGGAAGTAGCTAGACGTACCATTCAAGCGTTGCAATTCTTCAATTGAAATGCCGTACTTGTTAGCAATACGCCAGTAGCTATCGCCTGCTTGAACCGTATAAGAACCGCCACCAGTCGCTTGAGCTTGTGGACGAGCTGGGCTAGCAGTGCTGGAACCACCCGCATCATATTGAGTCAAGCCATAGGTTTGAATTAATTGGTTGAGCTTAGACGCGTAACGAGTATCTGTCGCATAACGACCCGTTAAGTGTTGTGTTGCGTCTTGATAAGAGTTGGTCGCACTCACGCGCGCCCCATAATAGAATTTATAGCGCCAGCTGTTAGGGTTGTTGTCCCCAGTTAAGAGCGAAGCATAGTCATTCAGGGATTCACCATAGTTGCTATACTTACGGAAAGGTTCCTTAGCAGCATAGTAGTTACCACTTCCGTCGTCTTCTAAGGTGTCCATACGAACGGAATTACCGTTGTAGTCACCCTTGATCCCGAATAAGTTATAGTTAGGTGCTGATGCTAATCCACTTTGGCCCCAACCTGATTCTAAAATTGCTTGCGCAATCATTACAGAGGCATACAAGTCATTATTCTTAGCGATATCGCGTGCATACCCTCCAATAGTTGATAAGAAGTTTTGTTGGGTAGCTGTTTGAGCTTGTACGGTCACCTTTGGTGCAGTGAGCGTGCTTAAAGTAGATGCAGAAGCGAATAAGACTAAGCCTGCATTAACCACTTTGGCAATTTTCTTATTTGATTCGTGGCGCTGTGCTTGTTTACGACGATTAATCACCGCTTGACGCGTTAATTTCACGTATATTCCCCCATTCTGCCATTTTATGATACAATACCATTATATAGAAAGCCTCTCGCTAAAAAAAGGGGCCTAGCCCCCTTTTCGTTTACTTTTAACTATTGTGTAACTTTCACGTAATACAAAGGAGTTTGTCTATGCAACGCGCTCTACACTACAGCCACACCCTCTTAGCCACCTTGATCCAACGTTTTCCAGATGGCGTTTATATCGATGGAACTCTAGGCAAAGGGCACGACACAGCCTTCATTCTCAGCCAACCAGGCTTTTGTGGCCAGGTCATGTGCTTTGATATCCAAGATCAGGCCTTGGCTTGGACCCAGGAACGACTGGCTGATCTTCCAAATCGAGAGTCTGCCCAGCTTTTCCTGGCCTCTCACGACCAAATTCATACGCTTTTAGCTGAGGTCCCTCAATTCAGTGGTGCCATTTATAATCTAGGCTATCTACCCGGTGGTGACCACCAAATCACAACACAAGAGACTTCAACCCTGTCCTCTTTAGACCAGGTACGAGCCAAACTTCGAGTTGGTGGTCAAATCATCTTGGTGATTTACAGTGGTCACCCTGAAGGCGCCAAAGAAAAGGATGCCCTCTTCCAAGCCTTAGCCAGCTGGCCCCAAGAAGAATTCCAAGTCCTTCACTATGGCTTCATCAACCAACGGAATAATCCACCACAACTCCTCATCATCGAACGTATCAAGTAAGTAAAAAGCTGAGACCTAAGTCTCAGCTTTTAATTTTGTCTTATTCAGCAATCGCGGCTTTAAGTTCATCTACTTTATTGACTTGCTCCCATGGTAAGACCACGTCTTGACGACCAAAGTGACCATAGGCTGCTGTCTGCTTATAGATTGGGCGACGCAAGGCCAAGGTGCGGATAATCCCATCTGGCGTTAAATCAAAGAGTTGACGCACTGCTTGAACTAGGCGACTCTCAGAAACGATACCAGTTTCAAAAGTTTCAATCCGAATAGATACTGGTTGTGCTACCCCAATTGCATATGCTAATTGTACTTCACAACGCTTAGCTAAACCGGCTGCCACGATATTTTTAGCAATGTAGCGAGCCATATAGCTAGCTGACCGGTCCACTTTAGTCGCATCCTTACCAGAGAAGGCACCGCCACCGTGGCGGGCATAGCCCCCATAGGTGTCGACAATAATCTTACGGCCTGTCAAACCGGAGTCTCCTTTAGGCCCACCGATGACAAAACGACCGGTTGGATTGATTAAGAAGCGAGTTTGATCATCTAATAAATGTGCCGGAATCACAGGCTTCACTACTTGTTCAATCACGTCTTGACGCACGGTTTCTAAGGTTGCTTCAGGCGCATGCTGAGTCGAAATTACGACTGTATCCACCCGTAGGGCTTGACCGTCTTCTCCGTACTCAACGGTTACTTGGGACTTACCATCTGGTCTCAGGTAAGCCAATTGGCCAGACTTTCGCACCTCACTCAGACGTTTAGCTAGGCGATGACTAAGCGCGATTGGCAATGGCATAAATTCTTCCGTCTCATCACAGGCATAACCGAACATAAGGCCTTGGTCACCCGCCCCAATCAATTGATCGGTTGCTTCGTCCCGGGTTTCAATGGCGGCATCTACCCCTTGGGCGATATCAGGCGATTGTTCATCAAGCGCGACCAAGACGGCCACATTATCACCATCAAAGCCATAATCACTTGAATCATAGCCAATGCCCTTAATAGTTTCGCGTACAATTTGTTGGATATCGACATAGGCAGTCGTGCTGACTTCCCCGAAGACCAATACCAAGCCGGTGTTGACTGCGGTCTCGCAGGCCACCCGGGCTAGTGGGTCTTGTGTCAGGATGGCATCTAAGATGGCATCACTAATTTGATCGGCAACTTTATCTGGGTGTCCTTCCGTCACCGATTCAGATGTAAACAACTTTCTTTCCATAGTAATTTCCCCCATTATGTTGATTGGTTACAAGGCAACTTCATTAAGAAAATGAATCCCATCGGGAATTTATTGTTGTAACTGACTCCATTATACATTAGTATAGTAGATATAGATAGTAAAAAATGTCGAAAAAAGAGGATTAGCTATGAAACACTTTGCACACTTTCTAAGACATCCCCTCATTCGAATCTTCCTGGCTCCATTAGGCTTTGGGATATACGGTTTAATCGTAGGGATGTACCACACTACCGAAATCAACTGGTTAGCCTTGGGCTATCTCTACCTGATTTTAGTCAGCAGTCAGTTGATTGACCACTATTTCTTCGTTCGCTTCAATACCCGCAAGGCCAATGCTAGCTCGCCAGTGATTCTATACGCCATGGAAATTCTGCTCTGGGCAGCAACCGTGGGCTTTATGTGGCAGCATCATTGGGGGGCTAACCTCTTGCTCCTCCTCTATATCGCCTATACCCACATTCAGCATTATCCTTATAATCTGACCAACAGCCTTTACCAGTTAGTTCTGAATGTCTTCTTCCAGGCCTTCATTGTCAATAACCTAGCCTACTTCAGCCAAACTGGGACCATCACGACCGGCTTCCTCATCAGCCTCCTGCCTCTGGCAGCCTTACAACTGGCCTTTCAAGCTGAAGGCAATAGTCTAGTTAGTCAGCTAACGGGATACCCTTCCGTTATGCCACATGGCTTAAAAACAAGTCTAGTGCTTATCTTGAGCCTAGTAGCTGTGGGTGCTGGGACCTACTTAAGTTTCCCATCCAAATCTTATTTCATGCTCCAACTCCTCTTTATCGCCGGGAGCGTCTTGACCTTAGCCCCTCTTTTGGTCCAAACTCGACAACATAACCAAAACCAAAATAAACTCAACTATCTCAGCACTAGTTACTTGATGATTAGCATCCTGTATGGCTTGGCCTTCTGCTTCTAACATATATGGCAAAAACAGCCGTCCCCACCTACGTGTGGGAACGGCTGTTTTTGGGTGTCTAGTCAGGCAACTTAGCCCAAAAATCATGGTGTAGCACGGTTGCACATGAAGCTGACTACTGTCACGATTAACATCGCCACGATTGGAAGGTAGCTCCATGACAAAGGGAGTCCTAATAGGGCAATATATCCGAACAAGGTACCTCCCACCACCCACTTCTCCAGTGTGGTCTTCTGGCCACGAAGACTCCATAGGGATAGTATAATTCCTAGGACCGTCAAAATCAGCATACTGCCAAGATAAATACGAAGCGGCCAATGGCTACCCAAACTTGCTAACATAATGGACGACGGGATGCTCAGGGCTATTTCTAGCGCCTCGATAGTGTCTCTTAAGATTAGGAAATTTCCAATTGAAAACACCAAAAAGAAAGCATTGAAGGGGAGTAAGACTTGTTTTATTTTCAAGGTATTCTCACCTCCTCTGATTCAGCAAATTATAGAGCCATTGAAGGTTCCAGTCTGGAGCATGTTGTGCTTGAATGATAGGTTCAAAAATTGTAGCAAGTGCTTCATCTACGAATATTTGCTCCTCATCTGAAATGTCATGTCTCAGACTAGTTAATAAGGGAATATCTACAGGTATATACTCAACTTGACCCAAAGGAGTTAGCGAGTAGTGGATGGCCTCATCATTATAATAGAGTTGTCTACTGTCCGCAATTACGATATAACGAATTTTGGCTCCATTATACGCCGTGGTAAATTCCCAATCCCCGCTTAAATTATCTTTCTTGTACTTATAATTATCAAGTTCAGGATGCTCGATTTGATTAAAGTTTCGCATTGCTTCTTGCAAGGGCGAGTATATTCCTTCGATGTGTTTTGCATAGTATACGCTATAAGTTGATAAGTTGTCTGACACTTTCGTCCATGCAAAAAGTCCTACAACGGTAACTATAAATACAATTGTAAATAACTTCCATTTTGATTTC
The DNA here is from genome assembly GCA_963546405.1 of Abiotrophia defectiva. GTDB lineage: Bacteria > Bacillota > Bacilli > Lactobacillales > Aerococcaceae > Abiotrophia > Abiotrophia defectiva_A. Next base: position 17,536 of record CAUUNL010000004.1, on the reverse strand, counting down.
ATATCTTTCTCCCATGAGTCATTTTAAGCAATGATTTAGGTTGCCGCACTTATTCTTGCAATCTTCCTTTTTCGGTGTTGCACTTAATTATACAATCTGCGCCCAGAAAAAAAGCTAGGACGCACGCCCTAGCCTCTCGTTGTTTAGCCTGTAATGAAATTTCCCAGGAATACCCACAGGATGCAGAGGACCACTTGGACGCCCACCATGTAGAATAACCATTGGCTTGGTAGGCGCGGAATCTTCAGCTTGTAGACGAAGGCTACCGCTAGGAGCGCGTAGACCAACATCAGGAAGATTTGGAAGACAGTCAGCGGGAGCAGGAAGCCTACTAAGGACACGACCTGAATCGCGAAGACGCCTAGTTCTAGTGGCAACCCGACGCTGTGGCGCTTGTCCACTGGATCTTGGAATTCGGCCGCTTGGTTGAAGTAGGCCAGGCGAATTCCGACTGCCAAGATGTAAAGTGCGAAGACAATGAGGCTAAAGGCGCCCGCATTGGTTACCGCCATCAGATAGACGCCCGGGAGGACGCCATAAATGAGGAAACTACTCAAGGTCTTGAGCTCCTTGGCGAAGGCAGCCTCCGCCACCGAAGACTGGAATTGATTCATGAAGCCTCCGACGAACAAGTCGATGATGGAGGCAATAATCAAGGAAACAAGGGCGTACTGTAGTTCACGATGAAAGGCGAACCCGATCCCTGTCGCTGCAAAAAACAAACCTGCTAATAACACCACATTGGAGCGGTGCAACTTCCCAATAAACATACCGACACCCTGCTTTCTTTTAAATTTTTACACTTCTTAAGCTTTCTCGAAGCCGATAATGAGCCCGTGGTACTGGGCATAGAATGTGCAGAGCCCATTAAAATCCACTACCTCAATTTGAGCCTGAGGATAGTGTTCACGAAGCAAAGCACTCACCGCTTCAACCACTTCTGGATTGTCGCTATGAGAAATCGCCACCTTACCACCTTGGTAACCATGCTTGAGCATTTCTTCTACGGTTGCTTTCACAGCCCGTTTGCTCCCCTTAGACTTAGCCCCAATCTCAATCTTACCTTCAGCTGTACGAACCCCAATCAGGCGAATGCCTAAGAGACCAATCATACCGCCGACTAGACGATTGACACGGCCGGCTTTGACCAAGTTATCTACTGACTCCAAGATGAAGACCACATCCGTCTTTTGGTGGTAATCCTTCAGGCTAGCTACCACTTGGTCAAAATCCAAACCAGATTCTACCAACTCCAAGCCCTTAGCAATCAAGAGGTCGTTCTCTGTCCCGGCAGATAAGCAGTCAAAGATATAGATATTAGCCAATGGATTTTCTTCCAAAGCCATATTGCGACCAAGCTGGGCGCTATTATAAGAACCTGATAAGCCACTTGAGAGGGTAAAGCAGATAACATTTTCTGCCCCCTCGAAGGCATTGGCATAAGCTTGAGGAGACGGACAAGCAGTCGAAGAGGCCTCCTTGCTGTCTTGCATATCCTTTACAAAAGTTGCCATATCTAAGTTGGCATCATCCACATATACCTGAGTGCCAATATTAATCATTAAAGGTACTAATTCAAAAGCGACATCCGTCCCTGCAAACAGGTCCGGCGAGATAGTCGCGCCTGAATCGGCTACTAACTTCCATTTCATAGGTAATTCCTCCCTCTGTCTTCTCCCTAAGTATATAAAAGCCCACGGCAACTTGCAAACAAAATCACGCGTGGGACTCTCTTTTTATTTTAGGATGTTTAGGACTGGTAATTCCCAGCCTCTTTACTTGATATCTAACTAAGCTTGATATCGTTTAATCAGGCTGGCAATCCCCATGCCCCCACCAATACAAAGGGAGGCAAGGCCATATTGACTCTCAGAACGAACCAGCTCATGACAGAGCGTCGCTAAGACTCGGACGCCTGAAGCACCGATAGGATGACCTAAGGCAATAGCGCCGCCATGGACATTGGTCCGCTCAGCCAACCATTCGGCTGTTACTCCGTGATGGGCAACTAAATCATGTGAGACAGCTAGCGCTTGAACCGCAAAAGCCTCATTGAGTTCAAAGCGGTCAACTGCTTCAAAAGGCACACCTGTACGCTCTAAAACCTGCTCGATAGCTCCTACAGGGCCAATTCCCATAAGGCTAGGATCCACCCCTGCCTGACCAAAACCTAGGACCTCAGCCAGTGGCGTCAAGTGGTAGCGGTCTACGATTGCTTGACTCACCAAGCAGAGAAAGGCTGCGCCGTCGTTAATGCCTGACGCATTACCGGCTGTTACTGTCCCCTCTTTCTGGAAGGCAGGACGCAAACCAGCTAATTTCTCAGGGCTAGTTTTATAGTTAATATACTCATCTCGATCTATCACTTGACGATTGCCCTTGCGGTCGACTTCTGTTACAGCCACAATTTCCTGGTCAAAGAGGCCTGCTTGTTGAGCCGCTTGAGCCTTGACTTGAGACTGATAAGCATAAGCATCTTGAGCTTGGCGACTAATGTCATATTGCTGAGCTAAGTTCTCAGCCGTCACACCCATAGCATAGCCCCCAAAGGCATCAGACAAGCCATCCCGATAGAGGCTATCCACTAGAGGACTGCCACCATAAGCCATACCCTTGCGAGATTTGCCATCTAGGACAAAGGCGGCCTGGCTCATACTTTCTACGCCCCCAACGATTAGGGCTTGGTTCTCGCCGGCTTTGATCTTGGTATAGCCTTCATAGACTGCTTTTAAGCCACTCCCACAGACCATGTTGACAGTGTAGGCTGGGGTCGTCATCGGTAGTCCTGCCTCTAGCGCGATTTGACGTGCTAGGTTTTGACCATGGCCAGCCGATAAGACATTCCCAACGATTACTTCTTCAATGGCTTCCACTGGTACTTGGTCTGATTCTAGCACTGCTCGGAGCACTTGGCTACCCAAGTCTAGCGGACTGAGATTGGATAAGGCGCCAAGATAGCGACCAATGGCCGAGCGCTTAACTTCTGTAATATATACGCGTGTCATAAGTAACTCCCTTTAGTTCAAAATTCAACCAAGGATTAAATCAATGGTCGCTTGCTGGCGCAAGACTGGCAATAAAATGACGAATGCAGGTGACATAAGCTTGTATGAAGGCATCATCCTCCAAATACAATTCATGCTTACGCGCCGGCACACAGTAGGCCTGGGCTTGAGCTAAGCTCGACGCCAAACCATGAATGCCACTAGCTAAAACATGGTCATCGAGCTCCGCTCGCCAGACCAGAACTGGTAAAGTAAGCTGGGCAAGACCTTGGCGTGACAAAATCTTGCACGAGCTAGCTAGACTGGTTGCTAGCCAGGACCAAGTTGCGCCCCAGCTAGGAAGCGGATGGTTGGCTAGGTGCCAATGATGGAAATACTGGCCACGTTCATATTGAGTGGTCCAGCGATTCTGGCGGGGATACTGGCTATGACGTTCAGGATCAAAGGCGCCCTGACGCGGAGCATAAGATTTGCCACCACCTAAAGAGCTGACTAGTCGACTTAACAAATGCGCATAGGCAAAGGGAATCTTGCCCGTATCGATTGCTAGCATAGGCGAGGAAAGGATGAGGCCTTGAGCTAAGCCGGGATAGAGTTGGCAGAGACGAGTCGCGACCGCTCCACCCATGGAGTGGCCGAATAGGACTAAGGGGCCTTGGATTTTTCCTTGCTTGCTTAAATGGTCCAAGAGTCTAGCCAGGTCCTCAGCGTATTGATCAAAATGTTGGCTATGGATGCTGGATTTGGGACCATAGGGACCACTGGCGCCATGCCCTCTTAGGTCCACTGCAATGACCTTACAGCCTTCTTGATGCCAGTAGTAGGTTAACTCTCGGAATTTTTCCTTGAACTCATTGAGACCATGGATGATTAGGAGAGTAGCCTGAGCCTCAGCATGGGGATAGAAATCAAAGGCTAAGGTCTGGCCGTCTTCTAAGGTAAGCGTCTCTGACTGACCATGTTGGGCCAAATAAGGCTGGACCCAGTCTGTCATTTCTTGGTCGAACTGGGCTTGCGATAACCAAGCATGCTGAGTGCTAGCCTGAGCCTGCCAGCGGGCGACGTCGAAGACTTGCTCGCGGTCATTACTTGGCTTGAGGCCATGTCGACGCTGGTAGACCTGGCCATAGGTCCAAGTCGCTAACCCCAGGCCAACTAGACCGGGCAATAGAAAAGCATAAGGTGAAGTCATGGTGGGGCTCCTTCAAGTTGAATTAAGGACTGGCCAGAGTATCGGAGGTGACAACGGCCACCAAACGCACGTAGGCCACGTCGCCAACCAATTGGTCGCTAGGTTGAGCGTAGAGAGTCACATATTGACTGGCAATATAGGCGCTGGTCTCCTGGCCTTCCATTTTGGCAAAGGCCTTATAGAGATAATCAGCCAGAATATCAGGGTGCTGGCGCCAAGTATCTAGGTGGATGTCATCCGCCGCAATATAGAGTTCAAAGGTGGATTCCCCTAATCTAGAATTAGCATCTTCAATAGCTGGGTGTGCTGTGCGGAAATCTTGTCCATCTAAGGTCCGGCTACTCAAGTAATAGTAATCAGATAATTGACGTACCCGGGTTTGACTCCCTGTAGCAAGTTGGTGCCCGACCTGAATCTCAGGCCAACCGAGTTGGCTCCGGTGTTGGTTAACTTGATTGACAAAGGTCTGATTCAGACTAGTCAAATCCAAACCCTGATTGAAGGCTTGGGCTGTGCGGGCGGCCTTCTGATATATAGGGCTAGCCGCCACATTGGCTGCTACTTGATGGGGTTCTTGGTTGGCCCCAGATTGAATGACATGGGACTGATTATCCTGAGGCTTATTTTGTGGAATATTCAATAATTTTTGGGCAATAGTCAGCATGGCTTGCGGTCGGCTGAGGCTATGATCCTGCCAGACAGCCTGAATCATATCCCGTCTGGCAAAGAGGGCCAGGCAGAGGACGACAATAATCGCCGCTAACTTCAAAGGGGTCGTAGATCTTTTTTTCATGGTCAGTCTCCTTCTTCTACCATCTTAGGCAATTCTGACAGAGATTTCAATCTTGATGACTGAGATTTACCCTTTCTTAAGATTTGAACAGGACATTTGTCCCAAGTCCTAAAAACGCGTATAATGTGTAGAGTAAACGGGGCTCCCAGCCCCAGATTAAAGGAAGGAGGACCCCCATGACGGATGCCCAGTCCCAGACTGCCCAAGAACGGGCCAAGGTTCAAGAACGGATTGAAGCCAAGCTCAAGCTCTTGCCAGATTTACCCGGTTGCTATCTCATGAAAGATGCGGCCGATCAGATTCTCTATGTGGGCAAGGCCAAGAACCTTAAGAATCGGGTACGCTCCTATTTCCGTGGCGCTCACGATACCAAAACTACCAAACTAGTGTCAGAAATCGACCACTTCGAGACCATCATCACCAACAGTAATAAGGAAGCACTCTTGCTGGAAATCAATCTAATTCAGCAATATAAGCCGCCTTTTAATATTCGACTCAAGGAAGGGACCATGTATCCCTACCTTAAAATCACCAAGGAACGCCATCCTCAGCTCATCATCACATCCAATGTAACCAAGGACGGCGGTCTCTACTTTGGCCCCTTCCCTAATGTAGGAGCAGCTACCCAGACCCAGCAACTCTTGCATCGGGTCTATCCCCTACGTCGCTGTGGTAAAAATGAGAAGCGGGCTTGCTTCTATTATCATCTAGGTCAGTGCATTGGCCCCTGCGATCATGAAGTCACCAAGGACATGTACGAGCAACAGATTCAGAAGATTAAGCAATTCTTCAACGGTGATATTCAACCTATTATGACTCAACTCAAGGACAAGATGCAGGCAGCCGCCGAGCGCCTAGACTTCGAACAGGCCGCCGACTATCGGGACCAACTCCAATACATTGAGACCACTATCGAGCGTCAGATTATTATGAGCCAGGACTACGACAATACGGATGTCTTCGCCTATGACTTCCAACGCGGTTGGGTTTCCATCCAGGTCTTTATGCTCAGACAAGGTAGTATTCTCAAACGTGAGGCCGCTATTTACCCGGCTTATACAGACCCTGATGAGGAGTTGACGACCTTTATCGCCCGCTTCTATCAGGAAGAAAATCACTTGCTTCCCAAAGCCATCTTAGTACCTGAAGATGTTGACAAGGACTTGTTATCGCAAGTGATTTCAGTTCCTATCAGCACGCCACAGCGAGGCAAGAAAAAGTCCATGCTGGACCTTTGCGCTAAGAACAGCCAGCTGGCTCTCAACGAGCGCCTCAACCTTTTGGACATCCAAGCCCAACAAACGCGTGGTGTCAGCGAAGACCTGGCGGCAGCCTTGGGTATCCCTCTGGCCTATCATATCGAAGCCTTCGACCACTCCAACATTTCAGGGACAGGCCTGGTGTCGGGTATGGTAGTTTACAAAGAAGGCAAGCCTGACCGCAAGAGCTACCGCAAGTTCAAAATCAAGGAATCTAACCAAACCAATGAATTTGCCCACACCCAAGAGGTCATTCGCCGTCGCTATTCGCGCTTACTGCGTGAGGAACAACCCCTGCCTAATCTGATTCTGATGGATGGGGGCAAGGTCCAGGTCCGGGCAGCCCGCCAGGTGATTGAAGAGGAACTAGGCCTCTCCATCCCTGTCGCCGGCATGGTCAAAGACGACAAACACCGGACAGCTTCCCTCATGAATGGCTATAGCGAGGAGCTGGTAGAGCTAGACCGCCAGTCGCCTGTCTTCCACTATATCCAACGCATCCAAGAAGAGGTTCACCGCTACGCCATTTCCTACCACCGTCAAGTACGGAGCAAGCAACAATTCGCCTCTAAGTTAGACGCCATTCCTGGCGTGGGTAAGGTGACCCGCACTAAGTTGCTCAAGCACTTCAAGTCCCTCAAGGCTATGAAAGAAGCCTCCATTGAGGACTACGCCAAGCTTGGTGTAAGGGCTGAATTAGCTGAACGAATTATCGCCTATCTAAGCAAATAAAAGGACTGAGCCTAAGCTCAGTCCTTTTTGCATGCTATGATTTTAAGTGAGTAGCCAGAGATCCAAGGCATAAAAGCTGACCCAGGCTAAGTTAAGGGCAGCACCATTAAAGAGAGGCGTCCACCGGCGGATGATATAATGGCTTAGGCCCAGCCAAATTGGCGTGGTCACCAGCGGGGTGGCTAGTAGAAAGTAAGTCGGCCACTGGGTCTGATCGGTCACAATGGCCCAACCATACAGAGCCCAACCCATGTAAGTTATTACAAGGGCCGACAGCCAGGTCACATTGAGTAAGTGATTGGCTTGATTAAGTGCTTCTACCAAAAATTTATTGGCCTTGCCCGCTTCTTCGTAATCCCGACAATAAGCCTTGCCCAGAATGGCTATTACGTAAAAGGCCCCATGAGCCAAAGGGGACAGACTGAATCCGATGAGAAGGCAGAGCAGTCCGGCCCAGGCCAAGCCCCTTACTGGCTGGGCCATTTGCCAGAGGCCATAGAGACTAAGCAGAGGCAACCAAATAGAAAATTGAGCCAGCCAAACACCCCAGCGCAAACGGCGGTCGGTCCCTGATCTCATATAAAGAGCCAGGCGTAAATTGGTCAAGCCCCCTGCTTGGTAGCGGACCAAGTCTTCTTCCGTCACCGGCGCAAAACCTACTAGTAATATATCGCCCACCAACCAGGCTAGAGCCCCAAAAAGACCTGCCAAAAATGAAGCCTGCACTAGGGTCATCAAAATCCCTCCTCCACACTTGTTACTCTCAGTCTAGCACACCCTCTTTCTTTTAGATAATAAAAAGGCTGAGACCAAGGTCTCAGCCTTAAAGAGGGCGATTGGTAGTAGATGGGAGAATTGCTGAAAAAACAACCCTCCTCTTCAACTACCTATCTTATGATCCTGATTAGTCATTAGCTTCACTGACTCGCTGAAGAATCGTCTTAAGCTGACCAACTGCTTTTTTAATTTCATCCTCGTATCGCAAGTCATCATAAGGGACATAAATTAATGAACCCGCAATTACCGACTTATAGGATTCACCGTGGTCCTCGAGTCGATAAAAAACAAGGCCAGCGAGCAGATGATTCTGAGGGCCAATAGGCATCTCAAAACCTACATTCCATGTTTTACCACCTATTTCAACGGTTTCGTCCAAAATAAAGTTCTTACCATCTTGCCCCTTCATAAATCTTTTCAACTCCGCCTGTTCCCAAGCCTCATCACCTTCCGGTGCTGAACCAGTGAAAAGATCCAGACTATAAAGTTGCGCAAAAAAGGCAATTGGTGACTCTTCTGCCTTCACTATAAAAGTCATATCTTTATTATCCTTCTTAGTAAGGTCCTTGTCCATCTTCCAATTACTTGGGAGCATGTATGCTCTTTTCTTGGTCATATCTGTCCCATCAGGCTTCGTAATATCTGCTAATTTCAGGTAGGCCTCTTGGCCCTTTTCAATCGGGATTGGCTCTGTCTTAAGTAAACGATAGAATAGTTCTTTTTGCACTTTGGTATCTGTAATTTCCTCCAAACTTTTCCAATAAGCTGCTCGCTCTTCTTCTTCCTTCTGTATATCTACGGAAGCTGAGTTCGATTCATTTTGTGCACCAACTGTTTTGATAGGCGATAAACCGATTACTAACAGAACAACATACATTAAACTAAGAAATTTCTTCATTTTCTTGCCCTCCCTACCAGTAGTCTTATAATTCTATTTAACCATTATTACCTGATAAAGACAAGCAGATTTTAGTTATCCAAACTAAGTAGATTTAATGATTGCCTCAGAGAGCTAGACTGCCTATCAACAAAAAAGGCTGAGACCAAGGTCTCAGCCAACTTTTATTACATCATACCTGGCATGCCGCCCATTCCGGCTGGCATATCAGGGCTTTCTTTTGGAATGTCTGCTACAACGGCTTCTGTCGTTAAGAGCAAGGCTGCTACAGAGGCTGCATTTTGAAGGGCAGAACGGGTTACCTTGGTTGGGTCCACAATCCCTGCTTCAATCATGTTCTCAAAGACATCGGTTGCGGCGTTATAACCTACGCCTTTTTCAGAGCGACGGAGGGTGTCCACAATGACAGAGCCTTCCTTACCAGCGTTAGCTGCAATCTGACGAACTGGTTCTTCCAAAGCACGGGCTACAATCTTAACGCCTGTTGCTTCGTCACCTTCAGCTTCTACTGCTGCCACGATTTCTTGAACGTTAACCAAGGCAGTACCCCCACCAGGCACGATCCCTTCTTCCACGGCCGCACGGGTCGCGTTGAGGGCGTCTTCGATGCGGAGTTTGCGTTCTTTTTGCTCAGTTTCAGTGGCTGCCCCTACTTTAATCACGGCTACCCCACCTGACAATTTAGCTAAACGTTCTTGGAGTTTTTCCTTGTCGAAGCTTGAGGTGCTTTCTTCTGCTTGGGCGCGAATGACCGCAATACGGTCTGCGATGGCTTGCTTGTTGCCTGCGCCTTCTACGATAGTGGTAGAGTCCTTAGTCACCGTTACTTTACCGGCATGACCTAGATGTTCTACGGTCGCATCCTTAAGTTCAAAACCTAATTCTTCTGAAACAACGGTTGCCCCAGTCAAGACTGCGATGTCTTCCAACATGGCCTTACGACGATCCCCAAAACCAGGCGCCTTAACAGCCACCACGTTCAAGGTCCCACGCAACTTGTTGAGGACTAAGGTTGGCAAGGCTTCACCATCTACATCTTCTGCAATAATAAGGAGCGGACGACCAGATTGCATAATACCTTCCAAGAGTGGTAAAACATCTTGGATGTTGGTAATCTTGCGGTCGGTCACGAAGATAACAGGATTTTCCAATTCAGCAACCATCTTCTCATTATCGGTTACCATGTATTGAGAGAGATAACCCCGATCAAATTGCATGCCTTCGACTACTGATAATTCCGTCTCGATAGACTTAGATTCTTCAATGGTGATGACACCGTCGTTGCCAACACGTTCCATCGCGTCCGCAATCAAGTCACCAATAGCTGGGTCGCCAGAAGAGACTGCGGCTACTTGGGCAATGGCTTCTTTGGATAAAACTGGTTGAGATAAGGCTTGTAAAGCTTCAACTGCTGCCTTAGTGGCCTTGTCAATCCCGCGGCGGATGCCAACTGGGTTAGCCCCAGCCGTCACGTTCTTCATGCCTTCGTTGGCAATGGCTTGGGTCAAGACAGTTGCCGTCGTGGTCCCGTCACCCGCTACATCATTGGTCTTGCTAGCCACTTCCAGGACTAATTGCGCCCCCATGTTTTCGAAGCGGTCTTCTAATTCGATTTCACGTGCGATGGTTACCCCATCGTTGGTAATCAAAGGGGAGCCAAAGGTCTTGTCTAAGACCACATTACGGCCCTTAGGCCCTAAGGTTGTTTTGACTGTGTTTGCTAAAATATCTACCCCGCGCAAGAGAGCTGCGCGAGCGTCTTCTGAGAATTTCAATTCTTTTGCCATCAAGAGTCACTCCTTTTCTATTCTCTGCCTTGTGCTTAGTCTAAAACAGCCAAGACATGGTCTAATTCAATTACTAAATATTCTTGGCCGTCTTGCTTAACGGTCACGCCTGCATAAGATTCAAAAACAACGCGGTCACCGACTGTTACTTCGCCAGCGCTTGCTACTTCCTTGCTGACTGCTAGGACCGTCCCGGTCTCTTGTTTTTCTTGGGCGGCGCTAGATAAGATCAAGCCTCCGAGGCTTTTTTCTTCTGCTGGGGCTACTTCAATTACCAGTCGTTTGCCTAATGGTTTTAACATATTATTTTCCTCCATTCATACTCAGACTTAGCACTCAAACACCTCAAGTGCTAACCACTCTTTTATAATAGTCTAAAATAGTCAAAAAAGCAAGTGATAGGCACTTGCTTTTTGAAACTTATGCTTTAATTTTTAGATAGCCATCTTCTGACCGATAAGAAGCCAGGGCTTCCCAAACTGCCACTGGACAAGTTACGATGAAAAGGAAAATGTAGCCGGTCTGTAGCCACATGACCGCAACATCACTGAGGCCATGGACCAAGACGGTGACAATCATGGCGGTCACTAGCCCAATCTCAGCTTGAACTTCTGGTTTGAACCAGAGGGCCACCCGCTCACGGAAGTAGCCAACCGTCCCAATCAAGTAGATTGCCGTCCCATAGAGACCATAAGAAGAGAGGAACTCTAGGAAAATCTGATGGGCGTGAGGTTGTCCCTTACCACCATAGAGATAGAAGAAACTGAAGTAGGACATAGGTCCCCGCCCTGTTAAAGGATAATCGGTGAAGATACCCCAAGCAGCCCGCCAAATCATTTCCCGCTCTTCTAAGCTATGAGAGAAGGAAGCCGAGGTAAAGCGCGCCAGGAGTTCTGGGAAGAAGAAGACCAAGCAGGCTCCTGCTAACCCAATCCCACCTAGCCACAGGACTAGGCGCCGATTAATGAAGAAAACAAAGGTGATGGTTCCCACTACCAGGGCCGGCAAGGCCATGCGAGAGGCCGTCAGCAAGATGCCGACCACATTCAAGACCATGCTGAGACCATACCAGACCTTGGCCTTCTTAGTGCCTGCCTTGACAAAAAGGTAGGCCCCTATCAGGAGGGCAAAAATACAGAAGAGCCCATAATAGTTGGCATTAAAGAGTGTGGACATGGCCCGATGCTTAGGATTAGGATCCCGCACAATATAATCTAGCGGGAAACCATGACTGGCTATAAAGGCAAGGTACTGATAAATCGCATAGAGACTAGTTCCAATGCTGCCTAAGCCAATAATATTCAGCATTTTAATGAGCAGGTCTGGCGTGACAAAATTGCGATAAATCCGGAAGAAGGTCCAAACTAGGATAAAACCAATGGCTGCCCAGATACCATACTGGTTGCGGTTGGCAAAGGCAATCATAAAGCTAAAGATGGCCCCAGCGCCAAACCAGCCCGTCCCTAGGGCAATCTTGCCTAGGCGCCGGCGGTACTTCCAAAAAATCAAGCTCACGGCCAAAACAGCCGCTGGTACACTAATATAAAAAGGAAAAAGAATTAAGATACTTACATAAGTCATAATGACTGCAGGCTGCGACATTAGATCGCGGAACGTTGGCCGTGTCACCTGCTTGCTTTCAGTAGTTTCCATATAAGCTACTCCTCGTTGATCAGGGTCAATTATTACCTTCTTATTTTACCCTATTTGGCCGGAAATTTCCAATCATGCCATAAGCAAAGTCTGTCTTTAGCTTGGTCTCTTCTAGTTGCATCTGCCACCCTATCTATCAATCTATCTATTGATAGATAGGGTATGAGCCAGCAAATTTACGTGCTCTATCAGACACAAGTTGTGCTTTCCTTGCCTGTGATAAAAGCCAAAAGGCTAGATTCTGCCTGGTCCCCAAGGACGGCAGGCAGGATCTAGCCCTTTTCTATTTATTCAATACCTATTAGTTAAGACGGCTCTTGTTAGCAACGTCCTCGCTTAAGAGGCGGACAAAGTCGTCATAGCTGTAGCTTTCTGACTTAGCAGAACCGTAGTGGCGGACATTAACCGTGCCTTCAGACACTTCTTGGTCCCCAATAACAATTTGGTAAGGAATCTTAGCTGTTTGAGCGGAACGAATCTTGTAACCCAACTTCTCATTACGCAAGTCCATATCCACACGGAAACCTTTGGCCTTCAAGTCTTCATAGATTTCTTGAACGCGGTCACTATGAGCCTCTAGGCTAACTGGCAAGAGGGCCACTTGAACAGGTGCCAACCAAGTTGGGAAGGCGCCCTTGTACTCTTCGATTAAATAAGCCACAAAACGTTCCATGGTAGACACAACCCCACGGTGGATGACCACTGGACGGTGGTTATCTTGCCCATCTTCCCCAACATAAGTCAGGTCGAAGCGTTCTGGCAAGAGGAAGTCCAACTGAATGGTAGACATGGTTTCTTCCAGACCAATAGCAGTCTTGAATTGGATGTCCAATTTAGGCCCGTAGAAGGCTGCTTCCCCGATGGCCTCGAAGTAATCTAAGCCTAACTCATCCATGGCTTCCTTAAGCATAGCTTGCGCCTTTTCCCACATCGCATCATCGTCAAAGTATTTCTCTTTGTTTTCTGGATCACGGTAGCTGAGACGGAAGCGGTAGTCTGTAATCCCAAAGTCATGGTAAACCGCCTTAATCAAGTCCAGTACGCGGATGAATTCTTCCTTGATTTGGTCAGGACGCACGAAGATATGAGCGTCGTTCAGGGTCATTTCACGAACCCGTTGTAAACCAGATAGGGCACCTGATTTCTCATAACGGTGCATCATGCCTAATTCCGCAATCCGGATTGGCAATTCGCGGTAGGAATGGATGTCATTCTTATAAATCATCATGTGGTGTGGGCAGTTCATTGGACGTAAGACTAGCATTTCGCCATCGCCCATGTCCATTGGTGGGAACATGTCGTCCTTGTAGTGAGCCCAGTGGCCAGATGTTTGATAGAGGTCTACCTTGGCCATGATTGGGGTATAAACATGGTCATAGCCCAAGCTGATTTCCTTGTCCATGATATAACGTTCAATGACGCGACGGATGGTTGCCCCTTTTGGTAACCAGAATGGTAAACCAGAACCTACTTCCTTGGACACCATGAAGATACCCAGTTCTTTCCCTAATTTACGGTGGTCACGTTCCTTGGCTTCTTGGCGTAGGCGCAAGAATTCATCTAGGTCAGCTTGCTTGAAGAAGGCTGTACCATAAACCCGTTGCATCATCTTGTTGTCAGAGTTACCACGCCAGTAAGCCCCAGCCAAGCTAAGCAGCTTGAAGACCTTAATCTTGCCTGTTGATGGCACATGAATCCCACGGCAGAGGTCAGTAAAGTCTTCTTGTTGATAGACAGTGATGACTTCATCTGCTGGTAAGTCAGTAATCAATTCGACCTTATAAGGGTCGTGCTTGAAGAGTTCTAGAGCCTCAGCCCGAGACACTTCCCGTCTTACAATTGGGTAGTTCTGGCTGATGATTTTCTTCATTTCCTTTTCAACTGCAGGTAGGTCGTCTTCAGTTAATTGGACTTCCTTGTCAGTATCGTAGTAGAAACCTGATTCAATGGCAGGCCCTACCCCAAAATGAATACCAGGATAGAGGCGAGTTAAGGCGTGAGCCATCAAGTGGGCGGTTGAGTGGCGCATAATTTCTAAGGCTTCTGGGCTCTTGTCGGTGATAATTTCAATGGTCCCGTCAGCTTCCAAAGGCCGGTCGTGGTCCACCAATTGACCTTGGAATTTACCGGCTAAGGTTGCTTTGGCTAAAGAAGAGCCGATGCTAGCAGCAACTTGATCGACGGTGACGCCCTTGTCATAGTGACGGACACTGCCGTCTGGGAAAGTTAAGGCGATTTGAGACATAATAGTTCCTCCTCATTGGATAATAGTGCATGGTCGACAGTCTTAATCAATGGAAATAAAAAATCCCATTGACTCTGGTATTGCGACACAGAGTCAATGGGACGTTGATAACGTGGTTCCACCCAAATTTGCTTCTGCCATTGGCAAAAGCCTCTTGGTGCTGGTAACGGAAGCAACCGTCTTGACTTAACAGGCGAATTATTGCCCTTAGGTCAAGAAGTCAGTGAAGAGGTAAGCAACTATAGCGCCAGGATGTTGCACCAACCCATCCCTCTCTTGTGCACGCGACTAGCCACTCATGGCTTCACTCTCGATTAAGATTCTAGATATGTTATACCACTTTTGCTTGAAGAATTCAAGCCCTAATCCTGTTCCGCCTGCCAGTCTTGGGCATAGGTCTGGTAGAAGGCTACCTTAAGGGCGATAAAGCGACTCAGGTCATTCAAGAGTTGGAAGAGTCGGGCCCGATTCTCGAATTCCTGCCGGCTAACCGGTAAGGGTCGCTCCCGATAATAGGCTAGCAAGGCCTGGATATCGGCCATAAGATAGGTGCCTGGATTGGCCGTTTCCAACTGGCTAGCTGTCAGGTAGAAAATACCCGCCAAGACCTTGCTTTCTTCGCTCTCTAAGAAACAGTCCGGCAGGGTGGTCATCATCTGCTCCAAAAGCTGGGCCTGAGCCTGGCGCATTTCAACATAGTGGACATCATAATTGGTCTGCTTGAAGAGGCGGTTGTCACGCTCAGCCAAGACCGTGGTCAGGGCTGCCTCTAGTTCCTGATTAAGGGCCGCTAAGCCGGCTAGGTCCGTTTCTCTTCTAGCTTTGGGCTGGCGCAAGGAATCATGAATAGTCAAAAGCAGCTGGCGTAGCTGGTCTTCGATCCGCGCCCTGTGGGCCAGAATTAGGTCTTCTTTGGACGGCATATAGCTATTAAAGGCTAGGGCCAGCCCTGCCCCAATGGCAAAGAGCCCCACTTGATTGAGCCAATAGGAGGCAGCTAGCGACTGCCAACCTAAGAGTTGGGTGACGAGGACCGTGCTAGCCACTAGACCCGACATGAGCTGGAGCCGATAGCTGAGGGGCACATAGATGACCAGGAAGAGAGCTAGATTAAGTATATTAAAGCCCAGACTAGCAAAGAGCAACCAAGCCAGAGCCAAGGCCAATACCATGGACACTAATCGCTCCTGAGCCAATTTGAGCGTAGTCCGACGTGTATCCGACAAGCTCAAGAGGGCAATGACCCCCGCTGTCATCGGATTCAAGAGTCCCAGCGCCTGAGCCGTTAGCGCCGCCGCTAAGACAGCCAGGGTATATTTAGCAGTTCGTAATGGCAGGGACATGGCGCCCCCTCCCTTCTCTTATCTTTTTCTTCTATTGTTATACCATCTGAGCCGAAAAATAACAATCCCCACTAGTATTTTAGCTATCTTCACAAAATCTTCGCAATTATTAGCTATACTATGAAAGTACACCCCGAAAAGGAGCCATATCTATGCCTAACCCCAAGCTTACCAAGGGATTTCGCCTAACGGCCACTGTGCTGATTGACAATTACTGGATTCCCCGGCAAGAAGTCGAGTGCTACTTGGCCCGCCGTCAATACTGGTCCCAAAGGCTTATGACCTACATGAGCCAGGCCGGTTGGCAAGCCCAACTTGACTTTGAAGGGAGCCAAGACGGTTTAGCCGTGCTAGGTTTGGATGGGCAAGGCCAAATCCAGGCCCTCATTCACCTGGACCCAGCCAATCTGACTGCCTTGGAAGCCGGTATAGCCCCAGAAGAACTCTTCTAACGGCCTATCTAATAGGAAATATGGGCTAAATTTATTGGCATATGCTTCTTTTTTCTGATACAATGACTATATAGGTCCAAATAACAGGAGGATTAGACTCGATGACCAAGTTACATACTAAGCTCGTTTTACTCACTCTAGCGAGCACTACCCTACTAGGTTTAGCTAGCCCTATTATGGCCCAAGAGCTAAAGAAAACCCCAGACTTAACTAAGGATTTTAGCCAAACTCAAGCCAGCCAAGCATCTAGCTTCACCATGCCGAGTGGCTACCCTGAAGAATTAAATAGCCTAACCGAAGATACCCGTTCTTATGTCGTGATTGACCAAGATACCCACAAGGTTTTGATGGAACGTGAAGGGAATAAGCCTTATCCAATTGCTTCTATGTCCAAAATTATGTCAGTTTACTTGACCTACAAAGCCATCGAGGAAGGCAAAATTAAACTAGACGATAAGATTAAGACACCTGAATCCATTGTCCGTGATTTCACCGACAATGCGGAATTATCTAATGCTGGCCTAGTGACCGATGCAGAATACACCGTCCAAGACCTCTTATACGGGATTATGTTAGCATCTGGTAACGATGCGACTACTCTTCTGATGTCTCACATCTACGGTTCTGAACAAGAAGCTGTTGCTGCCATTCGTCGCCAACTAGATGAATGGGGCATTGAGAACTATGAGTTCTACACCACATCTGGGGCACCTAACAAATACCTACCAGAAAGCTACTGGATTGAAGGGTCAACCAAGGACAGCCAGAACAAAATGTCTGCAGCTGATGTTGCCCTGATGGCCCAATACATCACTGAAAAATACCCACAAATCCTAGAACTGTCTTCTGCCCGTGAATACACCATGGCCAAAGACAGCGACCATCCAATTAAAATGGCCAACAACAACCTGCTCCTTGATGGGGCTCAATACGGTCGCCCAGGTGTAACGGGCCTAAAATCTGGTTATACGGATGAAGCCGGCAAATGCTTCGTCACTACTACAACTGAAAATGGCCGTAAGATGATTGCTGTTGTTATGGGGGTTCAAGAACCTTACTCTTCTTATGAAGAAACCAAGATTCTCTTGGACGGCTTGAACAAGCACCCTGAACTCTATCAATTAGAAGGCTTGGCTACCAACCTACTGCCAACTCAAGCAGAGAAGGAAGCTCAAGCAGCCAAAGCCGCTGCAGAAGAAGCTGCAAGCAAGGCTCAAGCAGCAGGCAGCAAGGAAGAAAACGTTGAGAATCTCCCTAACCGCCGCAACAACCCATTTACTAACTTTATGCGTAGTATCTTTGGGATCTTTAACTAAGACTTATACCGGCTGAGGCTAATTCTCAGCCGGTTTTTCTAACTAAGAAAACTTCCCATTGTATCATATATGATATAATGGGAA
>CAUUNL010000003.1:0-52619 GCA_963546405.1 Abiotrophia defectiva | reverse complement strand
CATCCTCAATAATTAATACGCGGTGTTTCTTTGTATCTTCCATTTAATCGCCTCCTAATGCAATTTAGATACTCTCTTCCCTATTTTACACAATTATGAGAAAAAATTCTAGTCTAGAAGCAGATTATTCTCATGATTTTGCCACTTTTTTAGATAAAACTGGCCATGACCCCTAATTTCCATAAAAAAAGAGGCAGAGAATTAATCTCCACCTCATATTAGTCCTATGGAATCCAGTAGTAGGCCCCGTTGGTTAAAATTTCTGCGATTGTATTGACATTCATACCTGAGTTCAACTCGTAAGTACCTGCAATTAGAAGGGTTGATAGATCCCATTGTTCTACCACTTCCAAGAAGACATCTGGTGAGCTGATAATCCCAGCATCATACAAGTTTTGAGCAACATCTTCGGATGTGTCCCCAGGATTAACAGTGAAGTTACCACCTTCAGTGGTCCATTGACCGTTTCTAGGTGCTGATGTTCCTTCAGTACTTGTGCCATTGTTCTGCTCTTGACCTGTCTCTGCTTGGTTGTTAGCTTGGTCACTTTCACTTGAACTTGAGCTTTCACTGCTAGAAGAAGATGACTCATTGCTAGCACTTGAAGTCGAATGGCTCTTCAAGGCTTCTAATTCACTACTTTGACGTGAAGCTTGTTCTTTTAAAGAAGTTAAAGAAGCATTCAAGACGTTTTGAGTTGATTCTAATGCCGATTTTTCGCTTGATAAAGCATCCAATTGAGCTTGTTGATCCGCATTAGCAGTCGTCGACCCTCCGTTTAAAACGTTGGTCCCATTGACACCTTGGACAGGTAATTGTCCTTGTGACAAGGCAAAAGCTGCTGTTACCACTGCTGATGCTAAGAAACCAACAGCTAGCGAGCGTAATGTGTTACGCGATAATTTCATACTATTCCTCCTTGTCCTTTGTTAGCGATTTTCAATATAATCGTCAACGATAGTTTGGATAATTTCTTGTGATAAAGCCACATGGTGAGAAATCTCATGCATGGTGTAGCCTTGCGAGTAGAGACGAATCACTTCTTCACGGGTCAAATCTGATACATCATCCAGTCCTAATTCCAAGGCTGGTTCTGCTTCAGCTTCCACATAGTGATTGCCTACTTGAACAGGCGTTTCAACCGCCACAGCTTCTTGTTCACGGGCTGCCTTTTCAAGCTCAGCTAAACGAGTTTTCATGGCATAGAATTCTTGTGATTGTTGAGCCGTAAATTCGTCCAATTGGTCTTGAACGTTGTCATCTTTGACATAAATGGATAAGGCAAATAAGACGATGGCTACAACTAATAAAATACAAACTAAAATCCAGAGTTGCATATGACACCTTCCTTTCGATAGTTACTTCATTCCTATTGTATCAAAGTATCCGTAAGTTACAAGGGGCGCCGGATAACAAATATGTTACAGGCTTGTTGTAATCAACCAAAATTAGCGAAGTGCTCTTTCGAATAAACTAATTGAGTACAATTATAGTGCACTTCTCTTTTTTGCTTCCCTAAGTCCTATATTTCCAGGCCCAAAAGGCAAAGAAAAAAGCCCGAACCATAGATTCAGACTTTTAATTTTGGTGTTTTATCTTATTTAAGTCCGTCAGAAAAGACGAAGCGGGCATGATAAAAATATTCTAAACCCGAGTAAATGGTGAAGAATAGACAGACATAAAGCAAGAGATTAGCCAGGGACAAGCCCCAGACTGACCGCCCCATATCTTGCAATAAGAAGCAGATAATAGCTAGCATCTGTGTCGTCGTCTTAATTTTGCCCGGCATAGCGGCTGCCATCACCTTACCATTGGATTGGGCAATCAATACTCTTAAGCCCGTCACCATCAATTCTCTGGCTAGAATGATGAAAACCACCCATCCCGGTACAGAGCCTAATTGGACTAGTAAAATCAGCGCAGCCATGACTAGCAATTTATCAGCCATGGGATCGAAGAAAGCTCCAAAAGAGGTCACTAATTGGTATTTGCGCGCCAAGTAGCCATCAAGGAAGTCCGTAAAGCTCGCTAAGGCAAAAACCACAGCGGCCCAAACTTGATTGACAGGAATGGCGGTCCCTAACCACACAACTTGGTCAGCCGAATGATTTAATAGCAAGAAGATAAAGACCGGAATCATCAGCATCCGCAAGAGTGTTAACTTATTGGCGATATTCATGACTATCCTCCCTGATGGCTAGACCTTATTGGCCATTGTTATCGTTGTTCTGTTGGCGGTTAGGATCCAGAACGGCTGGACCTTGATAAGAGCCTTGACCATGGGCTTGATTTTGGTTTTGGCCTTGCTCTTGGCCTTGTTGATTTTCAGCGCCTTGATTAGCTTCATTAGTGCTTGAGCCTGTCGGCTGATCTGCATGAAGACGGAAGACAATAGAATCCGTGATATAGTCGTTAGCGATTTTAACAGTCTTACCATTCACCTGAATCTCGCCACCCTCAGGGTAACCTAGGCGAATGCGGACTCTTCGGGTTTGGCCTTTAACTTTAATCTCTAAGGTTTCACCTTCAGTCACCGTTGTATCCATAGTGATTTCTTCATCCTCATAGACACCTACCCAGACATAATTCTTGCCTTTAACTGTGAACTTAAATTTATTCATCGGCGCATAGAGTTCGTAGGTTGTTTCTTCGCCTTCACCAGATACGCGCTTAGCTTGAACATCGCCAAAGAATTCAGCGCCGTCAATCTTCGCTTGGGAAGAAGTCTCGCTACTGCTGCTAGCTGCATGTTGGGCAGCAGAACTTGGTTCTACTGATGATACCAAGCTTGTCGCGCTAGAACTATTGGCTTGTTGTTGGCGCTCACGTTGGGATACGGAGTAGATGGTCCAGGTAATAAAGGCCATAACCAAGACAAATACCCCAGCTAGCATGAGAACTGGCAAGTGCTTAGCATAGCGGTCTAAGAGCGATTGTTCTGACTGGGCTTGGTTTCTGTTCAAACGGCTAGGCATCGCTTCTGCTTCTTGGTCATCATATTGAGATAAGCCATGTTCTACCGCTTCTAACTCATTATGATAATCTAAGAGTAGGCTATCCCCATCTAGGCCAACCATGTCAGCATATTGTTTAACAAAAGCTCTAGTATAGAAGTTACCAGGAATTTCTTCGAAGCGTCCTTCCTCAATCGCCACCAAGTATTTTTTCTGAATTTTTGTCATTTGTTGTAAAGTATTTAAGGTATATCCTTTTTCAATGCGGGCATCGCGCAATTTAGTTCCTAATTCACTCATCGCCGTTCATCCTTTTCTTTCTGCATTCAAAAAGTATTATATCATATTCTGACATGAGGGTTAATGATTTTCGCTTAAAGTTTCAAAACTTCTTCTAAAAAAATCAAGGGGCCAAGTCCCATTAAGGACTTGGCCCCTCGGCTTATTCAGTTATGGGATTAACTAGGACCTCAACTGCCTCTGAGGCTCCTGAGAGCACTTGATGACCAAATTCCTGGATGTCTGATAGTTTGATTTCCTGAAGGCAAGTCAGGATATCAGCTAATTCGTAACTATCCATCACGGCTTCAATCAGTTCATAAGCAATGAACTCCAAGGAATTTAGGTGCTGTATGAAATCACCAATGCGCCCTGTCACTACTTGTTTCAACTGCTCCTCAGTCAAATCCGGGTTATGTTGCCAGTTAGCCAAGAGCTCCTTGATTGCAGCAATCAAGTCTGATGTATGATGACTCTGGGCATGAATAGCCAAATGGTGCATCTTGTGGTCTAAATGATAAGACTGGTAGAAATTGGTATCTACCCACTGTTGCTGGTACCAGCTAGCATAGGCTGACGACATAGGTCCCATTAGTAATTCGAAGAAGACTTCCCCTATAATACGTTGGCGAATCAATGCTAAGCCCGATAGATTCTCTGGGGCAAAGCGCCAGGCCAACTCGATAATTGGCTGGCTGATATCTCGCTCAAGCTTGGTTTTAGGCAGAACGGGAGCTGTCACCTCTTCTACTACTCTTTGATAGCGAGGTGGCTCAAATGTTTTGCGGGCTTGATTAGCCTCAATAACAGCTAGCAAAGCTTGCGGATCGAAGTTGCCAACCACAATCAAATTCATATTACTTGGATGGTAGAAGGTATCGTAAGCCAAGCGTAAATCTTCATAAGTGGTAGCCTTAATACTTTCTTCCGTACCTAAAATATCCACTCCTAAGGGATGGTCAGGATAAAGGGCCTGATTAAGAGCTTGATAGGAGACCCCGAGAGGATCATCCTGATACATATAGAGCTCTTGCGTGATAATGCCCTTTTCCTTCTCAATGCCTTCTGGTGTGAAATAAGGTGTCTGCACAAAATCAAGCAAGGTTTCGACATTGCGTTCAATATAATAGGAAGCAGAGAATAGATAGGAAGTCTGGAAGTAGTGGGTGAAAGCATTGGCCATAGCCCCCTGCTTCATAAAGAGCGCAAAAGCATCTAGCCCTCCTTGCCCTTCAAACATCTTGTGTTCCAAGAAATGGGCTGCACCAGCAGGGATAGTCCGCTCTTCCCCTGTTTCCTTATGGCGCACCACTTGATCAACCGAGCCATAGTGAGTGGTTAAAATCCCGTAGCTACGATGATAGCCTGGCTTGGGTACCAAGCGAACGGTTAAACCATTGGGCAGCACCTTTTCGAAGAAGGTTTCATCCAAAACTTTATGATAGTGTTTTTTCATCTTGACCTCCTACTAGGGCATAGGCCCCCACCAAACGCCATTTGCCTAAGCAAGCAATGACATCTTCCGCCTTGAGGGCTCTCACCACTGATTCAAAGTAGTCTGTCGACAAATCGAAGTCAGGATACAAATCCTGGGCAATCATCTTATCAGTCTCCAAATGTTGATAGTCTCGCGACTGTACATCGGCACTCAAGAGGGTCAGTTTCACTTCCTCTAAGTACTCCCCTTCTTCCAAGTTCAGCATTAAGTCAGCCAACTGAGCTTGGACTTCCTCATAAACATGCCCAACCTTATCGGGACTAATGCCCGCCCGTACTAAGGCAAAAGAGCGATGAAAATCTAGGCCAGAATGAATGGCATAGGCCAGACTCTGCTTCTCCCGAATTTCTGTAAAGAGGCGAGAGACTGGCAGATAGCCAAAAATCCCATTAGCCACTTGAAGTATAATACGTTCCTTAAGGCTCTTGGCCGGCGGAAAGGCAAAGGCCATAGCCAAATTAGCTTGCTGGCCCTGAACCTTTTCCTCAATCAATTGCCCTAGATTATCAGTTGACAAAGGCTTATCTAAGGCCAGATAGTTATCACCATAATCCCAGTCAGCCTGGCGACCCTTTAGTGACCAGCTCTCTAGCCACTTAATCAAGTCACTATCGGTTAAATCACCATTGCTGACGAGATAGAATTGGGCTTCCTGACAAATTTCCCTATGAGCCTTAGCCAGGTCAGCTAGGGTCAGGGCTTGGACTCTGGCCTCATCTCCTAGATTAGCCAAGGCCTTGTCAGGAGTCTCACGGTAAAGCTCCTGGTAAAGTTTTTGAACCACCAAGCGACGTTTATCATCGCTCATCCGCTTAATGCGTTGTAGCTGAAAGGCCTGCTCCCGTTCAAAACGAGCCTGAGCTTGAGGCGTGGCTAGAGCTAGCGACTCCTGTTCAAACAATAACTGACCCATTAAGTCTAGCCAAGCTGGCATTAAGTCAGGCATTTGGACTAGGCTTGGCCGAACACTTTGGCTGGCCATAACAAATTCCAGAAAATGCCCCTTACGTTGGACCCCTACTGATAGAGAGGCACCATAGAGTTGGGCCAAAATGCCTTCCAAGGCCGCCTTACTTGGAATACGATCACTCCCGTCTTCCATCATACGAGCCAGCAAGGACCAGGCCGCCGCCCGCTCAGCTTGATAAGGTAAGATAGCCTTTATAATGACTTGGTTGGTTTTATATTTAGTGGTGGCAACCGCCTGATAGTGGATGCCAACTTGCCATTCTTGCATGGCTTTCTCTCCTTCATTAGGAAAAAAGCCCCGTGCTAGCCCCTGAATGGAGCCAACACGGGTCTTTCTCCTCTTATTTTGATTTGATATAGGTTGTCCCAACGGCTTCTGGCGCCTTGGAGCGGCCAACGAAACCAATCAATACAATAATTGTAATCACATAAGGTGCAATTTGCAAGTAAACTGACGGGATATCCCTAATAACTGGAATAGACGCCCCGATAACGGCCAATGACTGAGCTAAACCGAAGAAGATAGCTGCTAACATGGCCCCAATTGGGTTCCATTTACCGAAGATCATAGCGGCCATGGCCATAAAACCTTGACCGGCAATGGTTGATACCGCGAAGTTTTCTGAAATAGTGTGGGTGTAGGCTGCCCCACCAATCCCACCTAGTAAGCCAGAAAGCAAGACGCCAGAATAGCGCATGAGGTAGACATTAATCCCCAAGGTATCGGCAGCTTGTGGGTTCTCCCCGACTGACCGCAAGCGCAAACCAAAACGCGTCTTGAAGACTAGATACCAGACCACAAAGGCTAGCACAATCCCTACGTAAGCCAAGATAGAAGTTTTGGCGAAGAAGATTGGCCCGATAACTGGAATGTCTGATAAGACTGGGAAGTCAAATTTACCAAACTTGGTTTTGATTGAGTCTGTTTGACCCTTACCTTGGAAGAGGACCTTGGTTAAGAAAATGGCCAAAGATGGTGCAATCAAGTTGAGCACGGTCCCTGAAATAATGTGGTCAGCCCGCAAATTAACGGTCGCTACCGCATGAATCAAGGCAAAGAGCAAGCCACAAAGCCCACCGACCAGGAGCGCTAACCATGGAGTTAAGTCGCCAAACTGACCTGCGAAGGTCAAGTTGAAAACAACCGATGAGAAGGCCCCAATAACCATGATACCTTCCAAACCTACGTTAACAATCCCACTTCTCTCAGAGAAGACGCCACCAAGGGCAGTAAAAATCAGCGGTGTTGCGTACAAGAGCGCATTGGATACAACTAAAGCGAGTATGTTTTGCATTATGCTCCCTCCTTGCTGCTGACTTTATTGCTGCGAACCTTCTCCATAATGAAGCGGAAGATATAGCTACATCCGACGAAGAAAATAATACAGCCAATTACGACGTTGACGATTTCACTCGGAATCTTAGCAGCCAAAGGCATCAAGTTCCCACCGGTCTTGAGACCACCAAAGAGAATACTTGAGAAGAAAATTCCGATTGGATTGTTCATCCCTAAAAGGGCAACGGCCATACCATCAAAGCCAATATCTGGTGCTTTACCGTTCATCAAGAAGATGTTACGGAACTCACCTAGCCCGTTCATGACACCACCTAGACCTGCAAGAGCACCAGATAGCACCATAGATAGGATAATATTGCGTTTGGCGTTCATGCCCGCATAGGCTGAGGCAAACTTGTTCATCCCTACGGCTTTGAGTTCAAAACCCAGGGTCGTACGCGTCATTAAAATATGAACGACTAGAATCATTAAGACTGCAATGAAAATACCAGCATGTAAGGTAGACCCATTGGTCAAGTCTGACAACCACTGCATTTTTAAGGTAGCATTGTCTTTCAAGATAGGCGTTGCATCCAAACGGTTGGTAATGACATTACGCAAGAGATAGTCTGATAAATAAATCGCCGTATAGTTGAGCATGATGGTCACAATGACTTCACTGGTATCAAAGTAAGCCTTAAGGAAGCCCGCGATAGCTGCCCAGAGGGCACCTGCTACCATCCCAGCCACAATGGCAATTGGTAAGACGATGAAGGATGGTAAATCACCTAAAGTCAGCCCCACCCAAACGGAGACTAACCAACCACAGAGGGCTTGACCAGCCAAGCCGATATTGAAGAAACCAGCCGTATAGGCCACTGCAAAGCCTAAACCTGTTAACATAAGTGGAGTTGCAGCCCGTAGAGTCTGACCAATATTGAATGGTTTACCAAATGCCCCATTGAAGAGGGCCTCATAACCTTTAACCGCATCATAACGGAAGAGCCACATAATCAAGGCTCCCACGATAATCCCAATCACAACAGATGCAATAGGAACAAAAACGGCACGTAGTTTATCCTTCATGATTAGCGTCACCTCCTGTTTGACGATGGCTTAATACTTCTTCATAAGAGGTCCCCGCCATCATCAAGCCGATTTCTTGTTCATTGGTTTCAGATGCCGGAATATCTGCCATGATATGGCCGTCGTGCATGACAATAATGCGATCGGATACATTGAGAATTTCGTCTAATTCGAAACTCATCAAGAGGACAGCCTTCTGATCATCACGTTCAGCAATCAAGGCCTTATGGATAAATTCAATGGCCCCTACGTCTAAGCCCCGAGTTGGGTTAGCTGCAATCAGGAAATCAGGGTTCAAGCTTAACTCACGGGCAATAATGGCCTTTTGTTGGTTCCCGCCCGAGAGTGACTTAACTGGCACTTTTTCAGAGACAGTCCGCACATCATACTGCTCAATCAAGGCCTTGGCCTTCTTCTCAATAGCTTGGAAACGTAAGAAGCCTTTTTCAGAGTATGGCGTATGATAGTAGGATTTGAGCACTAAGTTTTCCTCAACCTTCATAGGCAAAACCAAGCCATATTTGTGGCGGTCTTCAGGAATATGACCAAAGCCTAACTCCGTAATTTGACGCGGTGATTTCCCCACGATATCTTGGCCATCTAACTCAATCTTACCTGATTCAATTGGAATGAGGCCCGCAAGTGCTAGAATTAGCTCGGACTGACCGTTCCCGTCGATCCCGGCAATCCCCACTACTTCGCCACGTCTTACTTGGAAACTCAAGTTCTTAGTAGCAACAATGCCCCGTTCATCCTTAACCACTAGGTCTTCCACATTCAAAAAGACCTGGCCAGGACTAGCAGGCTTTTTCTCGGTCTTGAAGGAGACGGAACGCCCTACCATCATATCGGCTAATTCCTTAGCAGAAGTAGTGGCTACATCAACCGTATCAATGGACTCCCCACGCCGTATAATGGTACAACGGTCGGCTACCTGCTTAATTTCAGCTAACTTATGGGTAATGATAATAATGGACTTACCCTCACTTGCTAAGGACTTGAGCGTAACCATGAGTTCATCGATTTCTTGTGGCGTTAAAACGGCCGTTGGTTCGTCGAAAATCAGAATATCGGCACCACGATAGAGGGTCTTGAGAATTTCTACTCGTTGTTGCATCCCTACCGTGATATTGGCCACCTTAGCATCTGGATCAATGGCTAAACCATATTGCTTAGATAAGTTCATAATATGAGTCTTGGCCTTCTTATAGTCCAAACGTAAGCCTTGAACCATTTCATTCCCCAACATGATATTCTCAACGACCGTAAAGTCATTTACCAACATAAAGTGCTGGTGAACCATCCCGATATGTAGGTTATTAGCGACCGTTGGATTGGTGATGTTAACCGCTTGGCCATTCATATAAATCTGCCCATCAGTCGGTTGTAAGAGACCGGACAAAATGTTCATCAGAGTGGATTTACCCGCCCCGTTCTCTCCAAGCAAGGCATGAATTTCGCCCTTCTTGAGCTCGAGGTTAATATTTTTATTGGCAAAAAATGTCCCAAACTGTTTGGAAATGCCACGCATTTCAATCACTGGATGCGTCACTGTTTCCATAGAATCTCTCCTTCTTAATTAATACTTAGCTTATTTTATAAGTGCATTTTACTTTCAAAAAAGGAGCCAGGTTGCCCCAGCTCCTAGTACCTAAGCCTTTATTAACGATTTGGTTTTTCAGGTACAGTGATTTCACCTTTGACGATTTTAGCTTTGTATTCTTCAACAGCTTTTTTAGCTTCAGGTGATAATTGGGCAGTCGTTAAGTCAACCCCGCCGTCTTTCAAGCCGTAAATAGTGTTACCAGATTTGAATTTACCTTCTTTGGTCTCTTGTGCGAACTTCTTAACCGCAGAGCCTACCCCTTTGAGTGTTGAAGCTAAGGTTAAGTGACGTTCTTTGCCATCTACAGTGACTAGACCTTCTGCATCTTGGTCTAAGTCAACCCCGATAACATATACTTCACGTTTAGGATCGTTCGTTACGATATCCTTAGCTTCAGAGAAAACACCGTTCCCGGTACCACCAGAAGCGTGGAAGATAACATCCGCACCACCTGAGTACATAGCAGCAGCTAATTGTTTCCCTTTAGCTGCATCAGCAAATGAACCTGCGTATTGAACTTCAACTTTGATAGACGGATCAACTGCTTTTACGCCTTCAACGAAACCAGCTTCAAAACGGTCAATAACGAAACCTTCGACCCCACCGATAAAACCAACTTGTTTGGTCTTAGTGGTCTTAGCAGCGGCTACCCCTGCTAAGAAGGCTGCTTCATTATCCTTGAAGGTCAAGGAAGCAACGTTTGGTAAGTCAACTACAGAGTCCACAATAGCAAAGTGCTTATCTGGGTATTGAGTGGCTGCTTCTTTGACTGCAGCTTCTAATTTATAACCAATCCCGAAGATTAAGGAGAAGTTTGCTTGGACTGCTGAGTTAAGGTTAGTCACATAGTCAGAGTCGCTATTGGATTGTAGGTAGTCATAGCCACCTACCCCTTTTTCTAACTTGTTTTCTTTACCGAATTGCTCAAGACCTTCCCAGGCGCTTTGGTTGAAGGACTTGTCGTCTACCCCACCTACGTCTGTGACAATCACTGCAGAAAAATCAGCCGCATTTACGGCAACAGGTGCTACCAAACTTGCTACTGTCAAGGCTGTAGCTGCTAATCCAAAAGCTTTCTTCATTAAAACATCTCCTTTGAATATTTCTTACTCGTGAACTCGCTCTGAATTCCCTTACATTATATCATTATTAGGTCAATCTAGCAAGAAATTCGATGATGTTTTACTAAAACCATTCTCAATCGTTCGTATATTTTCATGAAAATGTCGCCCTAGTGCGCTAGATAGCCGAAAAATCAACTAAATCTTGCTTAAAGCAAGGCAGTCTAAGCCCTAAAAGCATAAAAAAAGCGAACCTTCACAGTTCGCTTCTTATAGGCTTAATGTTGTCCCTGACGCTTAGCCAGTTGTAAGGTCACTTGATAGAAAATTGGGGTTAGAATAGCTGCCACAAAAGCTTCCAAGATCCCGTTGGTCGCAATGATGCCCCCTAATAATTGCCAAAGACCGGTCTGGTCTACCCCTTTAATGGTCATATAAACTTCTTGCTTGAATAAAACAATAGCTCCTAAAACCAAGAAAGTATTGAGAAAACTACCACTAAAGCCAGCCAAGGCTCCCACTAGACGTGGATTTTTACTCCAAGACTTGAATACCACAATCAAGCCGGCCAAAATCAATGGCATGAGCATACGTGGCAAGACGCTGACCATGACATCATTTAAGACTTGGGCATTAATGGGTGACACAGGTGCAGTTAGGGCACGAATCCAAGAATTTAATCCCCAAGCCGTCCCAACCAAGACGCCCTCTTTCCAACCTAGCCAGAGAGTTGCTAAAATGACGGTAACATGGATGTAAGTAATGGATAAGACTGGGGTCGGAATGTTACCCAACATAGGCACCCATGATTGGATAATAATTATGGCCACAAAGACACTTAATTTAACTAGTTGGTTGGTTTTATTTTGCGAACCATAGCGTTGATTTGGCGTCATGTCTTAAGCCTCCTTCACTAGGGGATTGACAGCCACCCCATCTTTTACAAAAATATAAGCCGGCTCACCATGACCCTCATCAAACTCAACCGACAAATCATGTCCATCGAAGAACCATTCGTCACGACTCTCAATATAGAAGAGCACGCCGTCTGCTTCATAAGTGACACCTGGTTCACTCGGGTAGTTGGTTTCCATAGCGAGGGAAAAGCCGCTGTTAATAGGGCTACAACCATAAACCTTGACTAAAAAACGTACGCCAGCCCCTTGGGGCAATCCTACTTCTTCCTTAAACCAAGCAACTGATGCTGGATCTACTTTTAATTCCATCCCTTACACTCCTTCTCTTGACTTGCTGTTTTTATTATAGCATGGTCCTTAAGACAGGACCTAACTAGGTGCTCACTGACCGTCCAAATGATGGTGAACCGCGTAAATAGCCGCCTGAGTACGGTCTTCTACTTCCAACTTGGTGAAGATATTGGAGACATGGGTCTTAACCGTCTTAAGGGTAATGACCAGCTCCTCGGCAATAGCTTGATTGGAGTAGCCTTGACCTATTAGACGTAAGACATCCAACTCCCGATTAGTCAACTCATCATGAGGCTTAGGCCGTGCTTGATCTAATCGGTGCTCGATAATCTTCTCTGTCACGGCAGGTTCAATCACCTTATGCCCTTGATAGGTAGAACGGATGGCTTGGGCAATTTCAGCAGCAGACGAAGTCTTAAGTAAGTAGGAGCTAGCTCCCGCCTCCATAGCCGGATAGACCTTCTCATCATCCAGGAAGGAGGTTACGATAATAATCTTAGCTTGAGGCCAATCTGCCATAATCTTCTGAGTAGCCTCAATCCCATCCATGACATCCATGACTAAGTCCATAAGGATAATGTCTGGTCGTAGTTCAAGGGCCTTATGATAACCTTCCAAG
This sequence comes from Abiotrophia defectiva, assembly GCA_963546405.1. Classification (GTDB taxonomy): domain Bacteria; phylum Bacillota; class Bacilli; order Lactobacillales; family Aerococcaceae; genus Abiotrophia; species Abiotrophia defectiva_A. The sequence goes on along the minus strand of CAUUNL010000003.1, from coordinate 40,063 downwards.
CCATTGCTGGCCTCCCCCACTACCTCCATATCAGTCTGAATCATCAAATATGAAGAGACACCTAGTCGGACCATTTCATGGTCGTCCACTAGTAATACCTTAATCATCTACTTACCTCCTTAAAATCTGATAGGAAGGGTGATATCCAGAACGGTCCCCTTACCTGTCATACTGAGAATTTTACATTCGCCCCCAAGATTGGTCACCCGTTCCCGGATATTACGCAAACCATAAGACCCCACCTTGTCAGCCTTATCCATGTTAAAACCTAAGCCATCATCCACAATTTTGAGCTGAGCCGAGCTCTCATCCACCTGGAGGTAGACCTCCAGACGGTTAGCTCTAGCGTGTCTTAAGGTATTAGAAATAGCTTCTTGTACAATGCGGAAGAGATGGTCCTCAATACCGGATTCCAAGCGCACATCGGCCAAGTCCCAGACAATCGTCGTCGGAATCTTGGTCTGGAGCTCAAGTAATAACTGTTCAATCCCCTGCTTAAGGGACCGATCTTCTAATCCAATCGGTCTCAAATGTAATAAGAGGGCTCGCATCTCAATTTGAGCCGTCGAAATAACCTTATCGACCCGAATAATTTGTTGGCGGATAGGTTCTGCAATCTCAACCTGCTCTTGGTCTTTGATGGCTGAAAGCATCATAGTGGCTGCAAAGAGCTGCTGACTAACCGAATCATGAAGCTCCCGCGCAATCCGATGACGTTCAGTCTCGATAATTTCTTCCTTGGTTTCTTCCCCTACGAAGGTTGGGGAAGCAGCAAAATCCTGCAGGTCTCTAGACAGCTGAACCAGCTTGTCACGGATACGGTTGAGATCTGATGAAACCACACCACTATAATCGTACCAGGCGTGCAGCCCCTTGCCAGAATCCTTAAAAATAGGATGTTGATATTTTCCTAGCAAAAGCCAATTAATCTTAGCCCGAAGCTCTTCATAAGGGCCACTGAGAAAGAAAGTCAGGAAGCCTGATACTACCAGGGCAATACTGAAATTAGCCCCTACTAAGACCAGATAAAATGGAATTTGGAACCAGGTCAACTCCCAGAGACTAGCCAAAGTCAAGGTCTGGAAGACGTAGACTTGAAGACCCACCATAATGGTTGTAATGGCCAAATTAACCAAGAGCTGATAGAGGAAGAGACGGCGCCATAAATGTAGGTTCATAGCACAATCACCTCCACTTCACCAAAGCCAACAGAAATCATGATATTGAGCCGACGTGGCGTTGCGGCATATCCTGCAGTCTCCCAACGGAAGTTTTCCCCTACTAAGGAATAGCTTTGGTTCTCGAAGACCACCGCACCTGATATAGCTGAGATATTGAGTCGGAAACCTACGTCACGCGGAATAATCAGCCGCGTACGGCCAAATAATTTACGAATGACAATGGTCGATTGCTCAGGCGGCAGGAGGGTGTTGCCCAAATCGACAATGGAACTCCCTCCTAAGAAGACAATATTGATATCATCCCATTCATAATAGTTGGTTTTAGATTCCATAGAGGCGATCAGGGATTCACGCTTGATTAGGGTCCGCTGGCCGCTCTGAGGTTGAATTAACTTAACCCCATGATAGGCTTCCTTGGAACCACCGAAGGGATGAAGCAAGGACTCACCCCAGACCAGAAATTCATTGCCGTTTGGGCCACGGAAGAGCCAGTAAAAGAGCACCAAGACCAAGAGCACTAGCCAGATGGATTGGGTCATAAAAATGGCCACAAAGAAACTAGTCAAGGACAGAACCAGGGTCATACCCCTAAAAATGCCAATGGGTATGTAGACACTGGCAACTAGCAGGACTAGGCTTCCTAAAAACAAGAGAAAGGTGACGCCCCGCCCCATGAGTTCAAAGACCAAGGCTGTCCCAGCCAAAGCCAAAATCTGGAAAATATGGCGCTTTAAGAAAGCAATCATCTGTCCGTCCTCCTTTCTTAACTTACGCTTCTTATTATAAACAATTTTAAGCCATAGGAAAACCCTTAACCCCCATCACCTAGGAAAAGCTGCTCCATAATTCGGCAAAAGAAAAGAGGCTAGCATCTCATACTAGCCTCTAAGTAAGTTAATTTTTCTCAATTTTGGTAATCTTCAAATCGAAGGATCCGCCTGGAGTTTCCACTGTTACGACATCCCCTAATTTCTTACCAATGATTGCCTTAGCAATTGGTGAATCATTAGAAATCTTAGCTTCCAAAGGATCCGCTTCAGCAGAACCCACAATGGTATAAGACTCTTCGTCACTACCTGGCAATTCAATGAAGCTTACCGTACGACCTAAGGTTACTACATCATCTGCCACATCACGATCATCAATGATTTGCGCAAAACGAATCATTTTCTCAATGACAGAGATGCGGCCTTCAACGAAGGCTTGTTCGTCCTTGGCTGCATCGTACTCTGAGTTTTCAGATAAGTCACCGTATGAACGGGCAATCTTAATACGCTCGATAATCTCCTTACGTTTATTAACTTTTAAATCTTCCAATTCAGCCTCTAATTTGGCTTTCCCTTCCAGGGTCATTGGGTATACTTTTTCTTCCATATACGACTTAACTCCTTATTTTTAATGGATAGATGCTTCTCGTCCCCCCATGAGAAACAAAATAACACGAGCGAATTAGCCATTGGCTAACTCACTCGGTCTTGCCTCTGTCAGAACAGAAATAATATAACACTATCTTGGTTATTTAGCAATCATAATTTGACAGTTAGGCATAAAAATTTATAGAGCATCTTTTGCTTAGGCTTCTTGTTTGGCTTCGAGAGCCTTGCCTTGTAGGATAGAATGAATCTTGGTGGCTAAGAGGTCAATCGCCACTTGGTTATAGCCCCCTTCTGGGACAATAATATCAGCATAACGCTTAGTTGGCTCAATGAATTGATGGTGCATTGGCTTAACCACGTCCACATATTGGTTGATGACCGACTCCACTGAACGGCCACGCTCTTTAATATCGCGGAGAATACGGCGAGCCAAACGAATATCGTCATCGGTATCAACATAAACCTTGATATCCATTAAGTCACGTAAGCGCGGATCTTCCAGAATAAGAATCCCTTCCACGATGATGACATCCTTGGATTCTTGATGAATGACTTCACTACTACGCGTGTGGTTGGCAAAGTCATAAACTGGCTTATCGATGGCTTGCCCCTCTAAGAGACGATTAAGATCGGCCACGAATAAATCCGTGTCAAAAGCCAATGGATGGTCATAGTTGGTTTTAAGTCTTTCTTCAAAAGGCAGGTGAGATTGGTCCTTATAGTAGAAGTCATGCTGGAGCATCATGACAGATAAATCGGCGAAAATCTCCATGAGCTTCATGCTGACACTGGACTTTCCACTCCCGGAACCCCCGGTTACGCCAATTACAATCGGACGATTTGACATACTATTTTCCCCTCATTCTATTCTTATTCTGTTTCGCTTGATGATAGGCTTGATTCTTGACTGCTATTCTTATTGACATACTTAGCAACTAGGGCTTCATGTTCTTCCAAGGTTGTCGCATAGTAGACATTCCCGGTCTCGATATCCGCTACAAAGTAGAAGTAGTCTGAGGCTGTTGGATAGATGGCAGCCTGAATGGCACTGAGACTTGGGCTATTGTAGGGCCCTGGTCCTAAGCCCGTATGCTTATACAGGTTGTATAGTGATTCCACTTCAGTATCCTTAATGGTCACCAGTTCCTTGTGTTCACCTAAGGCATAGAGGACCGTAATATCGGATTGCAGTGGCATCTCGTTGTTCATACGGTTATAGAAGACACCAGAGATGAGCTTGCGATCTTCATCTGTGACCCCTTCCTTCTCTATAATAGAAGCTAGGGTCAAGATTTGATGGAAACTTAAGCTAGTATTGCCCATATCTTCCTTGAGTTTTTGGTATTCAAGGTTCATCTTGCCCACCATTTGTTTAATCAGGTCTTTAACATTGGTACCAGCGATATAGTCATAGGTTGCCGGATAGAGGTAACCTTCTAACTTATATTTGAGCCCTTCTACCCCATCCAAACCTGAAATTAAGCTCGGATATTGAGATTTTAACTCTTCGATGAAGCTAGCATCATTAGCAGTTGCTAAGAAATCAGCTGCCTTAATCGGGGTGTTTTCTTCCACCATTTGGGCAATTTGTTCCAGTTGCATACCTTCAACAACGGTTAGTTTGGTATCCACATCGACTTCGATCGGTTTACCACCCTTTTGAAGGGTTGCAATGATGGTATCGGCATCCATGGAAGGACTTAAGTCATAGTGACCTGCTTGGAGACCATTGACACTTTTGGCCTTCATATAGAAGCTAAAGATATCGGCATTCTTAATCAAGCCTTGAGACTTAAGTAAACGCGCGATGTCCTTACTGCTAGAGCCAATTGGAATGGTCACTTGCACGGTCTCTGTCTTTTGGTTGTTAACTGCCTTTAGGGAATCGTTATAGTACCAGAAGCAACCTAAACCTACAACTAAGGCCAAGGCAACTAATCCTAAGATAATGTATTTGACGATGCGTTGGGTCATCAATTCTTCTTTTACCTGATGATCTTCCTTAAGTTCCGCATCTTGTTTGACTTTGTCCCAATCTACTTTCACTGAGGAACCTCCTTCGCTATGTGATAGATTCAATATATCCTATGCATTATATCAATTTTTCTGTTAAATAGCCATTATTTTCCCTTTACAAGTCGGTTAAAGACTCGCACTATAAAAACTAAAACTATTTCTATTCATCTTTAGCCTCCTAGATAAAAAAACAAAATAAAACCTGGGAGTCATATTCAAACTCCCAGGTTTTTACTAGCTTAGAAATTGCCTTCTTCGTCTAAGAAGGTATTGAGGACTTCCTCAACCATATCCCATTCTTTCTCATCTTCGATTGGCAATAATTCACCGGACTGTCCGTCCTCACCTTCCGTAAATGAGTAAGCTTGAAGTTCTACGTCCTCATCGTCAATAGCACCCGCTGGGTAGAGAATGACGTAGTTCTTACCATAATCTTCTGATTCGAAGGTAAAGAGAATCTCGTATAAAGCCTCATTTCCGTTCTCATCCACAATGGTAATATGTTCGTGGTGGTCGTGGTCATGATGATGATCGTGATGGTGGTCGTGTTCGTGTGGCATAGCTATGCCCCCTTCCTTAATTAATTCGGTCTAAATAATTCTGTAGGATAATGACCGCAGCTAGCTTATCAATAACTTGCTTGCGTTTCTTGCGGCTAACATTGCCCTCCGTCACAAGCATACGTTCTGCTTGCGAAGTGGTTAAGCGCTCATCCTGATAGTGGATAGTCAATTCAGGTCTTAACTTACTAATTCCCTCTCCATAGGCCATTGAGGCTTCTGCTCTTGGTCCCAGGCTATTGTTCATATTCTTGGGCAAGCCAATAACAAGCTCCTTAACCTGGTGCTGATCAACCAGTTCCAGCAGGCGGTCATAACCTAAGTCCCCCGCTGCTTCGTCAATACGAATGGTCTCAAGGCCTTGGGCTGTCCAGCCCATTAAGTCGCTAACAGCCACTCCTACTGTCTTGGATCCTACGTCCAAGCCCATAATACGTTTATACATGGTTTAGCGATTTCCTTTAACGTAGTAGCGGACTAAGGCTTCCACAATCTCATCGCGCTCATAACGGCGAATTAAGTTTCTGGCGTCACGATGACGTGGAATGTAGGCTGGATCTCCTGACAAGAGATAACCCACAATCTGGTTGGTTGCATCATACCCTTTTTCTTCTAGGGCGCTAAATACAATCTCTAGTACTTCGCGAATGGTCTGCTTATTGAGATCATCTAAGCTAAATAAGATGGTTTCATCTAATGATTGCATACTATCACCAATCCTCTCGTTTAATCTTATTGTACATGACTCTGTACAAGATTGGAACCTTTTTGCAACAATTCCGGCAAAAAAGCCTATAATTGTTCGCTAATGATGGTGCTGACTTGTGCCAATAACTCAGGAATCGCTTCTGGTTTCTTACCACCGGCTTGAGCCATTTGTGGCTTACCACCACCGCCACCGCCGACAATTGCCGCTAATGGCTTAATGAGGTTACCTGCTTTAAGACCAGCTGCTAAGCCTTGTTCGTCCACTTGGACCATGAGACTCACTTTTTCCTCCTGGCTAGCAACTAAGACCAAGATGTTAGATGGTGCTTCTTTCTTCCAGATGTCAGCCATTTGACGCATACCGTCAACAGATTGATTTCCTAAGTTAATGGCTACATAGGTCATATCGCCAACATTTTGTACATCTTGGAAGACTTTGCCCGCTTCAGCTTGCAGTAATTTTGCGTTGAGGGATTCTACTTGAGCTTGGGCTTGACGGAGTTCTTCTTGTAATTGCTCTAAGCGTGGCAAGAGCTGGCTTGCCTGAGCCACTTTGAGATGATTTTGCACTTCTTGGAGGAGGTCAGCTTGAGCTTGATAATCCGCAACAGCAGCTTGACCAGTCAAGGCTTCAATCCGCCGAATCCCGGCCCCAATCCCAGACTCAGCTAGGAGTTTGAAGGTGCCGATCTCATTGGTGTTGTTCACATGGGTCCCACCACACAACTCGATAGATTCGCCTGCAATATTCACAACCCTTACAACATCACCATATTTTTCACCAAAGAGAGCCATAGCACCCGTTGCTTTTGCATCTTCAATGGACATTTCCGCAATATCAACATTAGCAGAATTAGCAATCCATTGGTTGACGAAGGCTTCAATCTGTTTGATTTCCTCAGGTGTCACTTTACCAAAGTGTGAGAAGTCAAAGCGTAAACGATCTGGCCCAACGTAAGACCCTGCTTGGTTGGCATGGCTACCCAAAACAACCTTCAAGGCGCGATGCAAGAGGTGGGTTGCAGTATGGTTTTGGTTGGTCTTAAGACGTGCTGCCCGATCCACTTCCAAGGTATAAGATTGACCGACAGTCAATGGCATATGGCCTGTTTTGATACGGTGCATAAACTGACCTTGAGGTGCTTTCTTAACATCTAAGACTTGGCCTACTTCTTGATCGCCATCTAGGATGATCCCAGAGTCCGCTACTTGCCCCCCCATTTCTGCATAGAAAGGACTACGGTTGAAGAAGACCCAACCTTCTTGATGAGCTGGTAACTGCTCTACCTTAGCTTCATCCAACACAATCGCCTTGATAGTTGCGTTAGTGACGAGCGTTTCGTAACCCACGAAATCAAAGGCATCAGTAATGTTTTGTAAGAGGTCGCTTTGGACTTGCATGCTCTCTTCCTTAGAACGAGCCGCACGAGCCCGTTGACGTTGGGCTTCCATTTCTGTCTCGAAACCTTCTTGATCGACTGTGAAGCCTTGGCTATCAGCCAATTCAACGGTTAACTCTAACGGGAAACCAAAGGTATCATAGAGTTGGAAGGCTTGGGCGCCTGGAACCACTGTTTTGCCCTCAGCCTTGAGGTTAGCCATCAAGTCATTCAGGTGGGCTTCCCCGCCTTCAATGGTCTCGTGGAATCGCTCTTCTTCATTTAAGATGACCTTTTGAACGAAGGCTAATTGTTCCGTCAATTCTTGATAGTAAGCCCCCATAATATCCGCAATAACTGGGACTAATTCACTTAAGAAGCTACGGCTAATTCCCAATTTACGACCATGCATGACACTACGGCGAATGAGACGACGTAGGATATAACCACGACCTTCATTAGATGGCAGTGCCCCATCACTAATCGCGAAGGAAACCGCGCGAATGTGGTCAGCAATAACCTTGAAGCTAACTTGCTTATCACCAGCTGAAGCAAAGTCCACACCAGAGACTTTTTCGATGGCTTGAATAATTGGCACAAAGAGGTCTGTCTCATAGTTGGTTTTAGCATTTTGAATGACAGAGACTACCCGTTCCAAGCCCATCCCGGTATCGACGTTTTTGTTAGGAAGTGGTTGATAGGTGTCATCTGGCAAATGGTTGAACTCAGAGAAAACTAAGTTCCAGATTTCCAACCAACGCTCATTCTCACCACCAGGGTAGTTTTCAGGGTCGTCTGCTTCCAAGTTGTTAAAGTCTTGGCCACGATCGTAGAAAATCTCAGTATCCGGACCACATGGGCCAGCCCCGATATCCCAGAAGTTATCTGCTACTGCCACCAAATGGTCGGCAATAAAACCTGGTTGTTGTTTCCAGATTTCGGGTGTTTCCTTGTCATCTGGATAGTAGGTGGCAAATAGCTTATCTGCTTCAAAACCTAACCAACGCTCGCTCGTTAAGAATTCCCAAGCCCAAGCAATAACCTCTTTCTTGAAGTAATCGCCGATAGACCAGTTCCCTAGCATTTCGAAGAGGGTATGGTGGCGGGCAGTGTAACCTACGTTCTCAATATCATTGGTCCGGATACATTTTTGTACGTTAGCCAAACGACGGTTGTCTGGCACTTCCGTCCCGTCGAAGTATTTTTTAAGGGGTGCCACGCCGGCGTTGATCCACAAGAGGGTTGGGTCATTGACTGGAATCAAAGAGGCACTTGGAATAATTTGGTGTTGCTTCTCTGCGAAGAAATCAAGATACATTTGGCGAATTTGCGCACTCGTCAATTGCTTCATATACGATGAACTCCTTTTTCTAAAAAATAAAAAACACACTCATTACATGCAAGGGCGATAAGTCGCGGTACCACCTTGCTTATAACGAATCTGCTTCATTACATCTTTAATGATTGTTAACGCCAATCCTACGCTAGTGTTGCCACTAGTAAGACCTAAGGGAGCATTGAGACCCGTGACTTCTTCCACCAAATGAAGTCTCTCTGAGGCTGGGTTCAACATAGCCTTATACCTCTACCATTATACGGCTAAAAGGCCCTAAAAGTCAAGGTTCTGCTAGAATAAATGGATAAGTCAACCAATCAATGGTCAGCTGACGTGGCGCCGCCTCCTGAACTTCCCCATCCACTTGACCTAGAATGGCTTGCTTAATGGCCAAATCAAGCTTTTGTCCGGTCCAACGACTGACTTGAGGCGACTGGTCCTGCTGATGGCTGACTAAGACCTGCCAGATCAAGCCTGGCAAATGCCGTGCCTTGATACTGTGAAAGGCCATGACACTAATCTCTGGATTGCTAGCCAGGCCTAGATTATCTAATTTTATACCCCCGCCCATATAAGGATTCTTGAGGACACTGAAGAGGTAGCAGTCAGACACTAATTGAGGCAACTGATTATCTAGGCTGAGGCTGACCTCAAAAGCCTCTAATTTAGGTAAGCTAGCAAAAACAGCCACTAGATAGGACAACTTGCCCAAATGCCATTTAGCAAGCAAACGCCCCAGTCTCAAAGCCTTTGATTGCTGATTAACCATGGCATCAAAACCTATCCCTAGGCTATTAATCCCATAGCTAATTTGTCCACTGACCTGATCTTGCAAACGAAGAATCGGCACTTGAAGTCGGTTACCTGCCTGCAATTGATCCAAGGCTTGTGTTAGGCTTCGCTTAGCCTGCCAGGCTCTAGCAAAATCATTACCTCGACCGGCTGGCAAATAAAGAATAGCCGGTGGCTGTGATTGTCCAGCTAGACTGGCCACAACTTCGTGCAGTGTTCCGTCACCACCAATAACCGCAATGACCGGCTCCTGGGCCAATTGCTGAGCCAAAAGCTCACTATGGCCAGCATAAGTGCTAATATGGACTTTAGGCTCTATCTGGCGTTTATTCAGGGCTGCCAAGGTCTCCTCCAACACTTTACCTCCCTGGCCACCGCCTGCCCCTTGGTGGGCGATAATTGCTAATTCTTGCATCTGCTCTCCTGCCTCCTTAGCACCTGTCTGGCACTAGCATTAACCTATTAATTGTAACGCAGATAGTTGTCATTTTCTAGGCTTTTCGATACAATAAATCTAGCAAATTGATTAAGGAGTCCACTTATGACAGATTATCAAATGCTGGTCTTAGATATTGACGATACTTTGATGACCAGCGAGAACACTATCTCTGATGCCACCTACCAGGCCTTGATGAAGGCACAGGAACAAGGCAAGAAAGTCGTGCTAGCTAGTGGCCGACCAACCCCTTCTATGATTGAAACGGCCAAACAACTCAAATTAGACCATTTCGATTCTTACATCATTTCCTTTAATGGCGCTGCCATCACCAGTATGGCGGATGGCCAGGAACTCTTCAGCCAACGCCTAGAAGCAGAGGCTCAAGATGACATTGTCCGATATATTCAAGCTAAAGGTCTGACCGTCCTAACCTATATGGACGACTACGTGGTCATGGATAAGGCCAATGACTATAGCCACATTGAAAGTCAATTAACAGGTATTCCCGATCGTTATGACCCTGAGGCCATCGCGAACCTGTCTCAACTAGCTAAAGCCCGTATGAAATTTATTGGCGTTGGTGACCCGGATTTAGTTGCAGCAGCCGATGCTGAACTTGAAGGGCGCTTTGGTGAATTAACCTATGTTACCACCTCTAAGCCATACTTCTTGGAATTCGTTCACCACCAAGTCTCCAAAGGCCAGGCCATTAAAGTCCTTTGCCAACACCTTGGTCTGACTCTTGACCAGGTCATTGCCTGCGGCGATGGGAATAACGACTTAACCATGATTGAGACGGCCGGTTTGGGCGTTGCCATGGCTAATGCCACCCCACTGCTTAAGGAAGCGGCCGACCATATTACCCTATCCAACGACCAAGACGGTCTAGTTCCCATCATTCGCGACTTTATGGGAGTTAGCCTCTAGTCCACTAAAAACTTAAACGCTTTTAGGCCTTTGTCATTCCCTTTTTCAACAAAATGTAGTATAATACATTTTGTGCTAAGCGGAGATGGCGGAACGGCAGACGCGCATGCTTCAGGCGCATGTGTCCAATAGGACGTGAGGGTTCAAATCCCTTTCTCCGCATCATAAAAGAGCCCTATCAGGGCTCTTTTTTTGTCTATGATGAAGAAAAAATCCAGGGATTGAGTCGGGCTCAATCCCTGGATTTTACTTACTTTTCTTTTGAATCGATTAGGATGGTCACTGGTCCGTCATTTTCAATTAGGACCTGCATATCTGCTCCAAAACGCCCCGTTTCCACGCGGAAGCCCGCTTCCCTAAGAGTCTGGTTAAGCGCCTCATAGAGTGGTTCCGCCACTTCTGGACGAGCCGACTGGGTAAAACTTGGCCGGTTGCCCTTGCGGACATCGCCATATAAAGTAAATTGACTAATGGATAGAATGGCTCCGTCAGGCAAACTATCTAGACTGGCATTCATCCGCCCCTGCTCATCTTCAAAAACACGCAGTTTGCTGATTTTGCGGGCGCAATAGGCCACATCTTCTGGTCCGTCTTCGTGAGTGACACCGACCAAGAGAACAAAACCTCTATCAATCGCTCCTACCACTTGGCCATCAATTGAGACCTGGCCCCGACGGCAACGTTGAATAAGCACTCGCATTCAGGATCCTCCTACTTATTATTGACCCGGGTTACTTCATAAACATCGGGAATGTTACGTAATTTAACCATGAGATCTTCTAATTGAGCCGTATTGGAGATGGCAACCTTAATGGTGACTGTCGCCGTTGAAGTCTTGTCGTCAACTTTCCCGTTAACATTGCGCAGGGTCTTAACCGAGTGGTTGACCACATGCAAGACTTCATTGATGAGACCATTGCGATCAAAGCCCACTACCCGAATCTCAGTGACATAGTCAGCACCAAGCTGGCCCGTGCTCTCCCATTCAACTGGAATGGTCCGTTGCTGCAAATCAGGTTCATTGAGTAGGTTAGGACAGTCTTTACGGTGAACTGAAATCCCCCGCCCTCGTGTCACGTAACCCACAATTTGGTCACCTGGAACCGGGCTACAACAACGACTGAGTCGAATCATAAGATTGTTAACACCACGCACCATGACGCCATTTTCATGTTGGATCTTCATGGCCTCGGTCTCAGGTTTGTTGAGGGTTTGCTCATTAGTGAGAGGCTCTGCTGGTGGGACATCCTTCTGTTCCTTGCTATGCAAGAAGTTATAGACACTAATGGCCGACACTTCGCCCAAGGCTACAGCTGCAAAGAGGTCGGCCAAACTCGGCACGTTGTAGCGTTCAAAGAGTTCCTTCTCGTAGGCTTTCTTAGCCAATTGCTTGAGGCTATAGCCATTTTTCTTGAGTTCTTCTTCCACCATGGCTTGGCCACGTTCGCTATTACGATCGCGATCAAGTAGCTTGAAGTAACGCTTGATTTTGTTCCGCGCCTTGGAGGTGGCGGTATATTTTAACCAGTCACGACTTGGCCCATTGGAATTGGGGTTGGTTAAGATATCCACAATATCCCCGTTTTTAAGTTTGTAGTTAAGTGGGACAATCTTGCCGTTGACCTTGGCCCCAATGGTTTTCTGCCCCACATCCGTATGGACATGGTAGGCAAAGTCCAAAGGCCCTGCCCCATTAGGCAGTTCGAAGACATCCCCCTTAGGTGAGAAGACATAGACTTGGTCTTTGAAGATGTCTTCCTTGACGAAGTCCATGAACTCGCCCGCGTCTTTGGCTTCATCTTCTAATTCCACAATATCGCGGAACCAAGTCAGTTGCTTCTTGATGGCTTCATCTTCACGGACTTGCTGGGTCTTACCTTCCTTGTAGGCCCAGTGAGCTGCAACCCCGTACTCCGCCACCTCGTTCATTTGGAAGGTCCGAATCTGAATTTCGACTGGCTTGCCATGCGGACCGATAACCGTCGTATGAATGGACTGATAGAGATTAGCCTTAGGCATGGCGATATAGTCTTTAAAGCGGCCAGGCATTGGTTTCCACTTGGTATGGACCGCCCCTAGGACAGCATAACAGTCCTTAATGGTCGGCACCAAGGCCCGAATGGCTAAGAGATCATAGATTTCATCAAAATCCTTATTCTGCTTGACCATCTTACGATAAATAGAATAAATGTGCTTTGGACGGCCATAGACATCAGCCTTGATATGTAACTCTTCGATGGCCTCGTTAATATCCTTGATAGCCTCTTGAATATAAGTCTCGCGCTCTTCCCGCTTAGACTTCATCAAGTTGACAATCTGATAGTAGGCATCGGGATTGGTATAGCGTAGAGCGATATCTTCTAGCTCCCACTTAATCAGATTCATCCCCAAACGGTCAGCCAGAGGCGCATAAATCTCAATAGCTTCTTGTGATTTTTCCACTTGCTTAGCCGGCTTTTGGAACTTAAGGGTCCGCATATTATGAAGGCGGTCAGCCAGTTTAACCATGATAATCCGCATGTCTTTGGCCATGGCCAAGAGCATCTTACGGTGATTTTCTGCTAAGGCTTCTTCCTTACTCTGGAACTTAAATTTCCCCAACTTGGTGACGCCATCTACCAAGAAGGCGACCGTCTCAGAAAATTCGCGGACGATGTCTTCTAGGGTGTAGTCAGTATCTTCCACCACATCATGGAGGAAGCCGGTCGCGACCGTATCAGGGTCCATCTTGAGTTGGGCGAGAATTCCAGCAACTTGAATAGGATGCACGATGTATGCTTCTCCCGATAAGCGAAATTGCTCCTTGTGGGCTTCTGTGGCGAAATCCAACGCCTTTTTAACGAAGGCCACATGCTTTTCATTCATGTAGCTTTCGCACAGGGCCATGACATCTGCGGCCGTTAAATCTGGTGCTTGTGCCATCCTACTCTTCCTTTCTTACTTGCAATTATTAATAGCTCCCTGGTGCATTGCCTGTAGCCTGGCCGGTTACAATCGCAATCCCCTTGGAGGCGCCAATCCGGCTGGCGCCCGCTTCAATCATAGCTAAGGCATCTGCTCGATTTTGAACACCACCACTGGCCTTAACTCCCATGTCAGGTCCGACTGTTTCCCGCATGAGGCGAATATCTTGGACAGTCGCGCCGCCAGTTGAGAAGCCGGTTGAGGTCTTGACGAAGTCAGCTCCAGCTTCCTTGGCTACTTGGCTGGCTTTGACGATTTCTTCCTTGGATAAAAGACATGTTTCTAAAATCACCTTAACTAAGGCTTGATGATTAGCAGCCTCCACAACGGCTTGGATATCCGCTTTGACTAGGTCCCAGTTGCCATCTTTTGCGGCGCCAATGTTAATGACCATGTCGACTTCATCTGCCCCTTCTTGGATAGCAGTGCGGGTCTCAAAGGCTTTTACCGCTGAAGTGTTAGCCCCCAAGGGAAAGCCAATCACTGTACAAACTTTAACGTCTGATCCAGCAAGTAAAGACTGAGCAGTAGCCACCCAAGTAGGATTAACACAGACGGACATAAAGCCATATTCGCGGGCTTCTTGGCATAGCTTTTCAATGGCAGCGCGGCCAGTATCGGCCTTAAGTGCTGTATGATCTATGTATTTTGCGAGTTCCATAAAATAAACTCCTTCCTTATAGTTCAAGTTCTAGGGCATAAGATAGGGCTGATAAGAAATAGATTGGGGCTGTCTCCGCGCGGAGAATACGTGGTCCTAAGGCAACCGTCTGGAAGCCAGCTTGACTTAATTGAGCGACTTCTTCTGGAGTCAGGCCTCCTTCTGAACCAAAAACAACTAAGACCTTGGCACCTGCTTGCCCCTTAAGTGTCTGGCAAGCTAGACGTAAACGACTATGCTCACCTTGTTTGGCATCTTCTTCATAGGCCACTAAACAGACATCATAGTCAGCTGACTGGGCCAGTAATTGAGCTAAGCTTAGGGGCTGGGCGACCTGAGGAATACGAAGGCGATGACATTGCTCAGCCGCTTCCTTGGCAATTTTTTGCAATCGGTCTAGGCGTTGGCCAGCCTTCTTATTATCCCATTTGACCACGTCTCGACTGAGGGCCAGGGGTTGAAAATAACTGGCACCACATTCGGTTCCTTTTTGAACAATGTAATCTAGCTTATCATTTTTGGACAAACCACAGGCAATGGTGACCTCAACAGGTAATTCTACTCGGTCTGCCTCTGCCTGGAGCTCTAAGAGGCGGAACTGAGCTAGTCGGTCTACCTCTCCTTCTAATTGCGCCAAGTAACATTGCCCGTCTCCAGTCACTAGCCAAGCTTTATCACCAGGCTGAGATCGCATAACTCTTAGGAAATGCCGACTATCATCAGCCGTCAGGCTCACTAAGTCCTGGACAAGTAAGCCAGTTTGGTCGATAAAATAACGTTGCATGCTTTAATCCTCTTGCTTCTGGGTTACCAGACCGGTCCAGCCCTTTAGTTGGACCCGTTGAACAAGGTGGAAACCATGTGCTTCTAAGTCTTCTATCAGTTGGTCAGCCTTCTCATTGAGAATTCCACCCAGAATCAGGTAACCATCTTCTGTTAGTAAGCGATGGGCATCCTCTAACATATTAACCAGAATGTGAGGTAAGATATTGGCTACAATCACCTCTACTGGCCAGTCTACCCCTTTGAGCAAATCCTTAACTTGGAAATGAATCGGCGTTTCCTTGAATACCTTGGCTAATCCATCTTGACGCTCCTGCTGGTGAACCAAGTTTTGCAGCGCGCTATCAACAGCTTGAGGGTCTAAATCGTAGCCCCATACTTCTTTGGCACCTAGGGCTGCCGCTACAAAGGCTAAAACCCCCGACCCCGTACCGACATCTAAGACGCGTTCTCCTCCGCGTAAGTACATTTCAAGTGCCTGAACCCCTAATTGAGTAGTTGGGTGATTGCCTGTCCCGAAGGCCAAACCTGGATCCAAGTAGATAACCTGTTCACCCGCTTGGGCTTGGTAATCCTCCCAAATCGGCACAATGGTTAGGTAGCGACTAATACGCTCAGGCTTATAGTTAACCTTCCAATTTTCCTGCCAATTTTCATTTTCAATCTCGCTAGCTTCAAGCCTTAGCGGATCACTATACTGACTCTCCAACTGGGTCTTGAGACTATCTAGATCTGGCATCACTTCGAAGAAGGCGATTAGCTCTGTCTCGTGCTCCAGACGTTCTTTGGGCAGTGGTTCCGCTAATTCTCCAAATAAATTAGGGTGGTTCTCCAAATAACCTTGGGCATAATCCACTTCCACCCCAATGGCCCCAGCTTCAAAGAGGAGATGACTGAGTAAGTCAATCATCGCTGGATCCAGGGTGTCGAGTGAGACTACCAGCTTAGACCAGGTTTCAGCCATATTAACACGTCCTTTCACGATTATCTATGTTCTTTATTATGTAACAAATACGCCAAAAATTCAATGACTAGGCTGTTAAAAATGCCCAAAATCAGGAATATTAGTTGATTTTTAGGCACTCGTCCCAAGAGATAGGTCAGTTTATTAGCTTATATGCAGAATATTGGCTCACTCTCTCCCACCAATGGCTAGGCGAAACTAGCCTAGTTTGAACTAGAAGTGCTATAATAAAAGTGTATAAGACCTAAGTCCAAAGGAGTGACTGTCATGTTTCAGCCTTTAACTTACGATGGGCTAGCCCATCGTTTACCTAAGCGACCTAGCCAATCCCACAAGGGAACTTTTGGGCGGACGCTCTTAGTAGGTGGCAATGCTCAGCTAGGTGGCGCCATTATTCTAGCTGCTCAAGCGGCTGTCTACGCAGGTAGTGGCCTCACGACCATTGCCACTGATGTCGCCAACCACACGGCCCTCCATTCACGTCTACCTGAAGCCATGGTCAGTGACTGGTCTAACCTAGCTCAGCTTAAGGGGTTAACTCAGGCAGCTGATCTAGTTTTGCTTGGTCCAGGCATGGGACTGGACGCTTTTTCCTGCCAACGTCTGCATCGGATTTTAGATTGGCTAAAGCCTGGACAAAAGTTGGTCTTAGATGGCGATGCCTTAACGCTTTTGGCTCGTCATCCCCACCCCTTACCTAGTGGAGTGCCTGTAGTTATCACGCCCCACCAGGCTGAATGGCAACGCCTATCTGACCTTGCTATTGAAGACCAGACCCCTCAAGCCAATCAGACCGCTCAAAAACAACTTGGCTTCAACCTAGTACTCAAAAAACCAGGTACAGAGCTCTATCTGACGGATGGTTCCTGCTACCAATTGACAGTCGGCACACCTGCCATGGCGACCGGTGGCATGGGCGACACCCTGGCTGGAATGGTCGCTGCCTTTTTGGCTCAATTCCCAGATGACTTTAATTTAGCCCTATGCAGTGCCGTTTTCCTCCACTCCTACCTGGCACAAGAAATGGCTCAGACTCAGTGGGTGGTCCTACCCCATCAGATTAGTGAAAAACTCCCTAGCCTAATGAAGGATTTCATTGGCTAGGAAGCCTAATAAAAACAGCAAGCCTAAATTATTAAGGCTTGCTGTTTGTTATTTATAGACCTGATTTACTGAATCAAAACTAGTAAACCTAGGACACAAATGCTAACAAAGAGTAAAAGGAAGATGACAATGGCACCGACTAACTGCCAGGTCTTGAGATTCTTTTCAGCCATAGCTTGATAGAGGGCATAATAATCGCTAATCCAAGAGCGACCATTGAAGAAGTAAAGTTGCGGTAATCCCTTTACCAAGAGCCAGTAGAGCACTTCACCCAACAAGATTGCTAGAATCACTTGTAACCAGAAGGGACCATTTGCTAACCAGAAAGTTACAAAGGCATAGGCCACATAATAATGAATGAGACGATGGCCCAAGGCTACACATGCTGAAAACTCAAGGATACGGCGCAAGACTGGAGTCCCGGCTACGTAAGACAAGATAAGCCAAGTGGTAAAGAGTGGTACTACTGCAGTCCATACCAGACCCATGAGCGCAGTTGTCCAAGTTTGGCTAAGGAAGAAGGTCAGAAGAATTAAGCTACCGACTAGGCCTAAACCCATTAATAAGACATACTTACTAGACAGACGGTAAATTTGATTGAGCAGAACTGGCACTAGGTAGACCAGGGAAACCCCAGACAAAAAAGCCAAGGCATAAAAGGCTAGCTCTATATAAGCCAGTGGGCTACCATTCATCACACCAAAACCAGCCAATAGCCATAGGCTAGCCTGAACAACCATCCAGACCATGCCCTTACCTAGCAGGCTTAGACTAGTACGACCTAAAAGCCAGCTAATCAGTGCAACTAGCCCCGCTACTTGTACCCCATGGCCTAGATACCATAAACTCTTGAGACCACTTGCGGCATCAAGACTTAAGCTAGTCACCCCACCTAGCCAAAGCTGTCTGACATTTTCGATTAAGAGAGGACTAAAAATCAAGTCAAATTTACTCTGATTTAAAAGCGAAAAATCTAGCACCAAAAGGCCAATCGTGGTGATAGAGGTCAACCACAGAACTGGCAACCACGCGGACCAGACGGCTTGCCAGTGACGCCAAAAGGGGACATCCTGCTGCCGTTCTAAACGATAGGCCCATTGATAGCCAAGTACAGTGAAGAGACCGAGGGGAACCAATTGGCCCGCCAATAAGTCACCTTGAAAAATCCCAACGCCTATAAGAACCAATAAAAGTAGACCTTTAAGTCCATCTAGTCCTCGTAATTTTACCTCCTGTTGCATACCATCACCTTATTCTTTGCTTAAATATATAGACACTTCTATTATAGGAGATTTAAGCAAGAATGGAAAGACTGATTTACTCAAATCTGCCGAATTTTATCAAATGATGCCAGAAAATTTACCTACCTGCCCTGTAAATAGATCAAAAGGCAGGAAGTGACTTCCTGCCTTTTGATCTATTTATAGGCACCCTTAAGTTCCATAATCATGTCACGCAGATCGGCGGCTGCTTCGAAATTGAGATCCTTGGCGGCCTGGCGCATTTCCATCTCCAATCGTTCCAACTGCTCTTCTCTTTGTAGACGAGACAGCTTGCGGAACTGCTTGAGGAGGGACTCCTGCTTGTCCTCGTTTTCTACATCGTGGGTAATCCGGATTAAATCGCGAATCTCCTTCTTGATGGTTTGAGGAACAATCCCATGTTCTTGGTTGTAGGCCATCTGAATGGAACGACGTCGCTCTGTTTCTTCAATGGCATACTGCATCGAAGCCGTAATTTGATCCGCATACATAATGACGCGTCCATTCGCATTACGGGCTGCCCGGCCTATGGTTTGTACCAAGGAGCGTTCGCTCCGTAGGAAGCCTTCCTTGTCTGCATCCAGAATAGCTACCAGGGTGACTTCTGGAACGTCCAAGCCCTCCCGTAAGAGGTTAATCCCAACTAAGACATCAAAGACACCTAGACGAAGGTCGCGAATAATTTCCGTTCTCTCCAGGGTCTTAATATCACTATGCAGGTACTTGACCTTGATATCTAGCTCCTTGAGGTAGTCGGTCAAATCTTCCGCCATTTTCTTGGTGAGGGTCGTGATGAAGACCCGCTCATCTCGCTCAGTCCGAGCCTTAATTTCAGCCACTAAATCATCAATCTGACCTTCAATTGGCCGCACTTCAACTACTGGGTCCAAGAGGCCCGTTGGCCGGATGATTTGTTGAATGACCTCACCACCCGTATGCTCTAGCTCATAAGGTCCTGGCGTCGCAGAAACATAAATAATCTGGTTCACATGTTCTTCGAACTCTTCTAAGCGCAAAGGTCGATTGTCCAGCGCACTTGGCAAACGGAAGCCGTAATCAATCAACTGCTGCTTGCGGCCCCGGTCACCATTATACATACCACGGATTTGCGACATGGTGATATGAGACTCATCCACGACAATCAGAAAGTCATCTGGGAAGAAGTCTAAGAGTGTATATGGAGCTTGACCTGGTGCCCGACCATCAATATGGCGCGAATAGTTCTCAATCCCACTACAGTAGCCCATCTCCAGCATCATTTCCAAATCATAGGTGGTTCTTTGCTCCAGGCGTTGCGCTTCTAACAATTTATTGTCTGCTCGTAATTCGGCTAGGCGCTCTTCCAATTCTTGACGAATGGACTCGACTGCCACTGCTGTCTGTTCTTGGCTGGCCACAAAGTGAGTCGCAGGGAAAATAGGATAATGGTCTACATCATACTTAATTTCGCCGGTTAGGAAATCAACGACGCGGATACGTTCTATCTCATCCCCGAAGAATTCCACTCGGACCACTTCCTTGTCGCGCGAAGCCATGAAGATTTCCACTACATCGCCTCTTACTCGGAAGGTCCCCCGTTGAAAGTCAATGTCATTTCTGACAAATTGCATTTCAACCAAACGCGCTAGGAGAAGATTACGAGCTATCTCCATGCCTTCTCGCAAGGACAAGACATGATTGCGGTAGTTCTCAGGGTCAACCAAGCCGTAAATACAGGAAACAGAGGCCACCACAATGACATCACGGCGTTCAATTAAGGCAGAAGAAGCCGAATGGCGGAGCTTGTCGATTTCATCGTTAATGCTGGCATCTTTTTCAATATAAGTGTCAGACGATGGCACATAGGCTTCAGGCTGATAGTAGTCATAGTAGGAGACAAAGTACTCGACCGCATTGTTTGGGAAAAATTCTAGGAGCTCGCTATAAAGCTGCCCGGCTAGGGTCTTATTATGGGCCAAAACCAAGGTTGGTCTGCCCGTTTGCTTAATAACATTGGCAATAGTAAAGGTCTTACCGGTCCCTGTCGCCCCTAGCAAGACCTGCTCCTTAACGCCATCATTGACACCTTGGACCAAGGCTTCAATTGCTTCCGGTTGATCCCCACTTGGGCTATAGGGAGCTACTAATTGAAAATCCATGCCCTCTCCTCCTTCTGACTGCTCAATCCATGCGCGAACAAATTTTCGCTTCATTTCTCATGATAACAAAAACCTAGTCCCCTGTCTAGTCCAAGGACTTAGAAGCTAAGCTAGACGAATTTGAATTATTTTCCATCTTTTTATTGCATCCTGACCGGGTTTTCATGTATAATAAGGCTTGTTGACTTAGTCCTTCGGACTATAGACAAATCGCAATGAAAGAGGTGACTCAAATGGCTAACAACCCATCAGCAAAAAAACGTATCCGTCAAACAGCTACTAAGACTGAAAGCAACCGTGCACACGTTTCTGCAATGCGTACTGCGGTTAAACGTTTCCGTTCTGCGGTAGAAGCTGGCGAAGCAAACGTTGAGGAATTATTCCGTCTAGCTGCTAAAGAAATCGACAGCGCAGCAACTAAAGGTTTAATCCACAAAAACAAAGCAGCTCGTGACAAGTCACGTTTGGCTCGTTTACTTAAAGCTAACTAAGAAAGTAGGCTACCTTGAGGGTAGCTTATTTTTTTTGCCCTTGAAACCAAAAAATTACTGGAACAGCTATCTGTTCCAGTAATTAGGGACTTCCTGTGATATAACGACTCACTAGCAAGTCAAATTGTATCTCCTTGACGCCAATGCCTTGTTTGAGCTGAAAATCAGCCTCCGCTAAGGCATCATAGAAATCATAGAGCTGTCTTAAATCTAAGCGTCTAACCGTCTCTAAAGCCAATTTAACGCGATAGGGATGGACGCTCAATTGTTGCGCTATCTCAGCTTGCTGATAGCCCTGGTGTCCAAGCAATTTGACTTGAATCAACAAACGAAACTGACTGACTAGGAGCGCGTGCAAGGCCACGGGCTCGTGTTTGGCTAGGAGTAGATCTTGGTAGATTTGGACCGCCTGACTCAACTTTCTCTTCAAGACTGCCTGCGACAAGCTAAAAACATCCGTCTCAAGGCTTCTCGGTACCAAGTCTTTGATAACTTCTAGGGTGATAGGCTTGCCTTGGTTGCTATATTGGGCCAATTTGTGGAGCTCCGCCATAGCCAAGGTCAAATCATCATTGACCCTCATACGTAACTCTTCTAGCCCCTCACGGCTAATCTGGAGCGTGCTGTCTGCCAGATAGGCCTGTAGGTAGGCCCCCATTTCCTTAGCGTCTAAGGGCGCCACATCGACCCATTTGGCATGCGTCTGAAAAGCCTTGGTCAGCTTCTTGCGTTTATCCACTTGGTTGCTGTCACAGAGCCAAATCAGCAAGCTGCCAGGATTAGGATCTGCCAAGTAGGCTAGGAGTCGCTTCTGGTCTTGGTCATCAACCTTAACCTTAGAGTTTGAGACTAGGACTTGGGCATTATCAATCAGGACAACACGCTTATCTGCAAAGAAAGAGAAGGCATCTGCCTCGTCCAGAATGGCAGCTAATTCCGTGTCATTCAAGTCAAAGCGACTAACTTCAAAGCTACCTGCCTGATCTACTTGATCAATCAGGGCATCCTGCAACTGTTGCCGCAAATAGCGCTCGGTACCAACTAGAAAGTAATTGGCCCCTAATTGGCCCTTGCGGATTTGGCTGATGCTAGCTTGAAAAGTCATGCCTGTTCCCTCCCTTCTATTTACTCCTTGGCTTTACCTAGGCTTGCTTAGCCTCAAGCGCGCGCTCGATTAAATCTTGGAAAATCGCCATGCTGCATTCATCGTGTTTGGTCAAGCGCTCTGGATGCCATTGAACTCCCAGAATGAGGGAACCTTCTTGGCTTTCAATCGCTTCGATAACTCCATCCTTACTGCGGGCTGACACGATTAAGCCCTCTCCTAATTCACGAATGGCTTGGTGGTGAATGGAGTTAATAAGGCAACCATCGGCCACTAATTGAGACAGGTAGCTACCGGCTTTTACCTTGATGGAATGGGTTGCCATGCTTGGACGTGATTTTTGGACGTGCTGAATGGTCACATTGGCCTGACCTGCTAAATCCTGATAGAGGTTACCGCCCAGAACAACGTTGACCAGTTGCATGCCTCGGCAAATAGCTAAGATAGGTTTGCCCTGAGCCAAGGCCTCCTTAATAAGAGCTGTTTCGACCGCATCCCGCGTTGGCGAAGTAGCTTCAATATTGACATGGGGCTCTTCATTATAGAGATAAGGTGAGATATCCTCCCCGCCGGTCAAAACCAGACCATCAATGAGGCTCACGTAGTGGGCAGCACAAGTCGGCTCCGTCATAGGTAGGATGACCGGGGTCCCACCGGCCAAGCGTACTGCTTCCGTATATCCCCAAGGGGAGTAGTTTACCTTAAAAGATTTGAATTTATCTTCAGGGGCTTGCATAATGTTGCCCGTTACACCGATTACTGGCCGCATGGTCATTCCTTCTTTCTATATCTAGCCATAGAGCTAGTGAGTGGGGTTATTCCTCTTCTGCGAGCGCCTCAAAAGCCTGAGTATCCACTTGGCTTAATTCAATTAGCCAGTGGTCCGCCGGATTCTTAGAATCCAAGAGGCTAGGATTTGCTTCTGCCGCCTCATTTCGCGCTACTACTTGACCTTTGAGGGGACTAGCGACCTCAATGGCCGCCTTAGAAGCTTCTAAATTAACGAGGGTATCATCGACATCTAATGCTCCTAGTGGGGCGATATTGGCGTAAGAGATATCGCCTGCATCACATTGGAGCTGGTCTGTCATGCCGATACGGTAACGGTCAGGGCCAACTACTTGGACCCAAAGTTGATTGCCATAACGTTTCATAGTACTTAATCCTTTCTTCAACGATTAAAATTCCGAGTCGTTCTGGCTAGAGAACATGTAGGAACGATGGTGATAACGCATGGAAAGTATCAAGCCAATCCCTATCATATTCCCCAAGAGAGCAGAACCCCCTTGCGAAACGAAAGGTAGCGGAATCCCTGTAATAGGCAGGAGCCCAATATTCATCCCAATGTTTTCTAAAATATGGAACATAATCATAGTGATAACACCTGTCGCAATATAGGTGTAGAATTCATTCTTAGTCTCAAAGCAAGTTTGCACCATTTGGTAAATTAACATGAAGTAGACAAAGAGTAGCACCCCTGCCCCAATGAAACCAAAGTTTTCGCCAATGGTTGTAAAAATAAAGTCAGACTCACGGACTGGCACAGGTACTTGAGAGATACCAAATCCCTTACCAGATAACTGTCCTGATCCAATGGCCTTAATGGATTGAGCCAACTGATAGGCATCCCCACGTGTGTCATCGAATGGACGGAACCAAGAGTCAATCCGGGCAATTTGGTAAGGTCGAACTAATCCCGTACTCAGCAAGAAATCACGTTGGAAGGCAGCTAAGTAAATGAGCGTCCCCCCTACAATGGTGACGATTAAGGTAATGGGTAATAGAATTTTCCAAGAAATACCTGACATTAACACCATGCCCGCAGTAATAGCTAGCAAGACTAAGTTGGTCCCCAAGTCATTTTGACGTTGAATCAAGAAAAGTGCCGGGGCAGCAAATAGAAGAATTTTCCCTAGTAGTAACCAGTCTGTTTTGATGCTACGGTTGGTGTATTCATTATTATGTTCCGTAATAATCCGAGCCATAAAGACAATATAGGCAATCTTAAAAATTTCCGAAGGTTGGAAACTAATCGGTCCTAAGCGGAACCAGGAACGTGCCCCTGTATCGGCAGCTAACCCTCGGTCGTGGAAGAAGAGGACGGCAATCAAGAGGACCAGCCCCACTCCATAAAAGATTGTAGATAGCTTCCAATATTGCTCACTATCAAATTGAATAGCCACTAAAATAGCAATGGCCCCAATACAGTACCAGAGGGCATGGTAGAGTGTCGGCAAAATGGATTTGTTCTCAATCATGACGGTGGTGGCATAAAGGCTCGCTAACCCAATAATGGCCAAAATCATGACGTTCAGGATAATCCCATAATCAATGCGCGACTCTGAATGGTTATTCAGGCGTCTCACTGTTCTCATTAATAATCATTCCCTTGTTGTTTATAGTTGAATAGTTCTCTGCATTTTGCAAAGTAGAATAGACAATATTAAGGTTACCACATTTTGGCCTAAAATGCACTTACTGGCCAAGTCTTTTAGATGATTTTATTCCTATAGTTGGTTATAAGCAAAAAACATAACCTCAGATGACAGTCGGGAGTCAGAATGATATAATGAAACTGTATAAGATAAGGAGGCTATCCAATGACTAAAGGTGTTACTTTCTACTTCGTCAGACATGGCGAAACCTATCTCAATCGTTTGGGACGTTTCCAAGGCTGGGCTGATGCCCCTTTGACCCCAGAAGGCTTGGAAATTGTCCACCAATCAGGCCGTGGACTTGCGGACGTCAAGTTCGATGCTGTCTATACGAGCGATTTGGGTCGGACCATCAAAACGGCTCAGATTTTATTAGAAGAAAATCACCATAGCCAAGATTTAACCATTACCCCCATGCCAGAATTCCGTGAAGTCTTCTTCGGCTATTACGAAGGCCTTGAAGCACAATCTGTCTGGCGGGACATGATTGCTGAAACCAATCATGAATTGGGATTACCACGTGATGCTGGCATCCAAGTAGAGGCGACTATGAACAAGATGAAGGCCTCTGATCCAACTGGCTTGGCAGAAAACTATCTAGAATTCTGGCAACGTGTCGAAACAGGCCTCTTAGAACTCTTAAATCGTCATGCTGGCAGCGACCAGACAATTTTGGTAGTCTGTCATGGCCTCACCATTCAGAACCTCATCCATGGTCTAGTAGCGGATTTCGAGTTAGGCGAACCCTTAGCCAATGCCTCCGTAACAACCGTTAAATACCTACATGGCCAATTCCAGCTCATTGCCTATAATCAGACTGAGCACTTTAAAGACATGGTGGATGTCATGGAGCTTTTGTAGCATAAAATAACTAGGAACCTGGGTTAAACTCCCAGGTCCTTTTTACTATCAAGTCACTTGCCCTAAGCAAAAAAAGAGGCTGAAAGCTAAGTTTCAACCTCTGTTACTTACTTATGAATGACTGTTATTATTTAACAGCGTCTTTCAAGGCTTTACCAGCTTTGAAACCTGGAACCTTGCTTGCAGCGATTTTGATTTCTTTACCAGTTTGTGGGTTGCGGCCTTTACGAGCTGCACGTTCACGTACTTCGAAAGTACCGAAGCCGATTACTTGAACTTTTTCACCTTTTGATAAAGTTTCTTGGATGGTTTCGAACAACGCTTCAACAGTTGCTGTTACATCTTTCTTAGTTAAGTTAGTTTTAGCTGCTACTTTTTCTACTAATTCAGCTTTGTTTGCCATAATAAAACTCCTCCTAAAGTATGCGTGGTTACGCGTTTTTCCATAGCAGATTGCTATTTCTTGTATAGATTACCACATAATAGGCTTTAATACAATAGATTCGCCCTTTAAAATTTGATTTTTTAGCACTTTTCGCCTTATTGTCGCGCTCTCGTAATCAATTTAATCGGGGTTCCCTCAAAATAAAATGATTGACGCAATTGGTTCTCTAAGAAACGCTCATAAGAGAAGTGCATGAGCTCAACATCATTAACAAAAGCCACGAAGGTTGGTGGGTTGACAGCCACTTGAGTTAAGTAGTAAATCTTGAGGCGACGGCCTTTATCTGTTGGGGTTGGGTTCATAGCGACTGCATCCATTAAGACATCGTTCAAGACTGAAGATTGAATGCGACGGTGACGATTATCGTAGATGGTCTTCAAGAGTTCAGGTAACTTATTAAGACGTTGGCCTGTATGAGCACTAACGAAGAGGATTGGCGCAAAAGTCAAATATTGGAAATGCGCACGAATCTCCTTGGTAAAGGTCTCAAAGAGTTTATCACTCTTGTCTACTGCATCCCATTTATTGACCAGAATGACCATGCCCTTGCCTGCCTCATAGGCATATCCGGCTACCTTCTTATCTTGTTCCCGAATCCCAGTCTCAGCATCTAAAACCAAGCAGACAATATCGGAACGTTCAATGGCGGACATAGCCCGCAGCACTGAATACTTTTCAGTGTTTTCGTAGACCTTGCCTCGCTTACGAATACCGGCAGTGTCAATCATGGTATAGCGCGTCCCCTCTTCATCTGTGAAATGGGTATCGACTGCTTCACGCGTGGTCCCTTCAATATTGGAGACAATGACCCGCTCTTCCTTAAGAATGGCGTTAACTAAACTGGACTTACCGACATTAGGACGACCAATAAAGCAGAACTTGATGACATCTTTTTCCTCAGCTTCAGCCAAGTCTGTTGGAAAATGGCTCACCACTGCATCCAAGAGATCCCCTAAACCCGTCCCATGGGAACCAGAAATAGGATAGGGATCGCCGTGTCCCAAGGCATAAAAATCATAGACCATTTGGCGCATTTCTGGGTTATCTGCCTTATTGACAGCCAGGACAACTGGTTTATTAGTTCGGTGCAAGCGATGGGCGATGGCCTCATCTGCATCCGTCAAACCTTCTTGCATGCTAGTCAAGAAAACAATGACATCTGCCTCTTCCATGGCAATATCAGCTTGGTAGCGCACTTGATCCATAAGAGGCTCATCAATCATATCAATCCCACCGGTATCAATGACACGGAATTCACGGCCTAACCATTTACCCGTCGCATAGATACGGTCACGCGTCACCCCTGGATAATCTTCAACAATGGAGAGTCTCTCCCCCACCAATCGGTTAAATATTGTGGACTTTCCCACATTTGGGCGGCCTACGAGGGCCACGGTTGGCATGGACATAAGGTCTCCTCCTTCATTTATGGTTTATGACACGAAAAAGACTGACACTCAGGCCAGTCTTTCGTGGTTACAGTGGCTTATTCTTCGGTGTTAAGGTCGCCGAAAGCACCAGCTAACACATCACCTAAAGTGAAACCTTCAGCTTCTGCTACGATGGTAGGAGCTGGTTCAGCTTTAGCTCTAGGTTTACGTGGTTTTGATTCGCGTTTTGGTTTGTCGCTTACTTCACCTTCAGGGCGTGCTGGACGTTCCAACAAAGCCTTGATAGACAATGATAAACGTTGGTCTTCTGGGTTAACGCTCAATACTTTCACGTCAACTTCTTGACCTTCTTGTAATTTCTCACCTGGTGTTGCAATGTGCTCGTGAGAGATTTGAGAAATGTGAACCAAACCTTCTACGCCAGGTAAAACTTCTACGAAAGCACCAAAGTCAGTCAAGCGTTTAACAGTCCCTTTGAGGACAGTCCCTTCACCAGCTTTTTCTTGGATGTTTTCCCATGGACCTTCTAAAGTATCCTTGATAGAGAGGGATACACGGCCGTCTTCTGGGTTAACTGAAAGTACTTTAACATTTACTTTGTCGCCTACGTTCAAGACATCGCCTGGTTTGCGGATGTGAGAGTGAGAGATGCGGCTCAAGTGAACTAAACCATCTACATCGCCCAAGTTAACGAAAGCACCGAAGTTAGTTAAGCGAGCAACTGTCCCTTCAACGATAGAACCTTCTACCAAGTTAGCTAAAGCAGCTGCACGTTTCTCTGCACGTTCGCGTTCAGCGATTTCTTTGTGAGAGAGGATTAAGCGGTTTTCTTTTTCATCAAGTTCAACGATGACAAAGTCTAAGGTTTGACCTACGTATACTTTGAGATCTTCTACGTAGAAAGAATCAACCATAGAAGCTGGCACGAAAGCGCGTAAGCCTAAATCTACTACTAAACCACCTTTAACAGCTTCTTTAACAGGTGCTGTGATGATTTCTTTGTTATCGAATTTTTCTTTGAGCTCAGCCCAAACTTTCTTAGACTCAAGACGTTTTCTTGAGAGTAAGAAGTTCCCGTTTTCTTTATCACGGATTGGTTTTAAAACCACTACTTCAACTTCGTCACCGATGTTTACCACTTCAGTAAATTCGTTGAATGGTTTTGCTGAAAGTTCACGACGTGGAATTACACCTTCTAAACCGCCACTTTCTTTAATTGAGACACGTACTTGGTTATCTTCAAAAGCCAAGACGTCCCCTTTTACGACATCACCAGGTTTGATGTCTAAGACGCTATCCAAAGCATCCTCCATTGTTTGTAATTGTTGGTTTTCTACAGTTTCTGTCATCTACCAGTTCCTCCTAAGGCAATACTCAAGCGTTGTTCAGAAAATTTTTACGATTTGTGAACCTACTTAGCACCTATTTTATCAAATTCTAACCGATTAGTCTAGTCATAATTGCAATTTATTCTTTAATAGTCGAATTTTGCTTGGTTTTTAAGGCCTTACATTCGCTTTTGAATCATCTCCGTAAGTTTGGTCAAAAGTGAATCCAAGGTCTCATGGCTGGTATCAACTAAGATAGCATCTTCTGCCTGTTTAAGCGGACTGTGTTCACGAGTACTATCATAGAGATCACGCGCTTCAATATCCGCTTCAATTTCAGCCAAGGTCTGATCGGTCATGCCCCGTTCAATGTTTTCCTTATAACGACGTGCAGCACGAACTGCTACATCGGCGACAAAGAAAAATTTAATGCTGGCATTAGGCAATACCACGGTACCAATGTCCCGCCCGTCCATTACCACGGATTCTTTGGCAGCCATGGCTTGTTGCATGGCAACCAAAGCCTCACGAACTTGGGGCTGAGCCGATACTTCAGAGACCGCTTGCGTCACCGCAACACTACGAATAGCAGATGAGACATCTTCCTCCCCTAGGTATACGTGTTGTACTCCATCTTGGCGACGGAAGGACAAATCAAGTTGGGCTAATAGGTTCTCTAAGGCCGCCTGATCCTCTACACTCACTCCTTGGCGCTGCGCCGCTAAGGTAACCGCACGATACATAGCTCCTGTATCAATGTAGGTAATACCTAATTGGCCAGCCAATAACTTAGCGACCGTACTCTTGCCTGAGGAAGCAGGCCCGTCAATTGCGATTGTCAAATGTGTCATCTATGCTTCATCCTCTTCTATCTCTCTACAAAAAAATAGAGCTTAGTTTCCTAAGCTCTATTCTACCCTAAAACTAGGGAATTCTCAATTTTTTATGGGATAACAATAGTTTGACCAGGTAAGATGGTTGTTTCAACCGTCGCACCATTAGCAGCTAACAAGGCATCTAGAGAAACCCCATTATTGGCTGCAATCCGGTACCAGGAATCCCCTGCTTGTACCACATAAGTCGTACCACCTTGGTTTTGCTGTTGCTGACCTTGTTGGTTTTGACCTTGTTGTTGGCCTTGCTGGTTTTGGCCTTGTTGGTGGCCTTGTTGGTTTTGGTTAGGTTGTTCACCTTGCTGGTTATTCAAGCCTTGACCAGATTCACTTGCTTTTGACTCAATGCTTGAAGCTGAGGCAACAGCAGAACTAGATTCACTAGTGCTGCTAGAGCTTGCACTTGAACTTTCGGCACGAGAGATTGATACTTGTGAAGCAGTCCGTGGTGATGGATTCTGTGGACGTGACGCATTTACCCAGAAGAAGAGGATAAATGGTACAATACATACGCAGATAACCATAAAGAGCAAGACCTTGGATAAGGTAGTTGCCTCACGTTCTGGTTGGTTACGAGCTGATCGTGAATATTGGCGGTTTTTTAAGTTTTCGTCTTCACCAAATTTGTTGTTCCAAGGCATTCTAAATCTGCTTGACGTTTCCGATGATTGATTTGATGATTCATTCAAATTCTCTTGATCGAAATTTGATTTTTGTTCTTCAGACATCAAAATTCCTCCTAAAATATGATACAATGTGACTAGATCCGTGAGGGGCACATGTTGCACATATTAGTATTTACTAATTTATAGTACCATATTCTAAGCGACCTGTGCTAAAAATACAGTGGAAGTAAACGCTTTTATACGAATTTGATAAGTCGCTGTAATACTTCTGTAACATAAAAGGAGGATTTAGCATGTCTAAGTTAATTATTCAATCAGAAAAATGCATTGCTTGTGGTAAGTGTTATCTCAATTACCCACAAGTTTTTGATTGTGAAGACGATGGGATTGCTTTTGTGCAAGAAGATGCCACTGAGCAAGCACAGCTTTTAGCGCGTTCTGCTATCTTCGATTGTCCAACTCGAGCGATCGAGGAAGTAGACGATACCTCTGCAACTTCACACTAAGTATAAGCACATAAATAATGACCGGGACTAGTCCCGGTCATTTTCCTTCTTATTGGTAGTTCGCTAGCAAGAAGCTTCTCTTAATCAGATATGCCTTGAATTGGTTGTAAACCAAGGACAAGAGAATCCCTAAGATAGCTCCCTTAAGTAAGTTAAATGGCACAATGGCTACTAAGACCATTTCCATCATATTTTTGATTGGCCAATGCATGACCTCTACATAGATAGGAAGCGCAATGTAATAATTGAGCAAGCTCATAATAAAAGTCAAGCTAACAGCCAAGCTGGCACATGTGAGCACAATCTGCTTAAGTTGCCATGTGCCCTTCTTGCGACGCAGGTAAAAATGTAGCATCAACATCATGGTCATGGTGCCAATGAAACTCATGCTGACCCCTAGCGGAATCCCTGCTTCTCCTCCCTTACGCAGATATTCAATGAAATCGCGGATGAAAGCTACCACTGCAGCCCCAATTGGTCCATTAATCAAGAGCCCGATGAAGACCGGCACATCACTAAAGTCGAACTTAAGAAAAGGTGCCGATGGCAACAAGGGAAAATCGAGCAGTCGGAAAACCACTGCCCAGGCCCCTAAAATAGCCAGTAATACTTGACGTGTCAATCGCATGTTTTTCATAGATATTCCTCCTTTTATTCGTCTTCTAGAAGCCAAAAAAATACGCTTACTTGGGAAAGTAAACGCAGCAAAGACAAATAAACCCTGTGAATCTATCTGTTAATTAGCTTACTTCTCCCATCCAGACTTTACTGTCGGTACTGGAATTTCACCAGTTCAACCTAGACCCTAAGATGCTAGGCTCGTGGACTTTACCACCGGTCGGGAATTTCACCCTGCCCTGAAGACTAATTGTTTTATTCGATTGATACTTTCATTATAGCACAAGATGCCCGACTTGACTAGCCGGGCATCTTCTTATTTAAAATTTCTGGTAGTCATGGACTTGGACTGCCCTTTTCTTGCCTTACGACCTGAGCTAGACGCAGGTGATTTGCGAGACGGCTTTTGACCAGTTGGACGCCCCATTATACGCTTAGGTTTAGCTTTCCTTGCTTCTTGTCCGGCTTGTCCCTCGCTCTGACTCATTTGCTTAAGCTTATTGACTTCATGAGCCGTTAACTCACGCCATTCTCCTGGCAAGAGCTTGCCTAGAGTCAGGAAAGCATAGCGTTCCCGCTTGAGTTTGTTGACTGGGTGCCCCACCGCTTCAAACATACGCTTAACTTGATGATTCCAACCTTCACGAATGGTCAGTTCTACAATTGCCGTCTGGTTATCCAGATTCTGGCTTAAGAGCTGAGCCTTGGCTTTGGCAGTCTTCTTACCGTCTAACACAATGCCGGCTTCAAGTCGAGCAAGTGCCTTTTCAGATGGAATCCCTTTGACTTTGGCAACATAGACCTTATCAATTTGATGGCGCGGATGCATGAGTTGATTAGCAAAAGCCCCATCGTTGGTCAAGAGCAGAAGCCCAGTCGTATCATAGTCCAAACGTCCGACTGGATAAATTCGCTCTTCAATGCCTTGAATGTAGTCTAGGATGACTTGACGGTTCTTGTCATCAGACACAGCACTTATGACATGTCTTGGCTTATTAATCAAAATGTAGCGAGGTTCTTCCCGATAGATTGGCACGCCATCTACTTCTATACGATCCTTACTGGATACCTGAGTCCCTAATTCACGAACTGTCTTGCCATTAACGCTGACCCGGCCATCGGTAATCAGGCTTTCGCATTTACGACGACTAGCAATACCTGCATGGGCCATTACTTTCTGCAAACGATCCATCTAATCCTCCTCCCCTTCTTCTAAATCGGAATCAAGAAATGGCGCATCCTGATAAGACGCCTCGTCATCTAGACTAATCTGCCATTGCTTAGTATTAAATAATTCATCCGAAGTGACCTCATCATTGAGGTTAAGTGGCTCAATATTTGGTAAATCTTCTAAAGACTTGAGACCGAAATAGTCCATAAAGTAATCTGTTACCCCATAGAGAACTGGACGCCCCGGTGCTTCGAGTCGACCAACCTCACGAATCAAGTCGCGGGCAAGTAACTTTTGTAGCATAGTAATACTGGACACGCCACGAATCTCATCAATCCCCATACGGGTAATAGGCTGGCGATAAGCTACAATAGCTAGCGTCTCAACGGCAGCACGACTGAGCTTCTGGGTAAAGGGCGAGTGAGCATAGGCCTCCACATCAGGCGCCAACTCAGACTTAGTCACCAGACGGTATTGGTCATTGTAGTTAACCAATTCTACAGGTGACAGTGGGTCTTCCTGTAAATTCAATTGTAGTTGTTGCAAGGCATCTGTCACTTGATTTAAGGGCACCTGAAGGCTAGCCGCCAAATCTTTACGACTGACCCCTTCAATTCCTGTTACAAAGATAATGCCATGCAGGCGGGTAATTAATTCCATCTATTCGACTCCGTCTATTTTTTCAATTTCAATTGGTGCCAAGGCCTCAGCCTGGTAGAAAACAATGAACTGCTTACGTACTAGCTCCAGAAGCGCCATAAAGGTCGTGATAATCTCCGGGCGACTTGCTTTGTCAATCAACTGTTCAAAAGACAAGCGTTCTTGCTGCTCTAGTCGTCCCAAACGCGCTAAAATATCATCCATCTTCTGCTCCACTGTCAAAGGATCATGATGAATTTGACGTTCCAAGGGCTGCCGAGCTAGTTGGCGGGCCAAGACATCTTGCATACGCGCCACCAGTTGATCCAGGCTAATTTCCCCTTCTTGTAGCGGGATTTGGTCCTGATAGTCCGACAAGTCATCTGCTTGCTTAGAAAAGAGCGCTGCACGAGCTTCTTGACGCATTTCTAGTAGTGAGGACACATCTTGGAATTGTTGATACAAGAGCAGTTGTTGCACCAACACTTGACGTGGATCACCAGGCTCATAGTCGCCATCCAATTCAGCATCCGGCTCGATAGGTAGGAGCAGACGACTCTTGATTTCCAAGAGCGTGGCAGCCATCACTAAGTAATCACCAGCTTGATCTAACTCTAACTCTTGCATGGAGTGAAGATAAGCCAAGTACTGACTGGTAATTTCAGCCATAGGGATATCATTAATATCCACTTTCATCTGTTTAATTAAGTGCAATAACAAGTCAAAGGGCCCCTGAAAAGAGGCCAATTGGAGCTTTAGCTGCTGCTTGTCCTTGGTCACGGAGCTATCTTGCCCCTGATGACCTTTAAGATTCTTGGTGTTCTTGGGCATAACGACTGCTCCATTTAACAAGAAGTTCTGAGGTCAGACGAGACCCTAAGAAGGCGCTATTAGGATAGCGTTCCTTAAGTTCACAGAAAATCTGATAGCCTACAGACTCATTGCGGAATGATGGTAAGAGGGCAATACGGTCAATAACGACTGACTCTGGATGTTCTGACTCGTTGCCAGGCGATTGAAAGGTTTCAACCCCCACCAAGCCAATGAAATTATCTTGGTCTTGCTCTCGATAGAGATAGATTTCCTTGCTATCAGATTGCCGGTAGGTTTCCAAAATCGACTGCAAGAGGTCGGTTTGGTGCTGCCCTTCTTCTAAAGTATAGGACAGTAAGCCGAGAATAATCTTTTCATTTTTATTTTTAGATTGAATGAGCACGGCGTACTCCTTTCTTCCCTAGCAATCTGGCAAGTCGCTTAAAGTAAAGCTAGGGTATTTTTAATTAAGTTCTTAAAGTGTGGTTTTACCTTAGCAGAGATTTCCATGACTTCCTCATGGTTGAGGCTAGACTGCATGCCACTTGCTAAGTTGGTAATGCATGAAATCCCTAAGACTTCCATACCACAATGTTTAGCCACAATGGCTTCTGGCACGGTTGACATTCCAACTGCATCACCACCAATGGTCCGCATGTAGCGAATTTCAGCAGGCGTCTCATAAGACGGTCCGGTAACCCAAGTGTAGACCCCTTGTTGGAGATGAATTCCTTCTTTGGCAGCGGCTTGACGTAAGATGGCTTGACCTCGCAAGCTATAAGTTTCTGTTAAGTCAACAAAACGTGGACCGTGCGCATCTAAGTTTGCGCCAATCAGTGGATTGTTGCCTGCCAAGTTAAGGTGATCCGTAATAATCATTAAGTCGCCTGGTTGGAATGAAGTATTAATCCCACCTGCTGCATTAGTTACAATCACAGTTTCTACCCCAAGTTCTTTGAAGATACGAACTGGATAAGTCACAGTGTTCAAATCATAACCTTCATAATAATGGAAACGGCCCTGTAAAATCAAGACTTTTTTACCTGCCAAGTCCCCATAAACTAATTGACCAGCATGGCCAGCAACTGTAGAGACTGGAAAATTAGGAATATTTTCATATGGAATGCGGATAGCATTTTCCACATCTTCAGCAAGCTCTCCAAGGCCACTACCTAGGATTAAACCAACTTGTGGATGAGTTAAACCCTGGTCTTTTAAGTATTGAATGGTTTCTGTAAACATTTATTTTCCTCCTTACTGACTATGTCCTAAATTAATTGGCTTAAGAATGAAGAACCTTGTTCAGTCTTGGCAACACCGAAGTTATCGGAAATGGTGGCTGCGATATCGCTATAGTAACGCGCCTTGAGCTCGCCAGGTTGCTTGAAGGATGGGCTATAGGCCAGAATAGGCACATATTCACGAGTGTGGTCAGTCCCGCTATAGGTTGGGTCGTTGCCGTGGTCCGCAGTAATCAAAAGTAAATCATCTTGACGCAGCTTGCTATAGATTTCTGGCAAACGGTTGTCGAAATCTTCTAAGGCTTGGGCATATCCTTCAGTGTTACGACGGTGACCGTAAATGGCATCGAAGTCCACTAAGTTAGTGAAGGACAAACCGGTAAAGTCACGGTCCATAATCTTCAGCAGTTGATCTACCCCATCCATATTAGACTTGGTCCGAACGGCATCCGTAATCCCCTTAGTGTTGAAGATATCGTTGATTTTCCCAATGGAAATCACATCATAGCCGCCTGCCTTCAAGAAGTCCAGCGTTGTATCCGCAAAAGGACTTAAGGCATAGTCATGACGGTTGGCAGTACGAGTCCAGTTGCCAGGGGTCCCAATGTATGGACGCGCAATAATACGTCCCAACATGTAAGGATCTTCTAAGGTAATCTCACGAGCATACTCACAAATGCGATAAAGTTCTTCTAATGGAATAATGTCTTCATGGGCGGCAATTTGTAAGACTGAGTCTGCAGAGGTATAAACAATTAGGTCCCCTGTCTTCATTTGGTGTTCGCCATATTGGTCAAGAACTTCAGTACCAGAAGCCGGGGCATTGCAGACCACCTTACGACCAGAAAAAGCTTCAATGCGCTCAATCAATTCATCTGGGAAGCCATCAGGGAAGACGCGGAATGGTGTTTCAATTTTAAGACCCATGATTTCCCAGTGACCGGTCATGGTATCCTTACCTGCTGAAACTTCTTCCAACTTAGTCCAGTAACCCTTGGAGGATGCCACAGGTGTTAAGCCAGCTAGGGGCTCAATATTCGCTAAACCTAGCTCTACCATATGTGGGACCTTAAGACCCGCAACTTCTGCAATATGACCTAGGGTATGGCTCCCTAAATCATTGAAGTCTGCAGCATCTGGGGCTTCCCCAATCCCAACAGAATCTAAGACGATTAAATGAATACGTTTGAATTT
Organism: Abiotrophia defectiva; assembly: GCA_963546405.1. Classification (GTDB taxonomy): domain Bacteria; phylum Bacillota; class Bacilli; order Lactobacillales; family Aerococcaceae; genus Abiotrophia; species Abiotrophia defectiva_A. The sequence goes on along the minus strand of CAUUNL010000003.1, from coordinate 3,716 downwards.
CATACTTTTTTCCTCTTTCCCTAGACGGTCTGTGAGTGACCGCCTTGATTATTAGGCCACCTCTCCAGTCGGAGGATGACAAGCTAAGCGCGCGGGAAGTACTTACGATAGACTTCCTGCAAACGCTGCGTACTGATATGGGTATAAATCTGTGTCGTTGAAATATCCGCATGGCCCAATAGCTCCTGAACCATACGCAAATCAGCACCATTTTCTAGCAGATGAGTTGCGAAAGAATGGCGTAACATATGGGGTGAGACGGTTTGTTTAATACCTGCTAAGGCCACATACTTATTAAGATTTTTCCAGATTCCTTGACGGGTGAAGGCCTTGCCCCGTTCTGTTAAAAAGACTTCTTGCGGGTTGGCAGAGCCAGCTAATTTTAGAAAACTAGGACGGACCTGCTCCAGATAGGCCTCTAGCCATTCAATGGCTTCATCAATTAGGGGGACCAGGCGCTCCTTGTCCCCTTTCCCTAAAGTCTGAATAAAACCTAATTCTAAGTGCAAATCTTCTAATTTAAGCTGAACCAACTCTGTTACCCGCAAACCAGTGGCATACATGAGTTCAAAGATAGCCCGATCACGCAAACCATGCGGGCTACTAGTGTCGGGCGCTTGAAGCAAGGCTTCAATCTCCGAAGCCGTTAGGACTTTAGGGAGATGTCTCCCTTGTTTGGGCCGATGGACCAAAGACATGGGATTTGTTTCCAGAATGCCCTCTTTTCGTAAAAAGAGGAAAAATTGCTTCAAACTGGATAGCATGCGACTAGTTGAGGAAGCCGCATAGGCGTCTTTGCTGAGTTTTGCCAGAAAGGCTCGCACCGTGACCTCATCAATCGCCTCTACATCCTCAATTCCCTGCTCTATCAGATAGGTTTGGAACTTAGCCAAATCGCGCCCATAACTCTGTATGGTATTGGCGGACCGGTTCATATCTAGGAGAAGATAACGTTCAAAATCCTGGACGGACTGGCTAAATTTCATAGTCATTGCCTATTGGATCAGTCTCTGAGCTTGAATCTTGGACTTGCGTCAGATAGAGTCCATCTCCTTTGACTTGACGAATAAGTCCCTGTTTCATTAGAGTCCCAACGGCACGTTTGAATTGGGCCTTAGAAATGCCAAGCTGAGCCTGGATGTTTGCTGGATCTGACTTATCATGCAGTGGCAAATAATTTCCGGGTGCTTTTCTTAAGATGGCTTGAATCATACCGGCATCATCATCCAAGGCTTCATAAGCTCGTGGTTTAACCGACAAATTAAGGCCACCATCTTCACGCACGCCGATAATACGAGCTTGCAAGACTTGTCCGAGACGTGGAGTATCAAGAGTCTCACTTTCATGTAAAAAAGCCGAGTGTCCACCGTCTGTAATGCAGAGTGAACCCGCTAACTTAACCTTATAAACGGTAGCGGTGACATTGAGATTCTTCATAGCACGAGCTGCGCGCTTAAAATAAGCCTGCATAGCTTCAGGTTCAATCAACTTGCCCCAGAAACGATTCTTAGCATCCACTTGATAGGTCAGGAAAAGCCGGTCGCCCTTTTTAGGCCAGAGGGCAGTGTTAAGAGGAAGGTCATCCAAGGATACGACCACTTCCTTATCCTGTAAGCCAATGTCAACGAAGACACCTAAATCCTTACGGGTGCTAACCACACTCCCCCAACCATAAACATCAGGTCGGATAGTGGGCAAATCAACTTGAATCACTTTCTTACGAGCCTTGGTTTCATAAATCAGGCCTTCTAGCTGGTCGCCAACTTGAAAGTTTTGCATATTTATCTGCCCAGGCAGAACGGTGAAGGTCTCCCCTTCATATTGTGCGAAAAAGTGACGCTCATTTTTGTCACTGATGCGGGCCTTGACTATTTGTCCGTAACGAACCACCTCATCGCCTCCTTTTTTTCTTCTACATTTTAACACAAAAAGGTCAAAATATAAAGGAAAGTACGACTTGTTTGACCTAAGAGTAACCCTGAGGTCTTAAATGAAATTTAGAAATCCTGCATCAGAGTAAGCGCCATCAAACTCAGCCGCAATCTCCCCAAAAAATACACAAAAAGAGAGATTGGAACAAGTTCCAACCTCTCCATCAATTATTTGGCGTATTCAACCGCGCGCGTTTCGCGAATAACGGTTACTTTAATATTGCCTGGGTAGTTCATTTCTGCTTCAATCCGGTTGCGGATATCACGAGCGATTCGTGAAGCACCTGCGTCATTGACTTCGTTTGGACGAACCATGACACGGACTTCGCGCCCAGCTTGAATAGCAAAACTATTAGCCACGCCTGGGAAACTATTAGAAATTTCTTCTAATTTTTCCAGACGGCGGATGTAGCTTTCCAAGGATTCACTGCGAGCACCTGGACGCGCTGCTGATAAGGCATCGGCCGCGGCTACCAAGATGGCAATGGTTGAAGTTGGGTCAGTATCACCATGGTGGGAAGCAATAGCATTGACTACTACTTCTGGCTCGTTGTATTTCTTAGCAATTTCTGCCCCGATTTCAACGTGTGAGCCTTCAATCTCATGGTCAAGCGCCTTCCCAATATCGTGAAGGAGACCTGCACGTTTGGCAAGAGCCACATCTTCACCTAACTCACCAGCCATAACGCCAGCAAGTTTGGCAACTTCAATACTGTGGTTCAAGACGTTCTGACCATAACTGGTTCTAAAGGATAGACGACCGATAATCTTGATTAAATCAGGATGGAGAGAATGAATCCCCACATCAAAGGTCGCTTGTTCCCCGATTTCTCGAATTTTCTCGTCAATCTCACGACGCGCCCGGTCCACCATTTCTTCAATACGAGCCGGATGAATCCGGCCGTCTTGAATCAGTTTTTCCAGAGCTAACTTCGCAATTTGACGGCGAATTGGGTCAAAACCACTTAATACGACTGCTTCTGGCGTATCATCAATAATTAAATCAATCCCGGTTAAGCTTTCCAAGGTGCGGATATTACGGCCTTCTCGCCCGATAATCCGACCTTTCATGTCATCACTTGGTAAGTGTACTACGGTCACTGTATTCTCAGATACAATATCCGGAGCACTCCGTTGAATGGCTTGTAAGATAATGTTTTTGGCATTGCGATCCGCTTCATCTTTAGCTTTTTGCTCTGCATTCCGAATCATGACTGCAATTTCTTGAGACAAAGCTTGCTCCGTCTCAGTCATAATGATGTTTTGCGCTTCTTGGCGCGATAGGGTGGCTACCCGTTCTAATTCACTTTGTTGGGCTACGACCAATTCTTGAACCTTCTCTTCTTGTTGAGTCAAGGCTTTTTGACGTTTCTGATAGTCTTGTTCCTTGCTCTCAAGGTTGAGTTCGCGTTTGTCTAAAATCAGACTCTTTTGGTCCAAGGTCTCTTCCCGTTGAAGGAGACGTTTTTCCATTCCAGTTACTTCGGTCCGGCGTTCCTTCAATTCTTGTTCTAGTTCATTACGGTACTTGAGATTCTCTTCTTTGGCTTCGAACAAGGCTTCCCGCTTGAGGGTCTTAGCCTGTGCAATAGCCGCATCAACAATGGATTCTGCATTTGCCTTAGCATTTCCGATGTGCTTTTCATCGCTTTTCTTCTTGAAAATATAGCCGATCACTACCCCGATAATTAAAGCAACGATTACTGCGAAGGTGAGCTGCAATAGGTCCATCGTATCACCTCCTATTAATCTATTCATTATTATCGTTATTCATTTCAAATTTTT
>CAUUNL010000002.1:0-60404 GCA_963546405.1 Abiotrophia defectiva | reverse complement strand
TTATACTTAGATAGAGATTGCCTATACCTCAGTCATAAAAGGACCTCTGCCCGACAAAAATTAGAAAATTTGTGAATCCTAATCACAACAGAATTCTGAAAGGCCTTTCACTTGCTTCACAAGCCTTTCAGTGCTAGACTGAGGTTATAGTGGCCTAGCCACAAATCTAGAAAGAAAAGGTGATGTTTGATGGAAAAAGTATTTGCAAGTCCTTCTCGTTATGTCCAAGGTAAAGGCGTGCTCAAGTCTGGCTTAGACCATATTCTCTCTCTAGGTAAGCGCGCACTCCTACTAGCCGACTCGACTGTTTATGAAATTGCCGGACGTCAGTTAGAAGAAGACCTCAAAGCTCGCAGTGCCTTTGTTCACTACGAAGCCTTCCATGGGGAAGCTTCAGACGTGGAAATTGACCGCGTTAGCCAAGTAGGTCGTGACCTAGACATTCAAGTCATCCTTGGTTTGGGTGGTGGTAAGACCATTGATACCGCCAAAGCCATTGCTGACAAACTGCAGGTACCGGTGGCTATCTTGCCTACGGTCGCTTCGACTGATGCTCCTACTTCGGCTCTCTCAGTGATTTACTCAGAAGAAGGCGTCTTCGAACGTTACCTCTTCTACAGCAAGAACCCTGAACTCGTCCTAGTAGACACCCAAGTAATTGCCCAAGCACCTGTACGCCTGCTAGCTTCTGGGATTGCAGATGCCCTAGCTACCTGGGTTGAAGGCCGTGCTGTCATTGAAGCGCATGGCGCAACCATGGCCGGTGGCAGTCCAAGTATTGCAGCTGAAGCCATTGCCCGTGCCTGCGAAGCCACCCTCTTTGAAAATGGCCTCCAAGCCCTAGCTGCTGCTCATGCCAAGGTCGTGACGCCCGCCCTAGAAGCAGTGGTGGAAGCCAACACCTTACTGAGTGGGATTGGTTTTGAATCCTGTGGTCTGGCTGCTGCTCACGCCATCCACAATGGTTTTACTGCCTTACACGGCGATATTCACAGCCTAACCCACGGGGAAAAGGTGGCCTATGGGACTCTGACCCAATTGCTATTAGAAAATCGTCCTAAAGAAGAATTAGACCGCTACATCCGCTTCTATCAAGCTTTGGGCCTCCCAACTACCTTGGAAGAAGTCAAATTAGCTGGTGTGGCCTATGAAGACCTAGTCAAAGTCGGCGCCCTAGCTACTCAAGATGGCGAAACCATTCATCAAATGGCCCAAAAATTCACGGCTAGCGATGTAGCCGATGCCCTCTTAGCCTTAGATGCCTATGTAAGAGAGAATTTCTAAGCCAGTTAAGCAAAACAAAAAAGCTAGGACCGCGGTCCTAGCTTTCTTTTTATAGCCACTTAGAATAGTCTTCGTCATCCATTGCTTCCACTTCACCCAAGAGGTAGCCGTTACCTACTTGTGAGAAGAAGTCATGGTTGGATGTTCCGGTCGAAATCCCGTTCATGACGATTGGATCAACATCTTCTGCTGTATCCGGGAAGAGTGGATCAAAACCTAAGTTTTGAAGCGCCTTATTGGCATTATAGCGAATGAAGACTTTAACTTTTTCAGTCCAACCTACTTGATCATAGAGGGACTGGGTGTACTTAGCTTCATTCTGGTAGAGGTCCATACAGAGTTCATAGACCCACATCTTGAGCTCCGCTTGCTGGTCTTCTGGTAATTCATTATAGCCCAATTGGAATTTATAACCTGTATAGGTCCCGTGGACTGACTCGTCACGGATAATGAGCTTGATGATTTCTGCCACGTTGGCCAACTTGTTATTACCTAAGTAATAAAGTGGCGTGAAGAAACCTGAGTAGAAGAGGAAGGTCTCTAACATAGTAGAGGCTGCCTTAATTTTGAGGCCATGGCCAGATTGGTAGATTTCGTTAATCTTCTTAGCCTTATACTGGAGTTGCTCGTTGGTGTTGGTCCATTCGAAGATTTCCTCGATTTCTGCCTTGGTATTTAAGGTAGAGAAGATGGTGGAGTAAGACTTAGCGTGAACAGATTCCATGAACTGGATATTGTTCCAGACCGCTTCTTCGTGTTGGGTCCGGACAAAATCCTTCATGAGCGCCGCCCCTTCTTCTGATTGAAGGGTATCGAGTAGGGTCAAGCCGCCAAAGGCTTTGGCCACTACGTCGCGCTCGGCCATGGACAAGGTCCGCCAGTCATCCAAGTCATTAGAAACCGGAATCCGGGTATCCAACCAGAATTGCTCGGTGAGTTTCTCCCAGGTTAACTTATCAATCATATCTTCGACCTTGTTCCAGTCGATGGCCTTATAGTAGGCTACTGGCATGCTGTTCTTCTGGGAAAGAATTTGGTTAAAGTATTGTTTGTCTGTCATGTCTGACGCCTCCTAGATCGAGCAGCTTTCGCATTCGTTGCTGCCGACTTCGTCGTTATTTTCCGTAAAGGTCCGCACATAGTAGATGGACTTGATGCCCTTCTTCCAAGCATAGTGACGTAAGATGTTAAGGTCACGTGTAGTCATCTTGTTGGTCCGGCCTTCTTTCCATTCGTACATGCCTTCTGGTAATTCTGAACGCATGAAGAGGGTTAAGGACATGCCTTGGTCGATATGTTTTTGGGCCGCCGCATAGACGTCAATGACCTTACGCATATCGGTATCATAGGCTGATTTGTAGTAAGGCAGGGTCTCGTTAGACAACATTGGCGCTGGATAGTAGGTTTTCCCTGTCTTCTTCTCTTGACGTTCTTCAATCAGACGCGTAATTGGGTGCAAGCTAGCACTCGTCTCATTGACATAAGAGATAGACCCTGTTGGCGCAATAGCCAGTCGGTTTTGGTGGTAGAGGCCATGCTCCGCTACTTGCTCCTTAAGGGCACGCCAGTCATCTGCTGTTGGCAGTGCCACCTTGCTCATGATTGCAGCCACCTTGTCAGAGATTACTTGGAATGGTGCTTGGATATAAGCATCGAAGTACTCACCTGTCGCGTACTTAGAATTCTCGAAGTTATCAAAGCTCTTACCACGTTCCTTAGCAATCTTGTTGCTGGCTACTAAGGTGTAGTAATTGAGGGCATAGAAGTAGGCTTCAGTCAATTCAACTGATTCTGGTGAACCATACTCCATTTGGTTGATGGCGAAGAGGGTATGCAAGCCCATGCCGCCCAAACCAATGGTATGGGCCAAATCATTCCCATGCTTAACAGTTGGCACTGCTTCAATGTTAGAGTGGTCGGTGACATAGGTCAAGGCCCGGACCGCAGTCTCCACAGATGAGGCAAAGTCAGGTGATTCAATCATGTTTGGAATGTTAGTTGAACCCAAGTTACAGCTAATGTCGGTCCCTAAGACTTCAAACTCTTGACGGTTGTTAATGTGGCTTGGCCGTTGAACTTGAAGGATTTCAGAACAGAGGTTAGACATGGTAATGGTCCCATCAATTGGGTTAGCCCGGTTAGCCGTGTCGATGTTGACGATATAAGGATAGCCTGATTCTTGTTGGAGTTTAGAAATTTCATTTTCTAAATCACGTGCTGAAATCTTAGACTTGCGGATTTCAGGGTTGTTAACCAAGTTGTCGTATTCTTGCGTAATATCCACATAGGCAAATGGACGGCCATAGATGCGCTCCACATCATATGGACTGAAGAGGTACATAGGCTCATCTTTGGCAGCTAATTCGTAGAATTTATCTGGTACCACGACCCCTAAAGACAGGGTCTTAACCCGGACCTTCTCATCCGCGTTTTCCTTCTTGGTTGAGAGGAAGGAAACAATATCTGGATGGAAGACATTGAGGTAGACAGCACCGGCCCCGTTACGTTGGCCTAATTGATTAGAATAGCTAAAGCTATCTTCCAAGAGCTTCATTACCGGCACAACCCCGCTAGAGGCGTTCTCAATCTTCTTAATCGGGTCACCAGCAGCTCGTAGGTTGGACAGGTTGACCCCTACCCCACCACCAATTCGAGACAGTTGTAAGGCAGAGTTGATAGCCCGACCGATTGAGTTCATATCGTCAGAAATTTGGATTAAGAAGCAAGAAACCAACTCCCCACGGCGCTTACGCCCTGAGTTGAGGAAGGTTGGGGTTGCGGGTTGATAGCGTTGGCTGATCATTTCATCTCGCAAACGTACCGCTAATTCTTGATCTCCGTCCGCTAAGAAGAGGGCACAGAAGGCAATACGGTCTTCATAACGCTCTAAGTAGCGGGCCCCATCGTTGGTCCTTAAGGCATATTGGGTATAGAATTTGAAGGCAGACATGAAGGACTTGAAGCGGAACTTCATCTTATAGGTGCTGGAAATCAGCTCCTTAATGAACTCCATTGGGTATTTCTCAATGAATTCCCGTTCGATAAAGTCGTTATCTACCAAGTAGTTAATCTTCTCTTCCAAAGAATAGAAGAAGACCGTGTTAGGGTTAACGTGCTCTAGGAAATAAGCACGAACGGCTTCCCGGTCCTTGTTGAGAGGGATTTTACCATCAACGGGACGGTTTAATTCATTATTGAGTTTGAAGTAAGTGACTTCAGTCGGACGACTCTTTAAGACTGGTTTATCCAAGTTGTTCCACCTGCTCTTTCAATTTATTAACATCATTTTCGGATCCCTGAAATTCAAACAAGTGCAAGAGGGGCACTTGATAATCTCGGGCCAAATCCTTGGCTGTAAAACCAAATAAGGTATTAAAATTGCGGTTTCCACCACCGGCAACGCCCTTAAAATAATGGCGGTTATTGCCTACTTCAATAAATTCATTGACAATCTCGGTTGCTTCCTTCTCATAAGTCGGCACGACCACAATATAGGGTTCTTGGACTTCAGTGAAGACGGAGTCTGGGGTAATCTCCAACAAGGGATAGCCTAATTTGTGGACAAACTTGCGGGTTTGTCCTGTGATGGATAAGTAGACCACTAACAATTTCAACACCTCCTTAAATAGATTTTTCAACATGTACTATCTTACCATATTTGGGACGAAAAACAAGCCTTAAGCCCCAATATTTAGTGCATAATTCATCTAGACAACACAATATGTAGTGGTTCGATAAGCAATCACTCGCTTCAAACCCGGTCCAATCGAGCCTTTTGACTAGGGCTCCCCCTATATCTTGTGCTCCTGGCTTGACAAGGGCTTCTGAGCCTACTAGACTAAGAGATGACAAATGTAATTTTTACAGAAAGGAGCCTGCTCATGACTGCCAATCTAAGCCAAAATAAATCAGATATGTATCATATTAGCGAGGCTGAGTGGCGGCTTATGAGACTGGTTTGGACTATGCCCGGTATCACCAGTCGTCAACTCATTGACACACTATCCGCCTCAAGTGATTGGAAGGTTGGGACCATTAAATCCCTGCTCTCGCGACTAATTCAAAAGGGCTATTTAGACAAAGCCGAAGGGATTAGCCCCTATCAGTTTTATGCAACGATTAGCCAGGAAGAGGCCACTCTCCTTCGCTTACAAGCAGCCCTTGATCCTGTTTGTCGAAAAGATCGCGCCCATTTTCTGGCCCGGCTATTAGCCAGCACACCATTAAGCCAAGCTGATTGCCAAGCTATCATAACGCAACTAGAAGAACAAGCCAAGACTGCCCCGGAGAGCATCCCCTGTCAGTGTCCTCCTGGAGCTTGCCAATGTCATCATTCAAAAAGCCATCCCAAAGCTTAGTTAGACTATTATTTATCTCCTAAAACAAAACCCCAGACATTCTGTCTGGGGTTTCTACTTGTTTAGTTATTGGTAGGAACTGTCTGTTTGGCTTTGAACGCATTAACCATATCTTTGGATGCTTCTTCGATAGGTTTAGTTTCCACTAACTTAGCTTGAACAACGACACGCATGGTAAGAGTCGAGTCACAGGTAATCATGGTGAGGATTGGATTGGTTGTAGGTTCAATCAAATCTACACGACTTGGATCCACTTGATCAATGTAATTCACTTCATATTTATAGACCTTGTCTAAGTCTGTCAGATAGACAGCTTGGCCTACCTTGGCATGCATCAAAGGTTCAAAAAGTAAGCCCTTATGAATGGAGTGATGGCTGGCAATGGAATAGTTAGACTCCCCCATCTTCTGGCTAGGAGTCAAAGTCCCTGCACCTAAGAACATCCCTTCATTGGTTACTCCCTTATAAATTGGTAAGTTCATACCAACATCTGGCATGGCCACGCCACCTACAGTCGGAAGATCCTTGGCATTAATTCCATTTGCGATGACATCATAAGGATTAAGTGGTTTGATGACACCAAAGTCATAGTTCACTTCCTTCTTCTCATTTGCTTCAATTTCAGCCCGCTTATTACGGTCTAACTCAGTGACTGCATTCGCCTCCTGACCTTGACGGACCAAGTAGTTCTTGATTGGATCTAGCAAGAATAGCACTGCCGCCGCTAAGAAAAGCAAGATTGCCAGAAAAATCCGCCAAGAGAAGCCCCCTTTTCTTTTCTTCCCTTGTTTTTTCTTACTTGCCTTTGTCGCCTTATCAGGTTTCTTAGCAATTTTATTTCCTTGACGCATACGCTCAGTGCGCGTCATTCTTTTCTCAGTCATAGTCTATATATCCCCCTCTATCTACTTATGGTTCTTAGTTTATCATGTCACTAGCTAAATAGGAAGTAAAGCAACCTACAATCTAGTAGACCCTCTTTCCACCAAATCTGCTTCAAAGTAACAAGCCGTTTCCTTGAGGCTTTCTCCCTCAATTAAGCGCATAAGTTGCTCCACACAGGCAATCCCCATGTCCAAGACTTTCTGTTTCATGGTGGTCAACTGTGGACTGGCAATTTGATCTAAAAAGACCCCATCAAAGCCAATAACCCCAACATCGTCCGGCATGGTTCTGCCCATTGACTTGAGCCCCCGCTGAATGCCTAAGGCAATGCGATCTGAGGCACAGACGAAGCATGTGTTAGGTTCCAAATGCGCGTCCAGACGCTCAACCAATTCTGCTGCCGCGGTCGAGGAATTCCGAATGCGGTGAATTTGTGCCGTGTGATCTGGATGTTGCGCCAGAGCGTCTTGATAGCCTTGCTCCCGCTGACGCTCGAAGTATTCCGGCACGTCAATTCCGACAAAGATAATGTGGTCATAACCTTTTTTAAAGGCATACTCGGTGGCCTTAAATTCAGCCTGCCGGTTATCAGAATCAACAAAAGGCACCCCGTAGGTATTCTCCCCGTAGAGAATAAGCGGCTTGTCGATTTTGCGAATCCATTCATAGTCGGACTCTCGCATGCCGGTGATAATATAACCATCACTATTCCCTGTATCAATGGTGTTCTCCGTCATGAGTTGGAGGGAGTATTGGTACTTATCTAAACCTTTGGCAATCCCAGATAAGAGGTTCATATAATAAGGCTCTGTCGCGTCCATTTCTTCCAGAATCAAGACCTTAACAATCAGCGTCCGGTTCTGAGCAAGGGCCTTAGCAGCCATATTAGGTCGATAATTGAGTTCTTCCATGGCCTGATAGACCAATTGCTTGAGTTCATCCGTCACCAGTTGGGGGTGATTGATTACTCGAGAGACCGTCATTTTAGAGACATTAGCCTTCTTGGCCACGTCTTTCAGCGTTGCGATAATGTCCACTCCTCTCCATCGATTTGCCAGTGTATTCTTTCCTATTATACACTAAAATAACCTGCTCTTGCGACTAAAAGCAGGTATTTTTTTAGGAATTTACTTTGAATTTACTAGGAAATAAATTTAGAAGCTAGAGGCCGCGCATGATAAGGAAGCCTAGTTCCGCGCCTGCAGAACTCCCTTAAGCAGACCTTGGCGTCCTATGACCACTAAGTGATCCGCTAGGTCAGTCACTGAACTTGCTGCGGGTGCCTGGTCAATGGCTTCTAAAATCATGGCCAAATTCGTTCCTGACAGGACCGCGACTTGTGGATGCCCCTGAGACAGCAGCATGCTGACATTAAAGGGGGTGCCACCTTTAAAATCCGTTAGAATCAATAACCCTTCTTTCCCATGCCTCTCGACGCTAGCAGCGATTTGAGTTTGGTAGTCACTGAGATTGGTCTCTTCTTCAAAAGGCAACCAGTCGATAAGCTCCTGGTCACCTACAATCATTCGACTGGCTTCCGCCATGCCTAAGGCGAAGCCCCCATGTCCTGTCACCAAGACCTTCATCTGACATCCACTCCTTGCTTCTTCTTACTTCTATTGTATGTAACTTGTTCCCATCCGACAAGCCCTGATTATAAGAAAAAAGCCTAGCTCCAATAGAACGAGGCTAAAAGAATGGACTGATTTAATCACGAGGCTTAATATGTCGCAAATGGGTCAAGGCCAAAGCCAAGAAAAGGCTGTTAACAATCATAGGGAAGGCTAAGACCGTTTGCTTTTCCTTGAAGTAGTAGGCTGCCAGGACAAATAGTTGGACAGCCAAGACGATGACCATAAGGAAGCGGGTCATCCGATAACGTTTGATCAATTCATTAGGTTCTGGTTGATTCATTGCTTTACTCCTTATCCTTGCCGTTTGAGTTGGCGGCGGTTTGGCCCATCGAGGGTCATTTCACGTGCTAGGTAACGGACCCGCTCCATAATACGGCCTGCCTTGGCTAGGCTAATGCCTTTTTGGTTGTAGGTCAGAACTTCTTCGTATTCTTTCAGAGAGAAGTTGGAAGTGAAGAAGGTCGGTAGCGATTCCCGCATACGATACTCAAGAATAATGGCCAAGACTTCGTCTCTCACCCAGCCCGATGGATCGGACTCGGCGCCCATGTCATCTAGCATTAAGACGTCCACCTGCTTGACCTTATCCAAGTTGGCTTGGGTGCTATTGTCCCGAATAGAAGCCCGCATATCGGAAGCAAAGGTTGGGAAGTGTAAGAAAGTCACCGTCGCCCCCTCTTCTTCTACCAAATGATTGGCCAATGCCCCCAATAAATAGGTCTTACCTACCCCGTAAGGCCCCGTAATATAGAGACCTTGCGCTGATTTAGGGTCTTGGTGGTAGGTCTGCATAAATTGCGTCACGGCATTGATTAAGGCCTGGCGTTCTGGCGAATCAATAATGTAATCAGCCAAATGAGCCTGGCGGACATCATCCGCCATCATGCGGTTATCTAAATTAGCAGCTTGGCGACGGGCCTTGAGGCTGGCCAAGTAATCAGTGGTTGGTTTGTAGCGGACATCAATAAAATTATGGTTAATGAATAATTCTGGCTGGTAGCCTGGGTTGGTGCCTGGCTGGCCTGCCTCAATCGCCCGACGTTCTAGACGAAACTCATTGAGTTTGGACAGGGAATTCTGAATCATTTCCCCGCTTAATTCTGCTTGATGTTCTTGGAGGAAGGCTTGAATGGCTTCATCCTGGCGGACCAAGGCCACTGCCTGCTCATAAATTTCTTGCAGATGGGGCTGGTTCATAATCTGACGCATGACGTCTTGGATTGTCTCCATAAGATTCCTCCTCTAGTGGTCTAGCTCCTGGGCTGACCCTTTCTTAAATGGATTGACGAAGGTCTGAGTGGCTTGACTAGTAGTTGGGTTAGCATCAGGCTGGGCTTGATTGGACGCCTGCCCTGAATTCTGGCCTGCTTGGCGTTGCTTGGCTAACCACGAAGGCACCACTTCTTGACGCTGATGGGCTCCAGACCCCTTGTGGGTCCGACCATAAGGACGGCCCGACTCCTGGCTAGCCTTCTTGGTTTGGGCCTGGCGCTTGTCTTCGATATAGCGAAAGACTTGGTGGACTTCTTTAATTCCCTTTTGCTGCCATTCATCCAGTAATTTTTCAAAATTAGACTTGTAAAGGTGGTCGCGGCCTTCCATGACCAAGAGGTAATAGACAGCTAGGTTGACAATGGCAGGCGACAATTTAACCTTATCCAAAGCAGCTTCTAGGTTATAGCCTTCTTGGTCGCTCCGGATGCCACCCTTGGCTTGCTTGACTTGCTTGAGAAAGGCGAGCGGTGGCAAAATCTCCGCCGTGGCAATAATTTGTGCCTGGTTTTGGCTATAGTGACCTTGAGCTAATAAGGCCTGCGCACGGGCTTGAATCTGGTCTTTGAGCTGGCCGGCTTGGTTAGCAGCCGATTCCTTGCTGCTTAGGCTGTCCTTATAGCGCTTGGCCAAACTCGGCAATTGATCCATGGCGATTTGTTCCGTCTGGTCTTGGTAGGCCAATTTAATGACTGTCGCCACTTGCTCCTCGTTAAAACCAAAGACTTGATGGAGACTGGCCATTTGCTGACGCAGTTCCCGTGTAAAGAGACGGCTATTGACTTGAGCCGCTTCTAGTATATCCAGAACCTGACCATAACGGAAACTATCCTGACTCTCTTGGTCCAAGCTAGCTTCTGTTGGATTAGGGGCGGTCTGCTGACGGTAGGAGCCAGATAAAGCATCCTGGTTCTGCGCATCTTTGATGGCTTGGTCTGATGGATAGTCGAAGACCTGACTGAAGGACTGGGTCACTTCCACATATTCGCTGGCATCCATCTCTTCCCATTCAAAGCGGCGCATCAAGCGATAGAAGGCCTGATCCCCAATCTTATTCATGAGCAGAGCCGCGTAAAGGGGGTGCTGCAAGAAGCTCCCCACTTCAAGTGGCGCCATAACTTCATAGGAGACTAATTGAGTCTGGGCATTACCTTGGACCTTCTTAGATTGATAGGACTTGAGTAAGCCCAAGGCCTCCAAGTATCCGCGGGCTTGATTCAAGTCGGCCGGCGACACTTGCAGTTGATCAATCAAGCTAGCATGCATGACCGCTGGGCTCCAGGCCCCATCTGCTCCTGCATAATCTGTTAGAGACAGATAGAAGGCCAGTCCCACCGTGCCGATGACAGGCTGATAACATTGACGCAGAGTCACTTGCTGTAGCTGGGACAAGGGCGCTTGCTGCCGAACCCGAAAGGGCTGTAAGGGACTTAACATGGTGGGACCTCCTTTCTAAATTTGACTTCAGTCAATTGATTATTTCTTATCGTTTTTCTCACTTAAACAATCTTGCAGGGCTTGGAGTTCTTTTAAGAAACTCTCACGCGAATGAAATTGACGATAGACACTGGCAAAGCGAATATAAGCCACTTCATCTAATTCCATCAAGAGTGGAATCACAAATTCCCCAATTTGTTCTGATTCAATTTCCTGGTCAGTGATTTCGCGAATCTTATTCTCAACTTGTTGGGCCAAAGCCTGCATTTGTTCCATGGTAATAGGCCGTTTTTCAGCTGAACGCACAATGCCGCGCAGTAGCTTCTCTTGGCTGAATTCTTCCCGGGTGCCGTCACGTTTAATGACTAGCAAAGGAATCTGTTCAATACGTTCATAGGTAGAGAAACGATGTTTGCAGTTGAGGCATTCCCGCCGCCGCCGGATTGCCGCCCCACCATCAGCTGGCCGGGAGTCATTAACTTTGGAGTTTTGGTGATGACATTTTGGACATTCCATAGGGTTCCCTCCTTATCTTCTGGCGCCAGATGGCGCTTTTCCCTTCTATTATAACGAATTCTTATCAGAGGAACAAGCTAGAGACGGCTTAAAGCCCGATCTACCTGGGCAAAGGTCGCCGCTAAGCTTCCCTGATTATCGATGACTAGATCTGCCCGTTGGCGTTTGGCTTCAATAGATGCCTGACTGGCAATGGCAGCCTCCGCTTGGCCCTGGCTCCAGCCATTACGGGCCATTAGCCGCTCTACTTGCAAGTCATGTGGCAGATAAACCACCCAGACCTGATCCATTCTTTGGTCATAGCCTGTCTCATAGAGTAAGGGAATATCGAAAAAGGCAAGCGCTGCTCCCGCTTGGGCCAGACGCTGACTCTCCGCTTCCAAGGCCTCATAAATGAGTGGATGCAAGAGCTGATCCACCTCCTGGCGCAACTGGGCATTACCAAAGAGCCGCTGGCCAAAGACTTGGCGATTAAGGGCACCTGACTCATCCAGAATTTCCCTACCAAATCGCGCCACCAAACGCGTCAAGCCCTCTTGACCAGGTTCCACTAGCTGACGGGCTATTAAATCCGCATCGACAAGTGGATAGGCTAGTCCCTTCAAGTAGTTAGACACGGTGGATTTGCCAGTCGCAATCCCTCCTGTTAAACCAATTCTAAGCATGGCCTTTTCCTCCTTGCGGATGCTTGAGGCGGGCTGATTGACAATGCGGACAGAAATGCGTCCCCCGTCCGCCAAATTGGACCTTTTGAATGAGACGACCACAACGTTCACAGGGCTCATCTACTCGGCCATAGACAGCCAAGGACTCCTGATAGGTTCCCGCTGCTCCCAAGGAATTGCGATAGGTCCGAATGGTAGAACCACCCGCCTGCACAGCCGCCGCCAAAATCTCAATAATAGCGGCATGCAGGCGTTTGACCTCATGGACGGTAAGGTCGCAGGCCGGTCTGGCTGGATGAATCCGCGCCTTAAAGCAGACTTCATCCACATAAATATTGCCTAAACCAGCCACCAGGGTCTGGTCCAACAAGAGGGGCTTAAGTGCCCGTTTAGAAGACGCTAACTGAGCCCGAAAATGAGCCAAGTCAAAGGCTTCTTGGGTGGGCTCAGGGCCCAACTTCTTGCTGGCAAAATAGCTTTCTAATTGGTCCTTGTCCATATAACGAAAGCGGCCAAACTTGCGGACATCCTCATAATGGAAGTGGCTGCCGTCCTTAAAAGTCATGATCAGATGCACATGTTTGGGCTTAGTCTTAGGCTCCTGTCCCAGTCGATAGACATGGCACTTACCTTCCATTCGCAAATGAAAAACTAGCACCTGAGGACCAAAATCCAGCCATAAGTACTTGCCCCGCCGCCCCACCGCTTGGATGGTCTGGCCACGCAAGTAGTCTTGCCACTGAGCCAATGTCTCTTGGGGCCTTAAGTCAATCAGTTTAGGCCAAAATACCTGGACCTCTGCAATGGTCTTGCCCTGTATCAGACTGGTCAGACCACGTCGTACCGTTTCAACTTCGGGTAATTCCGGCATAAGTCACTTCCTTTCTAGGCCGGGCTCGCTAAGGAGCCTGGACCTTATTTTAATTGATACCAGTTGCTGCCACTGGCTGCTTCTACCTTAAGCGGTACCGATAGGCTAACCGCGCCCTCCATGACTTCCGGCACCAATTCTTCTAAAATGGCGATTTCATCTTGAGGCGCTTCTAAAATCAGCTCATCGTGCACCTGTAAGAGCAGACGCGCCTGAAGTCCGCGTTGACGAATGGCCTGGTCTAAGGCCACCATGGCTACCTTGATAATATCGGCGGCTGTTCCTTGAATTGGCGTATTCATAGCCGTCCGCTCTGCAAAGGAACGCAGGTTAAAGTTGCTGGAATAGATATCCGGTAAGGCACGTCGCCGGCCCCACAAGGTGCTGACATAACCGTCTTTCTTGGCTTGAGCCACAATCTCCTGCATAAAGGTCGAGATACCTGGATATTCGGCCAAGTAGCGGTCGATAAAGGCCTTGGCTTCCTTACGCGGCATATCTAAGTTCTGGGACAGGCCGTAGTCACTAATACCATAGACAATCCCAAAGTTAACCGCCTTGGCCTGACGACGCATATCGCTGTTTACCGCCTCATCTTCCGCTAGGCCAAAGACCCGTCGTGCGGTCGCCGCATGGATGTCTTGGCCCTCCAAGAAGGCTTGCTTCATATGAGGGTCACCTGAAATATGGGCCAGCACCCGCAACTCGATTTGCGAATAGTCGGCGCCAAAGAGTTGCCAGCCTGGTTCAGACGGTACAAAGGCCTGACGAATCTTGCGGCCTTCCTCCATCCGAATGGGAATATTCTGCAAGTTAGGATCCGCACTGGATAAGCGACCGGTCTGGGTCAGGGTTTGGACGAAGCGGGTGTGAATCTTGCCATCGGCTTGAATAAACTTAGGTAAACCAGCCAAATAGGTCCCCTGAAGCTTAGCCAGCTGGCGATAGGTCAAGAGGGCTCCCACAATGGGATGGGCGTCCTTGAGTTTTTCTAAGACATCGGCTGCCGTCGAGTAGCCGGTCTTGATCTTCTTAATGACCGGCAAGCCTAAACGTTCGAAGAGGATTTCACCCAATTGTTTAGGCGAATTAGGATTGAAGGCTTGCCCTGCTAATGCTTGGATTTCAGCCTCTAATGCCTCTAAACGTGCTAAAAGCAAATCATTCATCTGATCCAGAGTGGCCACATCGACTGCTACCCCTCTTTTCTCCATGTCCGTTAAGACTTGAGCCAGCGGGAATTCCATGTCCTGATAGAGTTGCATCATGCCCAAATCATCTAGCTGTTGAGTCAAAGGAGCTACCGCTTGATCTAAGAGTGAAACCTTATCTGCCAAGTGTTGAGCTAAGCGCTCATTGTCTGGCAGGGCCTGCTTGGCACCCTTGCCATAGACCACTTCATCTAGCTGGACTTGGATGCCCAAGTCTAGATAGGTGGCCAGGCTAGTTAGATCCTTAATCTTCTCGACATCAACCAGATAGGCCGCCAAGCCCACGTCGAAGGTCACACCCGCCAGTGTCAGGCCTTGGTGGTCCAGCAAGATGCTGTCTCGCTTGAGGTCAGCGCTGATTTTAGGAAGAGACCCATCTTCTAGCCATTTCCTGAAGGCTGGGCTGGCAAAGGCAACTTGACCACTTGTGGCATAAGCCTGGTCACCTTGGGTCCATGCTACCGCCAGGACTGGTGCAAAGTGATAATTCTCGCTAAGCGTCTCTAGATAGAAGGCCCCGGCTGCCTTGACATGGTAATCTTCAATTGACTCCAACCAGGTAACAGGATAGCGAGTCGTTTCTTGACTAGCGACGACTTCTGCTCCTTGATGCAACTGAGCTAGGAAGCTACGGAAATCCATTTGGACATAAAATTCACTTAATTGAGCTAGGTCACGCTGTCCCAGTTGGCAATCATCGAGGGTGATTTCCAGTGGCGCATCTTGGACAATGCGGGCTAGGGACTTGCTGAGTCGCGCATTAGCTTCGTCCCGGATAATGTTTTCCTTCATCTTGGAAGGCTTGAGTTGATCCAGGCCTTGATAGAGGCCTTCGACTGTCCCAAATTGATGGAGCAACTTAAGGGCGGTCTTCTCTCCTACCCGTTCAATACCCGGATAATTATCCGAGCTATCGCCCATAAGTCCCTTGAGGTCGATAATCTGTTGGGGCGTCAGCTGGTACTTGTCCCAAATGCTGGAGGGCGTGTAAGGCTCTAGCTCACTTACGCCTTTTTTGGTAATATAGACTGTCACCTGGTCGCTGGCTAATTGGGTTAAGTCCTTGTCCCCCGACACAATCATGACCTGGTCGTCTGGGTCTGCCGCCTTAGCCAAGGTGCCTAAGATATCGTCCGCTTCATAGTGGAGTAATTCGTAGTACTTGATGCCATAGGCATCCAAGAGCACTCGGAAATAAGGCAGCTGTTCGCGGAACTCGCCCGGTGTTTTTTGGCGTCCTGCCTTATATTCTGGGTATTGTTCCGTCCGGAAGGTATGACCAGATTTATCGAACGCCACCAAGACATGGGTGGGCTTAAATTGGTCTAAAACCCCATCCAGCATGCGGTTAAAGCTAAACAAGGCATTGGTATGTAAGCCTGCCTTATTCTTGAATCGTTCAATATCCAAAATGGAGAAGAAGGCCCGATAGGCCAAACTGCTTCCATCAATCAGTAAAATTTTGCGCTGGGTCATGGGGCGCCTCCTTAAGTGTTAATGGTAAGCTCCTAGACTCTAATAGCCTGAAGCAAAGTAAATCAGCCAGTCCAGCAGCATCCCTTAGGACAAGCCGCTAAGAATGGCTGATCGTGATGACTTGTATTGAGTGTTAGGTCTTAGCCGCCAAGTTAGTCTTAGAGGACATTTGGATGTAGGCGGGCATATTCTTTTTCAAAGCGTTGGGCAATCTTATCCACATCACCCGCACCCATAAAGACAATGACATCGTCCTTGTACTGCATAAGCGGAGACAGGTGCTCGCTCGAAATAATCTCCACCTCTTGGTCAATTAAGGCCGCCAAGTCTTGAATAGTAACTTCCCCACTTTGCTCACGGGCAGAGTTGAAGATGTCGCAGAGGTAGACCTGGTCTGCTAGGTTAAGTGACTCAGCAAACTCGTTAAGCAGGGCTACTGTCCGGCTAAAGGTATGAGGTTGGAAGACTGCAATACAGCGTTTGTCTGGATAGCGTTGCTTGGTCGCATCAATGGTCGCCTTGATTTCGCTTGGATGGTGGGCATAGTCGTCAATGATGGTTAAATCACCCACTGTCTTAACGCTGAAACGACGTTTGACACCAGTGAAGGTCGCTAGGTTTTGGGCAATGGCATCTGCCGGGAAACCTTCTAGGGTCAAGACCGTAATGACCGCCAAAGCGTTCAAGATATTGTGCTTACCATAGGTCGGCACATGGAAACGTCCTAAGAACTTGCCTTCAAAAGTCACATCAAAGTCAGATCCATCCTGCGTCCGTTCAATATTGGTCGCATAAACAGTGGAGTTGCTGTCAAAACCATAGTAGTAAACAGGAACTGGTGCTTCTAATTGGCGTAGATAAGCATCCTCCCCACAAGCAATCACGGCTTTGGTGGTTTGGCCTGCAAAACTAGTGAAGGCTGAGAAAACATCCTCAATTGAAGTGAAGTAATCAGGATGGTCAAAATCCACGTTAGTAATAATGGCATAATCTGGTTCATAGGATAGGAAGTGGCGGCGATACTCGCAGGCTTCTAGACCAAAGTACTTGGCAGACTCCTGCCCATAACCGGTTCCATCCCCAATCAAGTAAGACAGAGGGGCTAAGTGCTTGAGGGTATGCGCCAAAAGACCTGTAGTAGAGGTCTTACCGTGACAGCCTGAAACGGCAATACTGGTATAGCCCTTAATCAATTTACCTAAGAAATGATGGTAGCGGTAGATTGGTAAGCCCAATTCGCGCGCCCGCACCAATTCTTCATGATCATCCCCGAAGGCATTGCCTGCGATAATGGTCAGGCCAGGTTGAATATTGTCAGCCGAGAATTCCATCATAGGCACACCCGCAGCTTCTAAGCCTTGCTGGGTGAAGAAGTACTTGCCTACGTCACTCCCCTGTACCTTATAGCCTTCTCCTACCAGGATAAGTGCGAGAGCACTCATGCCTGAACCTTTGATTCCCACAAAATGATAGGTTGTTGCTTTGTCCATAATCAACCTACACACGTCCTTTCACTCAAATAATTTCTAGTCTTCAAATAATAAATAGCTGTCCTTGTCCTTACGCATACGGGCCAAAATCTCACGAGAGACCCCGACTTCCGTCACAGCTTGCGATTGCGGTGGATGATAAGGTTTAGGTAGTTCCTTAGGCTGGAAACGTTCTGCCCGCGCCTGTCTTGCCACTTCCTGGCTATCTCGCCCGTTCTCTAAAATAGACTGGAACTTAGCCTGGGCATCTGAAACCTGCCGTTGGCTGCTAGCCTCATGGTGATCTCGCTCTCTTTGGGCGCTAGCCTGCCAAGCTTGGCGTGAGCGCTGAGAAGTCGGCGCTTCTAGAAAATCATCCAGGGCCTGGCGGTCTTGCTGTTGACGGCTAGCTTGGCCTGGTTTGGGCCAGTCATTTTGAGGTCGTCGCTCAGCTGGTGCCACATAGGCACGATCCAAACGGTCAGAATGGGTTTGTGGCAGTCTTAGCTCCTCACCCGGTCGATAGCTAGGCGCGGGACTCTCCTCTTCGATTGGCTCTGACATCATGCGTTCCCGCACCAAATCGGAATTGAAGCGCTGATTTGGATTGCTGTTACGGCGCTCACGATAGGCTACCCGATAGTCAGCCTCTTCCAATGGCTCCTGTGTCGAAGCTGGCGGTGGTGTCTGACTGGCATCAATCATCTTTTGCGGTTGATCCCGCCAAGGTTGCTCGTGATGATAGACAGGGCGATGGCCCCGACTGGTTTCTTGCTTCTCTTCTAGCGCAGACTTGAATTTGTAAGGGGCGCCCTTGCTTGAAGGCGATTGGGATTCCCGGTTAAAACGTCGGTTGTCGTAATTTACATTCCGCTTCTGGTAAGCGGGTCCTTGGTAGTCCTTCATAAGCCCCCGTCCTTTCATCTTCTGGTCTTGCTTGACACACTAAGTAAGTTGGAGCAAGCCCTTTACTTTTTTTAGAGTGACCACCCTTGGTCATGGGCGATGACTTGCTCAAGTGGTGTACCGACTGCTAAATCATCTTTCAATACCCAGATACCTGGTTTATTCTCAATGGCATCCAAGCCTAGTTCGCGTGTAGAACAAATCATCCCATTGCTGTCAACGCCACGTAATTGGCCTGGCCAAATAATCAAGCCATCTGGCATAACGGCACCTGGTTGAGCCACTAGGACCTTTTGGCCGGCTTCAATATTGGCTGCCCCACAGACGATTTGTAGGACGGTGTCAGCCGCTACACGTGTTTGCGTAATATGTAAGTGGTCACTATCTGGATGGTCGACACATTCTTCCACATAACCCACCACTAAGCGTGGTGAAGCATCAAAGCTAACCGCTTGATCGAAGCCCGCCGCTTGAATACGGGCATTGACTTGAGCCACTTGCTCGGCAGTCAAGGTTACATGGCCCTCCCCAGTCAGGTTCAAATCTGCCACCCCGAAGAGGTTATAGCCCACAATGGCTTGAGATTGATGATGACGTAGGGCCGTTACCTGCCCTTTGCTATCTGGGTCAATCTCGTGTGAAGAAACTGGACCACTGGTGAGAAGGAGCACGTCACCGACGCCTCCAGGATTATAGAATGCTAACCACATATTATTTCTTTTCTTCCTTTCGTCTACTTGTCTGAAATTTCTAGTTTGTTTAGTCTGTCCTTAGACATTGGCACGAATGGTCGCTAAGGTTGTCTTGTCGAAAGTCTCTAGGACTTTGATGACCATTTCCTTGGCTGCCTCATAATCATCCATACGGAAAAGGGTTTGGTGACCGTGAATGTAACGGGCGCAGACCCCAATGACTGCTGAAGGCACCCCATCATTGCTGACATGAGCGGCACCCGCGTCGGTTCCACCTTTGGAGAAGAAGTATTGGTATGGAATCTTGTGGGTTTCAGCTGTATCTAACAAGAACTCACGCATACCACGGTGGGTGATGTGGCCTGGGTCTTGCACCCGCAAGAGGAAGCCACCCCCTAACTGTCCAAACTTGTCCTTGTTGCCGTCCGTATCATCGGCTGGCGAACAGTCTACCGCAATAAAGGCATCTGGTTGGTAGCGATGAACGGCTCCTTTGGCCCCACGCAAACCGACTTCTTCTTGAGCGTTGGCCCCTGCAATTATGGTGGCCGCTAGCTCCTTATCCTTGACTGCCCGCATGGCTTCTAGCATCACGGCGCAACCATAGCGGTTATCCCAGGCCTTGCCAATTAGGGCTTGCTTGTTAGCTGTCCAGACAGTTTCTGTCTTAGGTACAATAGAATCGCCAGGACGTACGCCATATTCCAAGGCTTCTTCGCGGGAAGTAAAGCCCGCATCAAAGAGGATATCTTCAGGCGCCACTGACTTGGCCACCCCATCCTTGCCCCGTAATAAGTGAGGAGCCACAGATGATGAAATGCAGACATAATCTCCCTTGCGAGTTTGAAGGGTGTAGCGTTGAGCTGAGATGCTATAAGGGTTCCAGCCCCCAATAGGTGTCACCGTTAAGAGACCATTCGAGGTAATCTGACGGACCATAAAGCCCACTTCATCCATATGAGCTGCCAACATGAGACGTGGTGCTTCTGGATCCTTAGCATACTTAATCCCATAGAGGTTGCCAATCCCAGATACTTCGATCTTATCAACTAAGGGGGTCAACTCTTCCTGCAAGAAGCGACGAACCTGCCCTTCATTGCCCGAAATCCCTTGTAATT
This sequence comes from Abiotrophia defectiva, assembly GCA_963546405.1. Taxonomy (GTDB): domain Bacteria; phylum Bacillota; class Bacilli; order Lactobacillales; family Aerococcaceae; genus Abiotrophia; species Abiotrophia defectiva_A. The sequence continues at coordinate 40,610 of CAUUNL010000002.1, read as the reverse complement.
CGGTCAGATGTTTGATTAAGTCAAAGCCTTGTAATGTCATGCCTGTCGCGGTTGCACCGCTACCTCCTTCGCCCTTATCATAGGTAGATTTTACTCTTTTTATTATCTCACGAGCGCTTAGTAAAATCAATGAATTGTACTCGAATTTGTGTTACACTAAGAGTACGGAGCACAAGCCTGTGCGCCCCCACCTACCGCTCCTCAATGGAGCGCGCACCCTGTCTATGAAAGAAGGAAAAATACTATGTCATCCACTCCACGTAAAGGCCTCGTCGGTGGCCTCCTACTCTTAACCGGCGCAATTGTCGGCGTGGCTGGGACCCTTTTTTACTTGGAATCTCAACCTAAACGCCCTAGCCGGGTCCTAGCCGAAGTCAAGGCTGAATTTGCTAAACAAGGACCGATTGAAGGTTCTTGGATTCACTATGTTCCGGTTGAATACCCTGAATTAGAAAGCCAACCTCAAGTTTACATTGGGGGCATTAGCCGCTATGAAGGGGAACAATTGGTTCACTATCAATTCGTCTGCGATATTTACACCGGTCAAATTCTTGACCTCTTCCCCGTAGAAGGATAACTTCGAGAATCTTTGGAGTCGCTCTGGCGACTCTTTTTTTGCATGCTGACAAACAAAAATCCGACCACTAATGTGGTCGGATTGATTTGTATACTTATTCTGCCTTCTCAACGCGTTCCAAGACGGTCACAGACAGGCCAGGCATTTCGTAATGGCCATTAAGATCGAAGACTTGGCCTTCTTCCAATGGTGCCGTATAGTCGACGATTACCTTGCGGTAGAGACCATGCGGCAGATAGGTGATCGGCATACGCCAATCATTGGCATTAATCATAACGAAATAAGCAGAATTCTCATCTTCCAATTGGTAGGCAATGACGCCATCATGTAACTGATAGACAGCCAAGGAGTTGAGAATTTCATCATAAGAGTTTTGGCGGAAGAGTGGTGAGCTCTTACGTAACTTGATTAGGCCACGGACATAATCCACCGTCTCTTGATGTTCCGCTACTCGATTCCAGTCAAATTGGTTAATTTCATCTGGTGCATTGTAGGTGTTCTCTATCAATTTTTTGGTTCTCAAGAACTCTTGCCCAGCATGAATAAAGGGAATGCCTTGCGCCAAGAGGACCAGACTAGTTGCCATTAAGGCCCGGCGAACACGAACTTCTTCCGAATCATGCGGATGAGTGTAGCAGAGCTTGTCATAGAGGGTTAAGTCGTCATGGGCCTCAACATAGTGGACGACCTGGTCCGGACTAGCATAGGCCGAGTTAGGAATCCCCACTAAGAGGTTCTGCGCCACTAATTTCTCTAAGTCAGGTCGCCCATTGACATAGCCGCCTTCTTGCTTGTTGAAGTTACCGCCTTTGAGGGCATTACGAATGGAATCGTTGAAGTGAGCCACTCCAGGCATACGGTAGGCATTGTGTTGGGCAGCCTTATCTTCATAAGGCAACATGGTCCCCAGGTTCCAACCCTCACCTAAGATGATGATGGAAGGATCGATTTCATTCAGGGCTTGACGTACGGCCAACATGGTTTCAACGTCATGAATCCCCATTAAGTCGAAGCGGAAGCCATCTAACTTGAATTCTCGTGTCCAGTAAAGAATGGAATCCAAGATATAACGGCGCATCATATAGCGTTCAGAAGCAGTATCATTGCCGACCCCAGTCCCATTAGATAAGTTACCTGCCTGGTCATAACGGAAGAAATAACCTGGCACAATCTTCTGGAAGGCTTGCAAGTCAAATTGATAAACATGGTTATAGACCACGTCCATAATAACACGCAGACCATTGTCGTGAAGGGTCTTAATGGTTTGCTTGAGTTCTAAAATCCGGCTAAGCGGATTATAAGGATCTGTCGCATAGGAGCCTTCTGGCACATTGTAGTTCTTAGGATCATAGCCCCAGTTGTAGGCTGTTGGTTTGGCTTCTGTCTCATCTACTGTCGCGTAATCATAAATTGGTAATAATTGCAAATGGGTAAAGCCTAGCGACTTAAGATAGTCTAAGCCAGTAATTTGGCCTTTAGAGGTATGAGTGCCTTCTTCGACAAGTCCTAAAAACTTACCTTTGGCCGAAATCCCAGAATTTTCCGCTACTGAGAAGTCGCGGACATTGAGCTCATAGATAATGGCGTCGGTCGCCTTGCCAAAAGCAGGCATACGGTCAAAGCCTTCTAATTGCGTAGCAGCTGGGTTAACTACCACACTGCGATCACCATTGACTACCGCCGCAATGGCATAAGGATCCTGGCTGCGCTTAAGGCCTAATGAACCATGGTCTAATAGATAAGTATAGGCTGTTAGATGCAAGTCCCCTAAAATTTCAGTGACCCAAGTACCGCGTTCACCACGTCGCATAACATGGACGCTAGCCAAGTCACTATCTGGTTGGTTGGATTCATAAAGTTCAACGGTCACACTCTTAGCCGTTGGTGCCCAAACGATAAAACGTGTTGATTGTGGTGTATAGAAGGCACCTAAAGGTCCGTCATAGGCAAATTCTTGATCAAAATCAACCGTTCTGACTGCTTTGGTAGCCAATCCCACCGCCTGATTTGGATTTAAATCTGTCACAATATTTCTCTCTCTTTCTATGTATACGTATTCTCACGCATAGTGTACCGTAAACGGTGCTCAGAAACAAGTCTTTAGCCTTACATTTTAGCTCATATCTGATGAGAAAACAACTAATCTTATGCGATTCTCATCTTATGACCCAAAGTCTCATCTAGCTGTCTATTTTATACAAGCACAATGATTGAATTACTGGTCTTGAAGCGCTATAATGCAAAAGTAAAAAGCTAAGGGAGGAAGCAAATTATGGAAAATCTTTTGTGGTTATTTCCCGTCATTTTTATGCTACATGAGATGGAAGAAATCATCGGCTTTGGTCCATGGCTGGACAAAAATCAAGCGATTTTAGACAAGTACCCGAGAATTGCAGCTGCCTATGAACACTTTTCCCCTTCAGGCTTTGCAGTGGCAGTCTTAGAGGAGTATCTAGTGGTGCTTATCATCACCGGCGCTAGCCTGTATTTTACTAACTATCTGATCTGGCTGGGAGCCTTTATAGCCTTCAGTCTGCATCTCCTGATCCACCTGGTCCAAAGCATCCTGATCAGAAAATATATTCCTGCCCTAGCTAGCAGCCTAGTTCTGCTCCCCCCAAGCATCTTGATTATCAAGCAAGTGATCGATCAAACGGACTATAGCCTCCTAAGCCTGCTAATTTGGACCCTACTAGGTCTAATCTTCATGGTGGTGAACCTGGCTTTTGCCCATCAATTGATGCGGTTAGTGACGAAAAGCCTTAAATCTCAGAAAGCCTAGTCCCTCTGTTTAAACTCATGTAAAAAGCTCGCACTTATCCCAAGTGCGAGCTTTTTTATAGTAAGAGTTGATAGAGCCCATAAGTATGGCTAGTTCCCTGTAAGTCAGCCGCATAGTGCCGTGTCAGTGTGTGCTGATGTATTAAGGCGCCAACGGCAGAAGCCCCTCTGGCTTGAGCTTCCTTAAAAATTGGGTAGGTCAGTGCTGACCCCAAACCCAAATACTGCGGATCTACCCCTAGGTAGAGTATGATGTAGCGTTTGGCTCGATGCTTAATCCAAAATAATTTAGCTAAAGTAAATAAATTTAACTTTTGATAAACCGAGGCTCCATAGTCTGGCATGGTAATCAAAAAACCCACTAGCTTATCCTCCTGATAGGCTAACTTAACCATAGAAAAATCCAGAATATAACGATACTTCTCGAAGATGGCACTAAATTGCCCCCCTTGCAAGGAACGGTAAATAGGAAAATCTCGGTAAAGTCGATTCAAGAGTTCAAAGACTTGTAAGGACACCTTAGACCAATCCGACTTGTGAGGGGATTGAATCTTAATTCCTTCTGCTAAGGCAGCCTCATAACGCTTAGCTAGTTTGGCTTCCTGGGTAGTGGGACTTACCTTAGGATAGAAATTAGACAGGTAGCTTTCGGTTAGTTTGAATCCCGCTGCCTCCCAGAGCTTGGGGTAATAAGCCGGCTGATGGGGCTCGCCAGTAAAAGGCAAGTCCTCATGGCCTGATAGCTGCATGCGATAGCCTAACCAAAAACTAGCCTGAACGGGCCCAATGAGTTTTTCAGCCCCAAAGTCGCGGGCCTGATCAGCTATGTAGGCTATAAACTGCTTGGCCATGTCCACATCATCTAAGGACTCAAAATAACCTAAGAAGCAAGTGCCATCGACTGGATAATAAGTCAGCAATCCTCGAATCTGAACTTGCTGGTCTTGGTAACCGACAAAGGCTCTCACTTCTATTTCCGGGCTAAGTGGATGGGTCCCACTAATCAGACTTACTTCTTCTTCAGATGACTGCATTAAGTGCCCCTTGGCATATAGTTTCTGCGGCAAAGCTAGAAAGTCGACTAGCTCCGGCGAATGAGGTTGCACTGCTTTAATGGTCAGCATGGGCCGCCTCCTCTAAGAGGGTCACTTGACCGCTTAAGCCATCCATTTCAATCCAATCCCCACTTTTCAGCAATTGCGTAGCACCCCGTACATTCACAACTGATGGAATACCTAGCTCACGCGAAATAATGGCTGTATGAGACAGGAGGGATCCCTGCTCAGCGATGACCCCTTGGGCTTGAGTTAAGAGATAGACCCAACCTGGATCCGTCATTCTGGTCACCATAATCTTACCCTGAGCAGATTCAATGGCTTGAACATCATCCACAACTAGCACTTGACCCTTGACCCGGCCAGGAGAGCACCCAATCCCTTGAAGGTGTTCTGCCCGACTTAATTGGCTACGTGCCTGTCCTGAAAATCGCACATACTTCTCAAATACTTGACCCAAGAAGACATAGCGACTGAAGTTAGGTAAGGTCTTGTCACCCGCTAACTTAGCACGTCTTTCTACAATCAGGTCCGATACAGAGTGTGGCTGTCTGGCCAGTTCAAAAATTTCTTCCTTGGTCAGATAGAAGATGTCTTCTTCCGTCTCTAAATAGCCTTGCTTGGCAAGTTGCGCCCCAATGGCTCGGAAAATCATCCGCATCATCCCATAAATCCGTGTCCTATTTAGCCTTGAGCTTTCTCGGTACTTAACGCCAGTCATAGCGCGACGGCGTAAAAAGCCCGTCCACCAACTCCTTGGTCGATTGCTTGTGCCAGTTGAGGCTTTGAGGTCAGGAGCTTCTTGCTGGCACATTTGAACCAACAAGGATAAGAGGCCTTGTGGATGGGTACGGAAGGTCGGTGTTTCTAGCTTCAGTTCTTCAGGTGCCCGGTCACCAAATTCTTGGATAAAATCCAGGATCTTGGCTACTAAGGGATCTTGTCGACTTAAAAAGTCTGCTGCATCTTCATTTTCTATTGCATGACGAAGAGCTTGATTCTTGGGATCCTTAAGCTCCCTAACTAAGTCCTGAAGGGCTAGAGCCGGCCGCATACTTTCAATCTGTTCAATACCGGCGATTTCTGCCTGAACATCTTGCCCTTGACGCGACTTTTTCAATAGCCCCGTATAGACAAAGGCATAAAGATCATTAATCAAGGTAATGTCCCAATGTGCTAGAATCTCATCCTTAAGCTGTCCAACTAGCGCTGTCAGCTGCTCTAAATCCGCATATGGTGAGAAACGCTCTTGAAAGACTGCTTGAATCCTGATGAATTCCTGTTCTAGCTGGGCCATTTGCTTAGGCGCAGTGAAAAACTCACGCATGATTCGGCCCATAATCTTAAGTCGTTTCCAAGGCGAAAGATGGACCGGCATGGCCGGCACTTCCGTCTCCCTCACGCCCAGCATATCCTGCCAGATAGGAATAATCTTTTTAGAGAAAGGCAACAGTTGCAGAAGCTGGTACCAACTTTGAATTTGATAGTAGACTCGACTATTGACTGGACAGAGCATATTCTGGAAGGTCGACTCATAGGCAGCCAATTCAGCTGCCTCCTTGCCCACCAACCTTTGAGCCAATCCACGGAATATACTCGCATAGGCTTCTTGAATAAAACTGATAGTTAAGGGTGTAGAGAGACCTGGATAGCTCTCAACAATATTACTATTATCCAGAATGATTTGCTTGCCTTGTGGCAAAGTAGTAATAGGCCGAGCTTGTAAGATGTAGAGCCGGTCTCCTTGGAAGGTAAATTCCAAATCCAGATAGGGGCCAAAAAGCGCCACGGCTTGCTGGGCTAAGGATTCTAATTCCCCTAATTGACTAGTTGTTAAACTTGGGGCGCCTGGCTCTTGTTCAGTATAGGATAGCTGATCTGCCGGATGATAGGTCACCATGCTAGTAGGAACCTTATCTTCTACAATTTGATCCCCCAATCCCTGTCCCACAACCACAATGTGTTCATTAAGAATTCCCTTAGGGTTGGCTGTAAAATAAACACCTGATAAATCCCCCTTAATCATGACTTGAACCAGACAGTTCATCTGAGCTTCTGGCAGGCTAATCCCTTGCTTGAAGAGATAAGCCAGAGTGGATACCTGATAGAGGGACAAGAAAGTATGCTCTAGAGACTGAGGTAAGTGGTCGATTGAGATATCTAGCTGACTTTCAAATTGGCCGGCAAAGGACGAGACGGCACCGTCTTCAATGCTAGCAGACGAACGAACTGCCAAACGCACCTGACCAGATGCAAAAGTTTGCTTGGCCCAGCTCAGCACAGGACTTAAATCTTCCTTAGCAAAAGTCTCTTTGGCCCAAGTCAATAGTTCTTGACTTAGCTGCTCTAAACTCAGGTCACCCGCCTGATAGGCAGCTTCCTGACTAGCTAGAAAATCCATGCTATCCACTCGATCAAAACAGTCAAAGGCAAAGACCGCAAAACTAGGTACTGGTAGCCCCGCTTTGGTCATTTCCATGAGGTGGTAGGCTTTCCCCCCCACTTTCTGGAGATCATAGACTTGTTTCATTAGAAGACTCCCATCAAGAGGTAGACAGCTACTGAGACGACCATGGTGGTCTCAGTAATATAGGTATAACGCTCAACTCTTTCCCGAATATTAAAGAGGGTTGGGTCCTTAATGAACTGCTCAAACTGAACCGTCATCCAGATAACATTAAGCACCAAGACCACGACCCCTACATGGGAAATATTCCAGAGCAGAAGGAAGTTGGTCATAATATCTAGAATAGTGACTATTTCGATGAAACGGGTAGCCTTCTTATAACCGAAGAGCTTGGAGTAAGTCACATATTCTGTCTCATCTTTTGGTGCTCGAATCTTACGACAGACTTCCCAAATCAAACTTGGGAAGTACATGGTGAAGGCCAAAAGGACAGTCGGAACTGACAATAGGGGCAGATTGTACTTATAACATACGAATGAAATAGTATAGAGATTCAGAATCATCATGACCGGATTATGGGTCACCAAGGCTAAAGGCAATGAATTTTGAATTTTATCTCGCTTAAAGAACCAGAAAGACATCAAGGTTCCGTAGATATAGAGGAAGAGGAACCAAAAGATATTATTCATGAAGAAGAGATTCAAGGCAACGGAGACCGTGACGATAAAGGCTAAGGCGATAGCTAAATCCTTCTTCTTGACCCGTCCCGATGGCAAAGCCCGATGGGGGAAGAGTCGTTGATCGGTCTCATAGTCCTTGAAGTCATCTGCAATACGTAAAATCATTAAGAATACAAAAATGGTGAAAATCCCAATCAATTCTTGATGGTTGAAATTAAAGCTTGTCACCCCGTCATTTAACAAGAGGACAAAATAAATCTCGAAAAACATAATGGCTGCCACAATAAAACGCGACCCCAGCGGAAACATTTCCTTATAATAAATCGCTAAACGTTTTAACATGTTTAACACCTATCCTTTCACCCATTCTGACCTGGCTTTCGATACCTAAGTCTGAGTAATATCTAATATCTTGGTCCAGCTCAATACGATTGGCTGGATATAGTACAACAATAGTGGATCCACCTAAGCCAAAGTAGCCCTTCTCCTGGCCTCTGACTAGGTAAGTTTGATGATGGTTAAAAATCCGACCGACTAGCAGCGCACCAATTTCCATCTGAAGAACTGGCCCCTCTTCCGTCTCAATTAGACAGTAATGCCGGCTATTCTCACGATAAATCAGACGCTGGGCTTGGGCAACTTCCCTTACACTATGTAACTTGCCCTTGATGCTTTTCTGATGGGTAATCACTCCAGATTCAATGGCTAAATAGCGATGCAAGTCTTCGACCCCTAGACGGAATACTAAGGCTAGCCCACCCTGGAAGGCCTGCGCTAGTTGGGCATCTTCCAATAATTCCGCCAAATTATAGGTTTGGCCCTTTAAGACCAAACTTAAGTCTTCATGAATATCAAAAACTTGTAATTTGGCATCGGCTACGGCCAAGACTTGCCCTTCTGGACAGACTGGGCGTAAGTCTGGCTGAATTTTTCTTTGAAAAAAGGCTGCAAAGTGGGGATAGGTCCCCTCTTGGTAGTCAGCCAGAGACAGGTCATAGGTCTCTAGGAACTTTCTTACCTTAGCTTTTGACCAAGGCAAGTAATCGCTCAGGGTCAGCAAATAAGAGATGCTAGGCCGTGTCAACAGAGGAAGGAGCCATCGCCCCCATCTAGTCAGGTAGAGGCGATTAACCAAGCCTTCTTGATAGACCTCAGGCTCTATGACCTGACCACTTTGACGCTGGTAGACCTTAACCATAAGGCAAGACCCAAAGCCCGATTAGGCTAAGAATCGCCAATAAGGCGAAAGCCAGATAAGCCTTCTTGTTAGGCCTAGGAACGGGCTGGTTCCAGACAAATAGGCCGCTTAAGAGAAAGGCTAATCCCAACCAAAGCCAAGTATAGAGTCCAGGCGCCAACCATTGACCTAACAGATAGCTTAAGGGAAAGCACAAGGCGCCATAAGTGACGGGAACTCCGACAAAATATTGCCCGCTCCCCTCATCATGCTTAGCCAAGCGATTAAAGTGCCCCAGGCGCGTCGCGGCTGCTAACACATAGATTATAGCAGGCAAGAGATTGGCAGGTCCAAGAGCTAGCTGAGACATGAGGAGAAAAGCTGGCAAGGCAGCAAAACTAATCATGTCGCAGAGTGAATCAATTTCAATGCCAAAACGTTCCTGTTCGGGTGTCCTCGGTAAGCTTCTAGCCACTACACCGTCGAAGAGATCACAAATTCCACTAAGGATAAAGGCCATCATGGCTAGCCGGACCTGCCCTCGTAACGTGCAATAGATCGCTACTAAGGCAAAGGCTGCTCCCAAATAAGTGAGTATGACCGATTTATCATATTCTCCAATCAAATAGTTTTTAATCTTCATGTAGATGAATCTTTCCTTTCTCTGCATCTAGCGTGACTAGCATGCCCGTTTTAAGCCTCTTGCTTGCTTCTTGGACACAAACCAGAGCCGGAATACCACATTCACGGGCCACAATGGAGGCATGACAGAGTACCCCACCCGTCTCCGTAATCAGACCTCCCAAGATGCCAAAGACATAGCTCCAACCCGTATCGGTATAAGCTGTCACCAAAATCTCACCCGGTTGAATGCTAGCTATATCTGCCAAGTCTAAAATCACGCGCACTCGCCCCGTGACCTGCCCACTGCTAGCAGGCATGCCACTCAAGTAAGCTTCCCGGCTGCCTTGTGGGAGCGGTTGGAAATTACCTTCTGTTAAGTCTCCTAGCGCCTGACATTTATCGTAGGACTGGCAATAATGGCGATCCTGGTTGACTAGTTGCTGTAGGTCAATACTTCTATCTTTGTCATTCATGAAGGCTAAGAGATCCCATTTGGTTAGATAGAAGATATCTTCCACTTGCTCTAAGTAGCCTTGTTTAAGATAGGCTCGACCCAAAGCCAGGCTGACTTGCCGAATCAGGTGGTAGGCATGAGTTGAGCAATCCTTAAACTCCTCTCGCCACCACAATAAGTGACGTAAGGAGTTCGCAATCTTCTTAATTTTGCGGCTTTGACGTCCTGTCAGGCCACTAGGTAGCCCTTGATTCTTGTGCTGTCTGACCAGAGACTTTTGCGCCTTATCATAATAGGCATCGTCAAGCACTAGGCGTTGGATTAGCGCTAAAATCTGTTCAGGTTCTTCCATGTAACTTGGTACCCTCAAGTCCAGTTCCCGCCTTGAATGATGACCAAACTTAGCCATAAAATCTGCCAAGGCCTTAAAATCTTCTCTATGCCCTTCTTGCTGAGCGAGTTCTAATAAGCCTGGCACTGTTTGCTGCGCCCAATCGTCTTTTATCAGAGGCCGATTTCGAATCATACTAGCTAATGCTAGCATCTCCTCTAAGGGCTGGGTATGGGAAATATTACCTAGGTCTGCAATCAATTGAAAGAACTGGTCTTGGCTTAACCATTTGAGTAACCGCGTCTTTTGCATGGAGAGTTGGACCGTATTGATGTAGGCTTGCCAGAAATAAGTCTGCTCCGTTTTCCTGTAGCAGTTTAAGATGACTTGACGCCAGAGGGTCTCAACTTGTTCCAAGGGCGTCTCAAAAGTTAGCCCTGCAATCTCAGTCTCTAGCTGCTTAAAATTGTCCTGTAAGTTAGTTAAGTTTTCAGGGGCTGCTTTCATGAACTTTTTGGTAAGCCTTTGTGTCTTCCAAGCCACCTTGATGAAGCGTGTCAGAAGACCCAAACTTAGCTGGCTTCGGTATCCGCTACCCTCGTAATCCTTATTAACCCCTAGCTCATCATCAAAATCCCGTTCAATGTAACCAGGGATTTGCTGCATAGCTGCTTTGACTACCCCTAAATTCCAGTAGGGACGAGCATGATGCCGGCGCATCAAGTCCGGCATAGGACCACCAGGGGCTAAGTCAATAGCCTCCAAAAAGCTCGATAAGGACTCTTGCCAAGCATCAAAGTAGAGACTCCACATGAGATTAGGGCAGGATTGGGCTGCCACACCGCCATCGCGAAAATTAGCTGTCGTCCAACGCCCTTGGCTGACTCGAGTAGGAAGCGTCGTCATAGGGCGAGCCTGAACTAGATAGACTTGGTCACCGCAGGCACACCACTCGACATCCATAGGGCGACCAAAGTGGGCGCTAATAAGCATGGCTTGTTCATGAAGTCTGGCCAGTAGGGCTTGAGATAGACCACTGGCTGCAACTAGCTTCAAATCCGGCTCATACCAGGCTAAGCTTAATCGCTTTGGATTCACGCGTCCACTGACTAACTGCTCTCCCGCTCCCGCTACATACTCAATCAGCATCTCTTGGTCTTGATTGGATTCAGGGTTCAAGGTGAAGTAGACCCCACTATAATCAGGCTGACATTGCTCCTGGATTAAAATGGCTAAGCCAAAGTCCTGCCAGGATTTCTCTTGCCGCTGCCAATAAGCAAGGGCTTGAGGTTTAAGTAATGACAAGATGCAAGCCTTAATCCCAGCTGTAATTGATGACATGGTCTGGCAATCTGAAATCGAGTCATATTGACCGGCAAAAGAAGTCGTTGCCTGGTCCTCCAAGAGGGCACTACTGCGAACAATATAGGTCTTACCGACTTCTATGAAATTCTCTAGAGCTGCCTCCCATTTAGCAGGCAGATTCTGACTTTCTAACTGGTCTTGCAGCACTTTTTGATCTAACTTGAGCCACTTTTCCCAGTCTAGTCTTGGGGCTGCTAATTCTGGCCAGCAATCAGCTAGCCAAGTCATGACTTGCTCGGCTGATAGAATAAGTCCATTTGGTACTGGGAGATTGAGCTGCCTCAGATCCAAAAGATGATTAATTTTTCCCCCATAGCTTGGGGTCTGTTTGGCTTGGTAGAGTGTATCCATCTTATTACTCCTATAATCGATTTTTCCTCAATTTCGCTAGATACAATAGACGATTAACTCCTAAATGGGTCAATGTCCCTACAAGCAATAGGCCAATGACTTGTGCCCAATCTAACGAAATATAAAGGTGTAAGACCAAGAGAATCCCGATTAAGGAATCAATCTGATCCAGCAAAATAAAAGGATACTTCCAAGCATCCTTAGCGGTTTTGCCTGGTGAAATATCTAGGCGACGCTTGAGATAGGAATTAGGCAATTCAAAAACCACATAGGCCAAGCCCAAGAGGATACCTAGCGGAAAGTTAGTTGCCAGCTTATTTGGATAATGAGCATAAATCAAATGGAGTTTCTCTAAATCCGGCTGACGCGCCAGAAAATAGGCCCAAACTAATTGAGCAAGTAAGCCCCAGACTACCATCCCCCAGAAACCCTTCCAGGTCTTATTGGCTCCAAAAAGACGACGACCGTCCCCTAGTAGGCGCCCAGCATCAATGGGTTGATTGACTGAGTCTAATAGGGAAGATTTACAAAATATCATATTGGCGATACCTGCCAATATGACTGGCATAAGGGTCAGATAAAGAGAGAGAATCATGGACATGCTGCGTCATTCCTTTGAACTAATATAAGAACCAAACTGGCTACATGAAAAGTAGCGAGTCGTCCGTCTCCTTGAGGAGGAGATATAATGAGCGATATACAAAAAGAAGCTAGGTCCCCCCAGCCTCCGCAATCGCTACTTAGACCTTGTCCCCCTTGGAAAAGCTGGTAAGCTAGTCTGAGCTATCTCAGTCTTGACTTGCCAATCTTCTTGCAAAATAAGGAGGGGGTCTGACTTATTATTTCTATAGTATACCATCAGCTCTATAATGAAAACAATATAAAACTCATATTTCTTACTATGCTTATACGCTAGACATCCTATATTATAGGGATTTATAGCTAATTACTTTGATAATTTAGATTGGTATTTCATTATATATAGACCTGTAAAAAGCACTTTATTTATTAGCTAGCGTAAAGACTAACTTAGTGTGCTTAATCCCTAGCCTTTCCTCCACAAAAAAAGCTGACACCCTGAGATGTCAGCTTGATACTTTATTTTTCTAGCAAGAGTTTGCGAGTCAGGAAGTTGAAGACCATGACAATAGCTGTCACCGCCACCTTGGCTGGCATGACCGGCCAATGCATGGCATCGACTGCCACCCACATGAGTCCAGCGGTTAGAGCCAGCCCAAGTATGCTTAGGACTAGAAAAAGCAAGAACTCTTGATGTTTTTGTTCCGGGCTAAACTTGCTTTCGAAGGTGAAACGCATGCTTGCCCAGTAATTGAAGATGGTCGCTAGGACAAAGGCGATAAGGACTGCCAGCTGATAATGCCAGCCTAGGATATCATTGAGGCCATAGACGATAGCAAAGTCAATTAGTGTCGAGAGGCCACCGACCACCAAAAAACTCAAAATTTGAGTCGATAATTTGTTTTTCACTATTTAGCCTCAATCTTGACCTCTAAGAAATGGTCATTGTATTCAACAAGTTTGGCTTGCCCCAAGCCCTTATATACTTCTAAGCGAGCAATGAGCTCATCGTCAGGGTAGAAAGCCGTGTCTTGCGTTATCTCTTCAGGTAACTGCTCCATCGCAGTCTTGTTGGGAGTTGCGTAACCAATATACTCGGCATTACGTGCTGCCACATCGGGGCGCAAGAGGAAGTTAATCAAGGCATAGGCACCTTCTACATTGCGCGCTGTTTTAGGAATGACGATGTTATCAAACCAGATGTTGGAACCTTCCTTAGGCACTGTATAGGCTAGCTTAGGATTACGTTCTAAGGCAGTCTTGGCTTCCCCCGAAAAGGTAATACCGACGCCCGCTTCACCTTGAGATAGGTACATCTTAATCTCATCCGACACCATAGCCCGTATGTTTGGCATTAATTGCTTGAGCTTAACTGTCGCCAACTCAAGCGCTAGGTCATCCGTTTCATTGAGGGAGTAGCCCAAGGATTGGAGGCCAATCCCCATTACCTCACGCGCGCCATCATAAATCAGAATGTCATTCCGCAATTCTGGTCGCCAGAGATCATTCCATGACTGGAAGTCTTCTTCGCTGTATTTGCTAGTATCATAAACAATCCCAAGGGTGCCCCAGAAGTAAGGAACAGAATACTTGTTACCCGGGTCGAAGTCTAGGTTCAAGAAACGTTGATCCAGATGCTGTAAGTTGCTGAGTTTGCTATGATCCAAAGGTAAGACCATTCCGTCCTTCATCATTTCTTGAATCATGTACTCACTGGGAACCGTGATATCATAAGGTGTGCCACCTTGACGGATTTTAGCCATCATGGCCTCATTGGAATCGAAGGTCTCATAGATGACCTTGTAGCCTGTCTCAGCTTCAAATTCCTTGAGCAATTCTGGGTCGATATAGTCGCCCCAGTTATAGAAGTTAATAACTTTGTCACCAGTATAGCCTTCTGCATGTTCCAACTGATAGCGAATACCGAAGAGGACGGCACTAATAGCCAGAACAGCTAGAATCCCTTGAACAATCTTACGCACGACGTCGGCCTCCCTTCTGGGCCTTAGCCATACGATTGAGTCGGCGTTGTTCCCCTGTTTGGATGAAGTAATAACCGATTACCAAAATCAAACTCATGATAAACATCAAAGTTGAGATGGCGTTGATTTCAAGGCTAATACCGCGACGTGCACGCGAGTAGATTTCGACTGATAAGGTTGAGAAACCATTCCCTGCCAAGAAGAAGGTGACTGCAAAGTCATCCAGAGAATAGGTAAAGGCCATGAAGAAACCGGCCATAATCCCTGACGCGATGCTTGGCAAGACTACTCGAGTCAAGACTTGGAAGTAGTTAGCCCCTAAGTCCTGAGCAGCGGTCACCATGGTATCGTTCATTTCATAGAGACGTGGTAACACCATAAGGACCACAATTGGGACGTTAAAGGCAACGTGAGCCAAGAGAACACTAAAGAAACCTAATTGAATGGCTAAGAGACTGAAAAGAATGAGGAAGCTTGCCCCAATCATAACGTCAGGCGTTACCATCAGAATATTGTTAAGGTTCAGTACTAACTGGCGTTTAGATTTCTGTCTCAAATAATAAATCATAATGGCCCCTAAGGTCCCAATGGCTGTTGCCAACAAGGCTGATAAGAGGGCTAAAATGAAGGTGTTGAGAATGAAAATCATAAGACGGGTATCGCCAAAGACCTTGGTATAGTGGTCTAAAGTAAAGCCAGTAAAACTATTCATATCCCCTCCTGCATTAAAGGAGTAGAAAATCAAATAGAAAATTGGCAAGTAGAGAACGGCGAACATAAACCAAAGATAAAGGTTAGAAAACTTAAAAATCTTATTCATGAGTCATGGCCCCCTTATCCTTACGGTCGCGGGTTAAGTACATGACTAGCACCATGAGCACCATGAGGACGACCCCAATGGTGGAACCCATGCCTCGGTTCTGAGTGACCATGAAATGTTGTTCAACGGCTGTCCCCAAGGTAATGACCCGGTTCCCACCGATGAGACGAGTCAACATGAAGAGGGACAAGGACGGAATAAAGACCGCCTGAATCCCTGAACGCACGCCGGGCATAGACAGTGGGAAGACAACGCGACGAAGGGTCGCCCATTTTGAAGCGCCTAAGTCTGAAGAAGCTTCCATCAAGGAATGCGGAATCTCCGTAATAGAGTTATAAATTGGCATAATCATAAATGGCAATTCAATATAACCTGCTACCAAGAGAAAGGCCGCATCGGTAAAGAGTAACTGCTTAGGTCCAATCCCCATAAAGGTCAGGAATTGGTTGACTGAGCCAGTCTGACTCAAGAGGCCGATGAAGGCATAGGCCTTAAGCAAGAGATTAATCCAGGTTGGCAGTAAGACCAAAAGCATCCAGAGCTGACGGTGCTTTGTTTTGCTAAGCAGATAGGCCATAGGATAGCTAAGAGCTAGCGTAATGATGGTCAAGAGCCCAGCATAGATAAAGGAGTTCATAGTCATCTTGATATAGTTAATAGAAGAAAAATACTCAGCATAGTTGGCCAAGGTAAAGTTCCCATGAATATCAAAGAAGGAAGAACCTAAAACTAAGACTAAGGGTAAGATAACGAAGAGACCTAACCAGAGATAATAAGGAATGGCATAGAGATGGTTATACTTGCGGTTCATAGGCCCCCTCCTAGTCTTCGTACTGTTCTAGGCGGGCATCGAAATCTTCTTCCGACTCATTGAAGCGCATTACGTGGATGGCATCTGGTTCAAAGAAGAGACCTACTTTGGACCCAGCGGTCACCTTCTTAGTGGTATGAATCATCCACTCATTGCCATCTTCGTCATAGGCGATGACTTCGTTGAAGACACCACGGAAAAGCATGGTATCGACGGTAGCAATCAACTTGCCCTTTTCAGGCGTGGTGACGTCGATATCTTCGGGACGGATAACAATCTCAACCATTTCACCAGCTGGAATACCAGCATCCTCACAGTCAAAAACCTTACCAACAAATTCTACGCGGTAGTCTTCAATCATGCGGGCATCCACAATGTTAGATTCACCGATAAAGTCGGCAACATAGTGGTTAATTGGCTCATCGTAAATGTCTACTGGGGGCCCTGATTGGATAATTTCCCCGTTATTCATGACAAAAATCCAGTCAGACATGGCAAGTGCTTCTTCTTGGTCATGAGTGACGAAGACGAAGGTAATGCCTAGTCGACGTTGCAGTTCACGCAATTCGTACTGCATATCGGTACGCAACTTCAAGTCCAAGGCTGATAGAGGCTCATCTAGCAAGAGCACTTCTGGCTCATTTACCAAGGCACGAGCGATAGCCACACGTTGTCGCTGACCCCCAGACATTTCAGAGATTGCGCGATTCTCATAACCTGAGAGTCGGACCATCTTGAGGGCCTCCGTTACCTTTTCCTTGATTGTTGCCTTATCTACCTTTTTAACAGATAGACCGAAGGCAATATTGTCGTAAACATTCATATGAGGGAAGAGGGCATAGTCTTGAAAGACTGTATTGACCTTCCGTTGATTGGCAGGCACGTCTGTGACCGGCTCACCATCCAAATAAACCTGACCACTAGTGGCCGAAGAAAAGCCTGCGATAATTCGTAAGATAGTTGTCTTACCGCAGCCAGAGGGACCTAATAAGGTATAGAACTTGCCTTTTTCAAGCTCCATATCAATCGACTTTAAGACTTGCTGGTCATCATAAGACTTAGTAACGCCTTTGAGAACCACGCTGTGTTGCGTTTTATTCATTACATTGCTCCTGTTGCCCCCATAGGGGTTATTTTTTCGACAATTATTGACTCCTTTTGGGTAGTTTTTTTGCCATGAGGGGACCCCTCACTGAGTTTGATTATAGCAGTTATGGTGGGGAATTACAATGTAAAAAACTGAGACTAAACTCAGCCTGAAAAAAGAAAAAAACTCGCCTAGCAAAAGGCGAGTGAAATGGGGGTATAGGGACTCGAACCCTAGACCCAATGATTAAGAGTCATTTGCTCTACCAACTGAGCTATACCCCCGTAAAGCTTAAATAGCTTACTTCATTATCTTACACCTGTTTTCAGCAAATTTCAAGTCCTAAAGTCAAGAAAATACGGAAAAATTCTCTAGCTTTTCCCTAGCCTATACGTAGCCGCCTAGATACAAAATAGCGCCTGCCCTAATGGGCAAGCGCTGCTTGAAATTATTTTTTGAGATTCTTAGAATTGGTCATGATGGCATCAACCAGGCCATATTTAACCGCCTCTTCAGCTGACATGTAGTTGTCGCGATCTGTATCGCGGGCAATAACCTTAAGGGTTTGACCAGTACGTTCGGCCAAAATCTTGTTGAGGGTATCGCGCGTCTTCAAGATATGTCTAGCAGCGATTTCGATTTCAGTTGCTTGACCTTGGGCTCCACCTAAAGGTTGGTGAATCATAACCTCAGCGTTAGGTAAGGCATAGCGTTTGCCCTTTTCCCCTGCGGCTAGAAGGAAAGCCCCCATAGAAGCTGCCATCCCGATTACGATAGTTTGTACATCGGCATTGATGAAGTTCATAGTATCGAAGATAGCTAAACCGGCAGAGACACTCCCACCTGGTGAATTAATATAGAGATAAATGTCCTTGTCAGGATCTTGGGCATCCAAGAATAAGAGTTGGGCAATTACACTGTTAGCCACCGCATCATCAATAGGACCGGATAGCATGACAATTCGGTCTTTTAAGAGTCGTGAGTAAATATCGTAGGCGCGTTCGCCACGTGACGATTGTTCAATGACTGTAGGAATTAAGTTCATTCCCTTTCCTCCTTCGGATTCGGCTCTGAGCCGATTACTACTGTCTCAGTATACCCTTTTGGTCAATAAAGGTCAAGCAGGATGCTCCTGCATCAGCTCTGCTAGGCAAGCGACAAGGGCAAAAGAAAAAAGCCACCCAATTGGATGACTTCCTCATCATTACTATAATTACGCTTCCTTGGCTACGACTTGTTTGCCGTCGTAGTAACCACAGTTTGAGCATACACGGTGACTTAAACGTAATTCACCACACTCAGGACAAGGGTTCATTCCTGGAACAACTAATTTGAAATGGGTACGACGTCTGTTTTTACGTGCTTTTGAAGTTCTTCTCTTTGGTACTGCCATGGTTTACACCTCCTGAAAAATTTGTGGAATGAATAAGATTACTCATCCGCATTGGCTTCGTTTAATAGAGCTTTTAGATTAGCAAAGCGTGGGTCCCCTGCTTCCGATGACTGACGTTCTAGACTTGCTAGATAATCCGTCTCCGTCAACACAGCCCAATCCTTGCCACTTGGTAATGCAGCCGTCTCTTCCTCTTCACCAACGACACGCATTGGGAGATTCAATAGTAAGGCATCGATGACTGCTAACTCGAGGTCGATATAATCGTGTTCGAGCACAATTGTCGTCTCCTCGTACTCATCGGCATTCGCATCATATTCCGGCATCACATAGCGTTCGTCAATCGGAACTTGTAAATGAACCGGTACAGGTTCTAAGCTGCGAGTTGATGGCAATGTCATCACTGTACTTGCAGTACAATGCAAGAATATTTCCTGTCCATGAGCAACGAAATAACCTGTTACTTGAACGGGAGTTAAATGGAGAATTGACGGTTCCATCGCTTGCACCTTGGCCGCCACATCCAATTCGAAATCGAAGTGGAGTAGCTCTTCCTTGTGGTCGCGAATTTTACGTAAGGTCCATTTCATCTAATATCACCTCTAAAACGACTCTTGTATTATACTTAAATTTTAGGGTCCTGTCAATCGTTTCTGGCCCCTTTTCAGCCTAGCTTTCTAATTTTTTTGTCAAAGAAAGCTGAGAACTTGTTTAGGTTGGACTTGTGACTGAATCTGTCCTCCCGGACGTAACTGGTAGATGGCGTCCGCAACTAAATTCCAGCCATAATCCATCTCATAAGCAGGTTTATATTGGCTAAAGACACTTAAATCCTCTCGCTTACGCCAGACCCCCAGCCAAGGTCGCCCCGCTTGAGAGGCATCTAGCAATCTGAAGGCTTGGAGTGTCGTTTCCCGGTTAAAGGCAGTCACTGCCGTCTGAGGAATTTGCAAGAGAATGGCCATGGCCACTCGCTGAATGGCAGCTTGAGTCCAACGTTTGGAAATCATAGCTTGACGCCAGTCCTCCCATTTCTCCTTAATCTCAGCTTGAGACTTAAGGCGATTGGCTAAACCTTCTTTGACACCGGCTATTTGCTCTAGAGAAGCTAGCGTTTGGGTCAGTAACTGATAGCGCAGGTAAGGCCAGTAGGCCGACCAAGGCGCATCTAGTTCAGAACTCAGTTGGCCCTGGAGACCAGATGCTAAATCTGCCGTCACTTCCTGGCCCTGACGAAAGGCTTGGCGAATAGCAGAACCACTCAGAATAGGCTGGCCATCCTCAGTTTCTTTCAAGCGGGGTAGGCTCAAGACCTGACAATCTGGCGCTAGTTGAGCGAGCGTCTTAAGATACTGAAGCCCAAGCTGATGATTGGCCTTCCAAGGCGCTAAATCCGACCAGTCAGCCAGGGACTGGATGGCCACTTGATAGGCTGCGGGGTAGGCTAAGCCTGTCTTGAGGGCATCTTGAATGCCCTTATCAATATGAGCTTGATGCTGCTTTTCCCAAACCAGGAAGTCCTTAAGTTGGGCAATTTGAGCGCTTTCTGTTCCAAAGACAATCCGCTCCACACCCAACTTGGCTAGGATAGCCATCCCATGTCGGCCAAAGTAATCCGCTGACTGCAAGCTAGCTAGGGTCGGTAATTCAATCACTAAATCTGCCCCTGCGGCTACCGCAGCCTGAGCCCGATGCCATTTGTCTATGATGGCAAACTCGCCACGTTGGACCACATTGCCGCTCATCAAAACCAGAATCTGGTCCTGGGGAAAGTGTCGCTTGACCCAGGCCAGTTGGTAGGCATGGCCCCGATGTAGGGGATTATACTCTGCCAAAATTCCTATCAGGGCCATGATCTAGCCTCCTTTCCTGACTCTTTACTTACTAGCGCGGAAGAACCAACGGTCAGCCGTCTGCCCTTCCTGATAATAGGCCTGGCCGTAGTCCACTAGTACTTCCACCTGGCTAAAGCCGGCTTCTTTCAGCGCTGACTGGTACCAAGCTAGAGGATAGGTTCTTTCTTCTAAGTTGACGTCTGTCCTTTGATAATGGCTCCCGACTTGCTCGAAGACCGTCAGATAGTGTTGGACACTTAATTGATCCAAGTCCGACTCACTATCCCACAATAAGGCATAGCGGTCGTCACTATCAAAGTATGAAAAGCCATCAAAATGCTCAATTTGTTGTGGCGTCCAAACGTCAAACAAAAGTTGTCCCCCAGGAGCCAATCGCTCATATAGCTCTTTTAAGGCTCTAGCCACCTGGTCAGGGCCTTCTAAGAAACAAAGAGAGTCAGCATAACAAGTAATGAGATCATAATCTTGGTCTAAGGAACTCAAATCCAAAAGGTCTGCTACCAGATAGGCAGAATTGTCGCTGTTACCTGGCTCTTCTTGGGCTACCTTAATCATGGCTGGGTCGTAGTCAAAGCCTAGGATTTGGCCACAGAAAGGCGCCAAAAGCTGAGTAAACCAGCCCGTCCCACAGGCTGCATCTAAAACCTTGCGCGGCGCTTGATCCCGGCTGGTCAAAGTAAAGTCTAACCAGCGTTCATAGATTTCTAAATCATTGAAGTGGTCGTAGACATGGGCTATTTGACTGAAGTTACCGGAGCTCATTGAGCACTAACCCAGGCGCTGACATCCACTAAGGGCGCGTCCCGCCATAATTTTTCTAAATTGTAGTGGTCGCGTTCAGTGTAATGGAAGACATGGATAATGACTTCCACTAAGTCAATCAGAACCCACTTACCACCGTCTTTACCTTCGACGTTCTTAACTTCTAGCCCTGCCTTGTGGGCTGCCTCTACGATAGAGTCCACAATAGCATCCAATTGTTTATCGTTACGGGCATGTGTGACGACAAAGTAGTCAGCGATAGGGGTCACATTGCGTACATCTAAGGCAACAATGTCTTGGGCTAGACGATCATCGGCTGCCCGGACGGCTAATTCTAAAATTTCTAAAGCTGTTTTTGTCATAGGTTCCTCCTAAATTCCCTCTTGGCACCAGCGGTTGTAGATTTCTACTGCTCCATCAAAGAGAGTTTTTTCCTTTTCAATTAAATAAGTTAATGTGCGTTTCATTTTGTACCAGCAGGCCGCGTCCAAATCATTTGCAACGAGCTCCCGCGCTAGTTCCACTCCTGGAAAATCGCGACCTGGTTCCATGTAGTCAGCTAGATATAAAATCTTGCCGATTAAATCAAATTGATACCAGCCCACCGTATGGCCGGCTACCGCTTCTAGAATGCGACGGTCAGTCACGCCATAGCGGTCCAAGAGGATTTGAGCTGCGGCTGGGCCATGCAGAATGTTACTGTCCTCTTGGCTTAAGTCCACTTGAGGCCAGAAGGTCTGGGCCAAAACACGCGCTTGCACCACATCCAGGTCTTTGGCATAGTCATGAGCTAAGGCTGCAATGCTGACCGCTTCGGCATCTGCTCCATAGCTTTCCGCCAATTCAATAGCCGTCTGCTCCACCCTCAGGACGTGTTGATAACGTTTGGGCTTGATACGTAGAGCTAAATCTTCCAAGAAGGCCTGGCGATTAGTATTCCAATAAGTCATGCCTGCCCCTCCTATACGCGGCCAAAGGCGGTTTTGTAGAGCCCTTGCGCTTCAATGTAGGCAGCTACCGCCTCAGGCACCTGATAGCGAATGCTTTGGTCACAGAAGACCCGCAAGCGAATATCAGTTGAGCTGACGGGCAAGGTTGGAGCTTCCACCCATTCAACCGGCCACTCGGTCTCGGGCATAGGCGTCCCGACTGGCTTCTGCGCCACAAATTGGACTAGCTCAGCCAATTGCTCAATCTGATGCCATTTATGTAATTTCTGGGCTCGATCTGCTCCCATCAGGTAATAGAACTGAGCGTCTGGGAAGAGGCGACGGAAATAACGCATGGTATCGACTGTAAAAAGTTTGTCCCCATGCAAAAGTTCATAAGGTTGAATTTTGAAGAAGGGATTATCCTGAATGGCCAGTTGCACCATCTTGAGCCGATGAATGACGGGCACATCCGTCCCCTCTTGCTCGTAGTGACGCTTGGCTATCGGCATAAACCAGACTTCGTCTAATTCCAATTCCTTCCCCACCTGCTCGGCTAGTAGCAAATGGCCCAAATGTGGTGGGTTAAAGGCTCCACCCAGTATGCCAATGCGTTTTGGCCCCTGAATCTGCACTTCTTGAGCCAGACTGGTTAGGGTCTTGCCTAGGGTTTCCGTTTGTGTCATCATGCGATCACCTCTTTGAATGATTGGCTTATGTCAGCCCAAATGTGGGCATGGTCTTACTTGATTTTTTTAAGATCAGCCGATAATTTCTGATACTTAGCAATATGAGAAGGCCGGTAGAGTACGCCTGTGTGACCGATAACCTGAACCACATGGGCATCCAGGGCATAGGCAATCTCTGCCGTTACTTCTCGAATTTCTTCTTCACTATTCTGCAGGACCTTAAACTTAATTAGTTCCCGCTTAGTCAAGGCCTGATCCACCTGATCAAGGAAAGTTTGGCCTAGACCTTCTTTGCCCATCTGAAAAATTGGTTTTTCGTGATGAGCAATTTTTTTAAGATGGTTAACTTGTTTCTTGTTAAGTGATGTCACTTGCTTGTTCCTCTTGTCTTTCTTAAATAATAGCGTCTCGAACGGTCACTGCTACCCCTTTAGGTACCCAAACCGTCACACGGACAGGCCGATTCACGCTGAACCAACCTAGACCTGAGATGGCCACATCTTGGTCTTGACTGAGGGTTAATTCCTTAGCCACTAGGTCAGGGAAATCAGCAGCTTCTTCCTCACTAGGTGGGCTTAGTAAGCCACCTTTGTGTTGGGCATAGAAGGCATCCGCCTTGTCCAACTTGGTGCGGTGTAGATAGCAATCCTTGGAGACATAATAGGTAAAGGAGGTCCGCTCCCCTTTTTCAAAATCAACCCGGCCAACACCCGCTAAGAAAATGGTCTGCCCCGCATTAAGCTGGAAAGTCATAGGCTTGAAAGGCTTGCTTGGCAGGAGCTTACGCATGGCCTCCCGAGACAAATAATGGGCTAATTGGGTCCGGTGGATAATCCCTGGGGTATCAATAATGGCATGCTCAGGGGTCAGTGGGATATGAATCATATCCAAAGTCGTACCTGGATGATTGGAGGTCGTAATAATCTGCCCCTCCCCACCATAATGGGCTAGAAGCTGATTAATCAAGGTGGACTTACCCACATTGGTAACACCCACGATATAAATATTACGGTCATGGATATTGGCTTCAATCAATTCCATCAGTTCGGTTAGGGTATGGCCCTTATGGGCGCTCCCAAGGATAATATCTTGTGGAAAGAGGCCATTGTCAGCCAGAATGCCTTTGAGCCAATGCTTGACGCGATTCTGACGGGTCACCTTAGGTAGTAAGTCGAATTTATTCCCGAAAACGACGAAAGGTTGGTTGCCAATAAAACGAGCCAAGCCATGGATTAGACTGCCTTCGACATCGAAGATATCTAAGACATTGATAATCAAGGCATCATCATGGGCAATTTCGCTGAGCTTGTCTAGGAAGACTTGGTCAGGAATTTGCAGGTCTTGTAATTCATTGTAGTGGCGCAACTTAAAGCAACGTTGGCAGTAAAATTGCCCTTTTTCTAAGCCCTTTGCTAGGGCAGACGCTGGTAAATAACCAGCCTGTTCAGGATCCTGACTCTGAATGGTTGCCCCGCAGCCGATACATTGATAGTGTTCCTCAGTCAAGTTGATCCCCCCAGTCCCCTTTGCGTTTAATGCCGACTAACTTAAGCGCGAGTCGTTCAATAGCCCGGTTGGCCCAAGTATAGAAGTTGTCGTTGCGAGCGATTGGCTTGACCAAGATGCTAGCCATTTTAGCTCGGTTAGCCCCGATAATATCGGTCATGATTTGGTCGCCAATCATAATAGTATTAGCCTGAGTAGTTCCCAAGGCATCCAAAGCCAGCTGAAAATTCTTGCGACGAGGTTTGAGTGCGCCGGCCTTGTAAGGGATTCCTAGTGGCTCTGCGACTTTAGCAACTCGCTCCACCTTATTGTTGGATAAGATATAAATCTTAACACCGGCTTGCGTCATTCGGCTAATCCAGTCTGCCATTTCTTCTGTATAGTTCATATTATTCCAAGCAATGACGGTATTATCTAGGTCGATAATGGCCGCCTCATAGCCCCGCTTGAGCAGGTCTTGGGGCTGGATGTCGTAGACCGAGTTAATGGTCCAACTTGGCGTTATGTAGCGTTTCATTCACACATTGCTCCTTTAAAGTCTATCACTTCTATTATAGCATAAGAAAACCCGCTCGTCCTTGATTTCGTCGGCTTTAATCAAACCTTAAGCTTCTGCTTAAGGCTAGCAGCAAATTAAAAGAGGCTAGGAGCCATGGCCCTAACCTCTTTGTCTCATTTATTAACCTAACATCTCGAAAATTTCGATTGCTACTAGGTCGATGTCATCGTATTGGAAGACAGACCCAGATTGGTGGTCAGTCAGTTCAAAGGTGTCGCTTTCTTTTACATAAGCCACTTGGCATTTTTCCACGCCTTCAATCTCGAAGCGGCGTACTTCTACGTCACTTTCGGTATGGGTCATGGCTTCTAAACGTTGGATAATCCCATTTAATACTGAACTTTTCATAGTTTCACTCCATTCTTAACTCTGCTGCCCATTGCGCTACGATTTCTCGCCATGAGGCAAAGTCTGGACAACATTCCTCAAACTACAATGTTATAATATCTTACTTTCAAGCTAGACGCAAGTTTCTCACTCTGATTGCCACCATAATTTGATGAGTGCTTGGGTACCATCATCTTCATGACCCGCTGCACAGAGTTTATCATAGAGTTGCCAAGCCAGACTGGTGGCTGGTAATTCCAAGCCCATAGCTTCTGCTTCAGCTAAGGCTATTCCTAAATCTTTCTTGAAATGCTTAGCGAAGAAGCCTGGCGAATAGTCTTGTTGCAAAATGCGCGGTGCATAATTAGCCATAGACCAGTTAGCCGCACTACCAGCGCCAACGGTCTCTAAGACAGAATCAAGGCTTAAGCCCGCCGCTTTAGCATAGACTAGCATCTCAGTCAGCCCCGTCATGGTCCCAGCAATCATAATCTGATTGGCCATCTTAGTGTGTTGACCTGCACCTGGGCCACCTTGACGTTTAATTGTCTTACCCATCACTTCCAAGTAAGGTAAAACACGCTCATAGCTCGCCTTGGCTCCGCCTACCATAATGGTCAAGCGCGCCTCTCTAGCGCCCAAATCGCCACCTGATACTGGCGCATCTAAGGCTTCAACACCCAATTCTAGGGCTTTCTCAGCAATTTTAACCGCTAGTTGAGGTGTAGAGGTCGTCATATCCACGAAACAACTACCCGGATGGGCACCGGCAAAGAGGCCCTCTGGACCAAAATAGGTGCTCTCAACATCTTGCGGATAACCTACAATCGTAAAAACTAGGTCACAGGCCTGGGCTAGCTCTTTGGGCGTATCCGCCCACCGGGCACCTGCCTGCAACAAAGGCTCCGCCTTAGCTTTTGTCCGTGTATACAGGACTAGCTGATAACCTGCTCCCATCAAGTGACGCGCCATCGCGGCCCCCATCACACCTAAGCCAATAAATCCAACGCTTGCCATCTGCTTAACCTCCCATCAGCTGCTTGTAGCGATACTTAACGCCGGCCACAACTTTGTTTAGGCCACTACTCCGCTTACGACGTTTGTTTTGCTTAATCACTTCTTGATAGAAATCCGCCACTTGCTGCTCAAAATGCTCGAGTGACAGCGGGTAAAGTAATTGGCGGTCAATATTTGGCCGGAAACCGGCCTCCATCTTAGCCAAATAATCTAAGATGGCACGATCGAAATCTTCAAAATCATCGAACAAGGCACCAAAATTATCATTGGTCATAATGCCAGCCAAGTAATCATTGCGCTTGGCTATAATCGGTAGACGGTTGGCAAAAGCCTCCAAATAGGTCAAACCTTGTGACTCTGACATGCTGGCATTGATATATAGGTCCGCCATTTGGTAATAAGCAGAGACTTGGCTGTGTTCTACCTCACCGACAAAGATAGGCTTAATGCCTAAATCCTTTGCCTGTTGCTCCAATACTGGGCGTTCTGGCCCCTCGCCTACAATGACTAATTTGGCTTGCGGTAACTTATCTAGGACTCTCGGATAGACCTCCAAGACTGCCGCGATATTTTTTTCCTTGGACAAACGAGAGAGAGAGAGAAGCACGATATCATCTTGGCTCAAACCTAGCTTCTGGCGCAAGTTATCACGGCCTTCCGGATTGTAATCTGGAATCTCAACCCCTGTTGGAATAACTCGGA
The DNA here is from genome assembly GCA_963546405.1 of Abiotrophia defectiva. Lineage (GTDB taxonomy): Bacteria > Bacillota > Bacilli > Lactobacillales > Aerococcaceae > Abiotrophia > Abiotrophia defectiva_A. The sequence continues at coordinate 13,789 of CAUUNL010000002.1, read as the reverse complement.
TAGGCGCCTTAATGCCATAAGACGTCAAGGTGTCCTTGGTCATGAGGCTAGGGGCAATCACCCCATTCCCTTGGTCACAGAAAACCTTGGATAAGACCTTAACTGTGCCAGGGCGAATCAACTTGCCGTTGAGAATGTAGTGAGTATAGTTTTCATACATGGTGTGGTAGGTATGGATAGTCGGAATCTTAAGACGACTTGCCACATAACGGCCCGCTAAACCCAGACTAAATTCCGTATGGGTATGGACCAAGTCCAATTGATAATTACGGGCAATCTTAAGGCAGCGCTCAAAACCTGAATAGGCCACCCGCCGATCCTCAAAACTTACAAAAGGCACGCTAGGCAGACGCACAACGCCTGGTTCTGGCCTCGCATTGGGATCAGTTGTAGTGAAGATAATGACTTCATGTCCTTGGCGAACCAACTCATCCCTTAGGAGTTTGACTGAAGTCGATACCCCACTCACTTGCGGAAAATAGGTATCCGTAAAAAAGCCAATATTCATTCGATGTTTCACCTACTTTGCTAATGTCTACTCTTATTATAAAGAATTTTGAACTAGAATTAAACCCTAATCCCTTGTTACTGGACTAGCAGTCTGGTTTTAGGCCCATCCGGTAAGATTTTCAGATAGAAATCATGCGCTTGGTCTTGAGCATAATAGAGGCTAGGAACTTGGACTTGGGCCACTTCCTGATCCGCTTCAAAGTTTACTTTGTATTGGGCGTCCTCATAAACGCGTCCATGTACACCAGTCCCAGGTTCAGTGGCGAGTTTAACCTTAAGTGCATGACTCAAATCCCCCTTTCGAAGCAAGGTCACGATCAAAGGTTGACCTTTAACTCCCTCATAGCAAGCTTGCCCAAAAATCACTTCATTTGATGTTTGCTGAGCCTTGGCTTGATCTGGCCAACGGTAGACTGCCAGGCCACTCAGGATTGGTGCAGCTTGCGCCTGATCAAGTACCAGTCGTAGACGCTGAGTCTGAACTAGCGGCCCTTTAACTAGTCGACGATAGCCCAGGGTCTGACCTTGGGCAAATGGTTGCCACTGGCCTGCTTGATCTAAGTAATCGATATGAAAGGATGACACCCGTTGACCATACTGAATAGCTTCTTGAATTTGGACTAGGTCGAAGCTAGCAAGATGAGGTAGGACTAACTCTAGCACATTATTATGGCAAACAGAAGCCTGCCAAAGACCCGATTGATCTAGTAATTGATTCTGCGACTGTCCACTGCTATCTAGGATTTGACCACCAGCTAAGTAATTGGTCTCATAGAGGGATTGCCGAGCAAGCCGGAAATCTCGTAGAACCTCAATATCTGCCTCAGCAAACTGACCTCGCCAATCAGGCGGGATGTTGAGAAGTAGCGGACTCCCCTTGCCAACCGAATGAAGGTAAATATCCATCAGTTCAGCCACTGACTTTGGCTGCTGATTATCATGATAAAACCAGCCTGGGCGGATTGAAACATCTACCTCAGCCAAGGAATAGAGGTCACCTTCAGAATCCCCATGATTGAGGTAATCAATGTCCCCCTGACGTAGACGGTCAGCCTTGACCTTCTGCCAAAGTGGATCGCCTCCGTAGCCTCGTTCGTTCCCTACCCAGCGCAGAGCGGTCGGTTCTGTTGAGAAGATTGCGATAGGATAACCTTGTGATTCAATATAGTCGAACCAGCGCTTGAAATCATATGTCACGGCTTGGGCCCCTTCGCCACGCGCGCCATCTAACCAGACTTCAACAAAACGCCCTTGATAGCCGTAAGCTGGATTTTCAAACAACTCTTGCAATTGCTTAAAGTAATAGTCGTTGTAGGCCTCTTGGCGGTCAACATGATAGTCGGGATGGTGGGCATCCCAAGGCGATAGATAGAAGCCAAGGGGCAACCCATAACGGTTAGCTGCAGCTGACACCTCAGCCAAGACATCTCCCTGTCCTTGGCGCCAGGGACTCGCTTTGACACTGTGGGCCGTATAGGCTGATGGATAGAGGACAAAACCATCGTGATGCTTGAGCACCAGAATAAGACGTTTGAAGCCTGTTTCCTTAAGCACGCGAACCCATTGGTCAGCATCAAAGTCACTAGGATTAAAGTCTTCTGGTGACTCTGTCCCGGTCCCCCACTCCCGGTCATTAAAAGTATTGGGACCGAAGTGAATAAAGGCTGCTAATTCATCTTGATGATAGGCCCATTGGGCGGGACTTGGAACTGGTCCATGAGGAATAATGGACTTTTGTGTTGCTGGCATAAATATCTCCTTTTAGCCGGGATACACCCTGCATTTGCAAACTCTTTCTTTCTTATTTTAACCGTATTTCCCTTTCATGACAAGATAGAGCCAAGCAATCTAAATCAGATAGGTAAAAGTAGATTGCCACCCCATAAAAAAAGAGGACTGAGATTATTACCCAGTCACTCGCTCTTACAATAATTCTAAACCTGGTTTTTCATACCAAGGCTGTTGTTGGTTAATATGGTCATAGAACATAATCCCTTTGAGATGGTCTAATTCATGTTGGACCACAATGGCTTCATAGTCGCGTAGGCGCAACTCATGTTCCTTGCCCTCCATATCTTGGTAGCGCAGGCGTATACGGCGAGGCCGTGGCACCAGACCTGGCACTTCACGATTAACAGATAGGCAGCCTTCCCCATCACGCAAAGCCACTTCCTGAACAGAATGGCTGATAATCTTAGGATTGAAGAGAATCTCACTCAAGAGCGGTTCCGCCTCATTACCTTCTTCATCATAGCTCATAATATGAACTGCAAAAATTTGCTTAGGTAGGTTAATCTGCGGAGCGGCTAAGCCCACACCAGCACGAAGGCCGTATTTCTCGGCAATCTCAGGATTTTGGCTATTAACCAAAAATTCATGCATAGCCAAGGCAGTCTCCTTGAGCTCGTCAGTCAAAGGAAATTCTACAGCTTCCGCAGCTTGGCGGAGGGTAGGATGTCCTTCTTCAATAATATCTTGCATTGTAATCAATGCGTCTCCTCCTCTCGGTCTTGCTGGCGACGACGATAACCCTGCAGGTGATAGTCGCCAGTATTCTCATCATAGTCGAATTTAGTCACTAGGAGCTCTTGACGCATGCCAGCCACCTTATAAGCTTCATGGGCAGGAATGCGTTGGTCAACCCAGTCAGCATCTACCATTAAGAGCTTCCAGATTTCCTGTTTCAAGCGGTCAATATGGCTGGGTTCATAGGCAGATATGGCGATACTTGGAAAGGCCGTTGCTTGAACTGACTGACCCGGGGCCAAACAATCAATCTTATTGTAGACCGTTAGGACTGGCAAGTGCCCATATCCCAACTCCTTAATAATCCTTAGAACTGTCTGCTCATGTAGCGTCTGAGCGGGGTCCGAGGCGTCCACAACGTGCAGTAACAAGTCCATGCCCCCGATTTCTTCCAAGGTTGACTTAAAAGCATGAATGAGTTCTGTCGGCAACTCTTCAATGAAGCCAACCGTATCCGTCAAGGTGAAGCGATCCTCACCCTTAAGGGGCATGCGCCGAGTCAATGGGTCCAAGGTTGCAAAAAGTTGGTCTTGGACATAGGTCTCTGACTGAGTCAATTGGGTTAGTAAGGTAGACTTGCCGGCGTTGGTATAACCTACCAAACCGACTTGCCAGTGACCACCCTGAGCTCGCCGCGAACGAGTTCGCTCACGATGGGCGGCAATATCAGCTAACTCCTCCTTAACGTGGTGAATAACACTGCGAATATGACGGCGATCACTTTCCAACTTGGTTTCACCAGGACCGCGGGTCCCAATCCCACCGCCTTGGCGAGACAAATGCTTACCTTGGCCGTAGAGCCGTGGCAGGAGATAGTTATACTGGGCCAGAGCCACCTGGAGTTTCCCCTCGCGACTTCGTGCCCGCAAGGCAAAGATATCCAAGATTAGCTGAACTCGGTCAATGACTTGAACCTTGAGGCTAGCCTCCAGTTGGCGGTTCATACTAGGTGTCAGGGCATTAAGACTAATGACTAGGTCAATCTCACGGACTTCCACTAGGGCGGCAATCTCTTCTAGTTTCCCGCTCCCAACGGCCGTCCGACCATCTAACTTAGGCAACTTCTGGGTGACTACTTCAATGACCTGGCCACCCGCTGTCTCCGTTAACGAGGTCATTTCATCTAAGATTACTTGAAATTGCTCCGGGCTATATTGATCTGTTTGAACGGCCATGACTAGGACGCGTTCAGGGCCAACTTGTAAGTCGATCATAGGGTCCCTCCTTTCTCTACTTGCTTATCTAGTAAATCTTGAACTAGGCTAGTCGCCTGGGCCAAAACCATCTCATAATCACTAGCATCTAGCCAGTGGGTGCCCTGGATACGATTGCGGAACCAGGTTAGTTGACGCTTGGCATAGCGCCTAGAATTTTGCTGAATAGCGGCAATAACTGCCTCACGGTCGGTCATGTCCCCTGCCAAATATGGCCACCATTCCTTGTAACCAATACCTTGTACGCTTGGCAACAACTGGCCCTGCGCTAGTTGGTAGAGATGACGAACTTCTGCTTCCAATCCCTGCGTCACCATGGCTTGGACTCGAGCGTTAATTCGCTCATAGAGTTGGTCACGGGGCCGGTCTAAGGCTAGAATACAGGTCTCATAGCGCGCTTGGGCGGTCTCATGCTGGCTCTGGTCGGAGAATTTTTGCCCCGTCACCTGCATAACTTCTAGGGCTCGCAAGAGGCGACGATGATTTTGAATTGGAATCTTAGACGCTGCGACTGGATCTTGTGCTAACAATTCGGCATAGAGGACCTGGTCTCCTTCTGCCTCTAAACGTTGTTCGAGGGCTTGGCGGATGAGCGGGTCATGGCTAGCCTTCCCACCGAACTCTAAATCATAAAGTAGACCTTCTAGATAAAGGCCTGAGCCACCAACCAAAATTGGCAGGACACCTCGCGCGTGACAATCCCTAATCAAGTTCTGGGCTAAAGCCTGAAACTGGCTGGCATCATAATCCTGGTCAACATCCAGAAAGTCCAAGGCATGATGGGGCACACCTTGCATCTCTTCTAGCGTCACCTTACCCGTCCCAATATCCAAACCGCGATAAAATTGTAGGCGATCGCCATTAATGATTTCGCCCCCAAAGCGCTTGGCTAGGTCAATACTGAGTTGGGTTTTGCCCACAGCAGTGGGCCCTCCAATGACGATTAAGGGAGCCGCTAATCTAGTCATGGCAAGCCTCCCCTTGGTCTCGCACTACAAGCGCAGCAGCTGGCGTGTCGGTCATAATGGCTTCTAAGTGGCCATCCTGGGCCAAACTTGCATAATGCGCCCAATCAGCCGGATCATTGACTGTCCAGAGACGGATAGGCCACTGCTTGAAATGTTCTCGTAAGACCTCATCTTGGTAAAGTTGTCGATCCAAATGAATGGCCGACGGCTCTAAAGCTGGCAAATGCGACAAATAAGGCAAAAGGGCTTCTTCTACCAAGGCAGCAATCTTTGCCCCAGGAGCTAGCGTCTTAAGACGTTTGAGCGTGTACCAATTAAAACTAGAATAAACAACGTCAAAATCTGGAGCTAGTTCCTCCACGGTGGCTAAAACAGCTGCTTCGATGCCAGGATAATCCTTTTGGTCAGTTTTAAGTTCTAGATTCAGCGTCCCCTTAAAATCTAAGTCTCGCAATAAGTTCAATAATTCTGGTAGACTGGGCACTCGGTCTGGAGTCACACGACCATCGGGAAAGCGCAGACGTGCGGCTTGAATCTGGGCCAGACTTAAATCGCTAACCTCACCTTGGCTATCTGTCGTCCGGTCTAATTGCTCATCATGGATTACAACGAGGGCACCGTCTGCCGTCAAGTGCAAGTCGCATTCGATACCATCTGCACCCGCTGTCACGGCGTCTCGGAAGGCCGTCAAGCTGTTTTCGACAGCCTGAGCTTGATTGCCACGATGGGCATAAATCTTCAACATGGCTTAGTCCTCCTCGCCTAGTTTGGCACGATGGGTCTGCAACTGACGACGTAAATCTTGGGCCATTTGCAGGGAAGCTGGCGTTAAGACCTTACCAGACATCATGCTGGCGATGGCTTCTATACGATCTTCCTCATTCAATGCCTGCACGCGAGTACGCGTACGCTCATTCTCAACAACTTTCTCAATGTAAAGATGTTGGTCAGCACTTGCAGCTACTTGAGCCAAATGGGTAATACAGAGCAGTTGATGATGCTGGGCAATGCCTTGCATCTTCTCCGCAATGGCCTGAGCAACCCGACCTGATACTCCTGTATCAATCTCATCAAAGACTAAGGTCATATCCGTCATACCTTGGCTGAAGACCCGTTTGAGGGCCAGCATAAAGCGCGATAATTCCCCACCTGAAGCAATCTTAACCAGGGGCTTCATGGCTTCGCCAAGGTTGGTGGTCGCATAAAATTCTACCTGGCTTAAGCCTTCGGCACTTAAGCGCTGTGCATCTGGGAGCAGACTAGCCAGGCTAGAGTCACTACCCAAGCTCGTAAAGTCAACCTGGAATCGCGCATTAGCCATATACAAGTCGGCCAATTCTGCTTCAATCGCTGCCACTAAGTCCTGAGCTTCCCGGCGTCGACCTTGATCTAGGGCCTGACCGGCTGCTAGACAGTCATGATAAGCGACCGTCAAGTCCTTAACTAGACGCTCTGTATACTGTTCCTGATGTGTGAGCTGGTAAATTTCTTCGCTAATGGCATCATAATAGGCCAATAGCTGAGCTTCATCCATGCCATATTTACGGGTCAGTTGGCCCAATTGGCTGAGACGCGCTTCAAGCTCATCGATGGCTTGATCATTATCAACTTCCTGGTTGCTGACCGCTAGTTGGTGGGCCACTTCTTCTAGTTGATAGTAGAGATCTTGCAATTGAGCCGTCAAGGCTGGATAGCTAGAGTCGTAGCTAGCTACTTCCTCTAAGGCTGCTTGGGCTTGGCTCAGTTGCGTCAAGACGCTGGTGTCCGCTTCCGATAACAAATGGTTAACCGTCGCCAAGGCTTGGCCAATCTTCTGACTATTTTGCAGACGCCGACTTTCTTGTTCTAGCTGGGCCATTTCCCCAGCGACTAAGTTGGCGGCTTCTAATTCTTGCAACTGAAATTCTAAGAAGCTTAAGCGTTGGCGCTTATCAGTCCCCTCCTGCTGACTAGCCAGCCAGTCCTTACGTAGCTGGTCATAGCGTTCGAAGGCAGTTTGATAAGTTTGTTTGAGCTGGTTTAGGCGTTCACCTGCAAATTGGTCTAACTGACTGAGGTGGAATTGCTTATTAAGCAAGGCCTGATGTTCATTCTGGCCATGAATATCGACTAGGTAATATCCAATTTGCTTAAGCAAAGACACGTTGGCCAACTGACCATTAACCCGAACGGTATTCTTGCCTTGGCGGTTAAGCTCACGACGTATAATCAGGTCTTCCTGGTCCTCAAGCTCCAAACCAAAATCTGCCAATTGTGCTAACAGTGGCTCAGGAGCTGGCGACATAGAAAAGAGACCCTCCACTACCAGTTTATCGGCACCTTGACGGATTAAATCGTTGGTCCCACGACTGCCCATAAGCAAGCTGAGGGCATCAATAATAATCGATTTCCCAGCCCCAGTCTCCCCTGCTAGAACGGTCATGCCCATCTCTAAATCCAGGGTCACATGGTCGATAATGGCAAAATTTTCAATGTTGAGACTCCGTAACATATTCGGGCCTCCTTTCTTGTCTAATCTCTTTTACTCAAAAGTTGTATGTGCGGCTTCCACCACACCGGCTAAATCCACCTGCTGCCAAGAGTCATTGGCTAGGTCTTGGTCGTTGGTCAGATAGGCCAAAAATTCGATATTACCTTCTCCACCGGTAATAGGCGAGAAAGTCAAATCACGTAGACGATAGCCTAAGCCACAGGCATAGGACAGGATTTCCTTGAGAACATCTAGGTGTACCGCCGGATCCTTCACGATTCCCTTCTTACCCACGCGTTCCTTACCAGCCTCAAATTGCGGCTTAATTAGCATGAGGACAGTGCCTCCTGGCGCTAAAATAGGCACCAGAGGTGGCAGAATTAAACGTAGGGAGATAAAGGAGACGTCGATAGAAGCCACGCTTGGTTGCCCTTCTTGAAATTGGTCAGGCTGGGCATAGCGGAAGTTCTCACGCTCCATGACAATGACCCGAGGATCTTGGCGTAGGGAATAGGCTAGCTGGTTGTAGCCAACGTCCAAGGCATAGGACTTGGCTGCGCCGAATTGGAGGGCCGCGTCCGTGAAGCCACCTGTCGAAGCCCCAATATCTAAGAGGATTTGGTCAGTCATGTCAATATCGAAGACCTTAATGGCCTTTTCCAACTTAAGGCCGCCTCGACTGACATAAGGTAGCGTCTTGCCCTTAATGTGGAATACTTTGGAGGCATCCACTTTCTCACCGGGCTTGTCATAACGTTGGTTCTGGCTGTCATAGATTTGCCCGGCCATAATCAAGCGACGCGCTTGCTCGCGTGATTCGGTCAGACCACTCTGAACTACCAGTTTATCAATGCGTTCCTTTTTCATAGCTGCTCCTTTTACTTAGCAGAGGGTAGGGTCAAATAATCCAATATGCCCCCCAGAATCTGATAAGGGCGGCCACTCTCTTTAGCTAAATCCTCTAAGATTTGGCTAGCTGCGCTAACCTCTACTGCCAAGGCATCCTTGGCTCCTTCAAGCCCCAAAAGACTTGGATAGGTAGATTTGGTTAGGGCTTGATCCGCCTGAGTGACCTTGCCTGTCACTTCTTGACTGCCTAAAACATCCATTAGGTCATTGTGGATCTGATAGGCTAGACCAAAATGACGACCAAACTGGCGCAGAGCTTGGCAAGTTCTAGCATCCGCCCCACCAATCATAGCACCCGCCTCTAAAGCAAAACGGAATAAGGCACCCGTCTTCTGATCATGAATCTGCTTCAAACCTTGGTAGTCAACCGGCGTCTGTTCGGCTTCAATATCCCCTACTTGGCCAGCCACCATGCCCCAAGAGCCAGCCGCTTGACTGAGTTGGTCAATCAAGGCTACCTTGATTCGGTCATCCAAGAGGTCGTCTGAAACCAGCACTTGGAAGGCATCTGTTAAGAGGGCATCCCCAGCCAAAATAGCCAGTCCCTCGCCAAAGCGCTTATGGTTGGTAGCTTGTCCTCGGCGTAGATCATCGTTGTCCATAGCCGGTAAATCGTCATGAATCAGGGAATAAGTATGAATATACTCCAAGGCGATGGCTGTCTTAAGGCCACATTTGACCAGGTCTTCTGATTGAATAGCCAAAACTGCCAGGAGCATGACTGGACGTAGGCGCTTGCCTCCATTTTTGAGGGAGTAGCGCATGGCTTCAATCAGACGCGGAGGTGTTAAGTGATAACGCGTTTGCTGATCCAAGCTATGCTCGAAGAGCTGACGCAGGGTATCGAGTTCTAAGAAGTTCATTGGACATCCTCATCCAGGACAAAATCGCCCTCTTCTGCCATCATGTTGGCGACAGTTTCTTGGGCATCATGGAGGGTCTTTTGGCAGTATTGGGTTAATTCTACCCCCTGCTTAAAGGCATCCAGAGCTTGGGTTAGAGGCAATTCGCCTCGTTCAAGTTGTTGTACAATGGTATCTAATTCAGCTAGAGCTGCTTCGAAACTCTCAGGCTTTTTCTTTTTTGTTGCCATGGTTTTTTCCTTTCTGAGCGCTAATAGTTTGAACTTGAGCGGTGGCTTGGCCATCTTGTAAGGTTAAATCGATGACCTGACCAACTTGAAGTTGTTGGACTGATTTCACCGCTACTTGCTTGTCTTCGATAATGGCATACCCCCGCGCCAGAATCTTGAGGGGGCTATAGGCCTCTAGGAGCTGGCTATAACGAGCCAACTCCCCTTGATAATGTTGACTGGTCTGAACCATAGCCCGTTGCAACTGATGCCGCAAACGAGCTAGACGCTCCCCTTCCAGATGCAAACGACCGCTTGGCCCCTGGGCTTTAAGACGGGTGGATAGGAGAGCCAGGCCTTGCGCCTGCCCCTGCAAATAAGACGACTGAGCACGTATCAAACGCTCCTTAATGAGGTCCACTTGTTGCATATAGGCTTGGTAAAGCCGCTCCGGTTCCCGGAAAATATAGACATCTTGATAATGGCGGAGCTGGGTTTGCTTATGTTGAATCCGGCTTAGCATAGCTTGAGTCAGTCGGGTTCGACTTTCTTCCAACTTGAGATAGACTTGACTTAATGCTTCAGCTGCCATTTCAGCTGCCGCAGTTGGTGTTGGAGCGCGTAGGTCCCCCACTAAGTCAGCAATGGTCGTGTCTGTCTCATGGCCGATGGCCGTAATGACCGGTAAGGGACAGGCTAGAATCGCCTGAGCCACAATCTCCTCGTTGAAGGGCCAGAGGTCTTCAATGGCGCCACCCCCACGTGCTAGAATCACGGTGTCAAAGGCAGCTTGCTTGGCCTTGAGCCGTTCAAAAGCGGCTACAATTTCGCCACTGGCTTCCTTACCCTGAACGCGGGTAGGGAAAACCACCACTTGGGCAATGGGATAGCGTCGCTTGAGGGTGGTCACAATATCGCGAATGACGGCCCCACTTGGGCTGGTAATGACTGCAATCCGCCGCGGAAAACGGCGCGGTTGCTTCTTGGGTAAATCCAAGAGACCGGCTTGTTTGAGCTTAGCCTTAAGTTGTTCTAGGGCCAGATAGAGTGAGCCTACACCGTCTGGTTGCAGCGACTCAAGCGTCAATTGGTAGGAACCACTAGGTTCATAGATAGAAACCCGCCCTACCGCTAAGACCTTCATGCCTTCTTCTAACTTGAAAGGCAGCTTACTAAAGGCCTGTTTGAACATGGTGACGTTGATTTTAACATTGTCTTCCTTAAGGCTGAAGTACTGATGGCCTGTCCGCAAGCGGAAGTTAGAAACCTCCCCTACTACATAGACTTTCTGCAGGTAAGGATCCACGTCGAACTTGCGCTTGAGATAGCGGGTCAGGGCCTTGACACTGAGATAGTCCTTTTGTGTATCGGTCACTGACTAGGCCTCCTCCTGGCTCAAGAAGGTCAAGGGGTCTAAGTTTTGTTGTTGGCAGGCACAAGTGAAGGTCTGTTCCATCAACATAGCTACCGTCATAGGGCCAACTCCACCAGGGACTGGTGTGATGTAGCTAACCTTATGGGCTACCGCCTCAAAATCTACATCCCCTACTAGCTTGCCGGACATAAGTCGGTTAATCCCAACGTCGACTACTACGGCTCCTTCCTTGAGATGGTCTGGGCCAATTAAATGCGCCTGGCCAGTCGCGACAATCAAGATATCCGCATAACGGGTATAGTGCCCTAGGTCCTGGGTCTTGGAATTGCAGACTGTCACAGTTGCCCCGCGGTTAATCATCATGATAGAAATAGGCAAGCCCACAATTTGGCTCCGGCCTACGACGACCACATTTTGACCTTGCAAAGGAATCTGGGCATTTTCTAAGAGCCGCACAATGCCTTTAGGCGTACATGGATAGAGGTCTGTATTGTCTTCAACGACCCGTCCCATGGTCAAGGGGTGGAAGCCATCCACATCTTTTTCTGGGTCAATTAAGTGCATAGCTGACAAAGGATCTAGATGCTCTGGCAAAGGCAGTTGCAATAAGAGCCCATGGGTTTGAGGATCCTGGTTGTGAACCTTAATGGTCCGCTCTAATTCTTCCTGATTAATATCCGCTGGCAAGAGCACCCATTCGAAGGCATAGCCAATTTCCAAGGCACGTTTTTGTTTCTGGCCAACATAGACCTTGCTAGCAGGATCTTCCCCTACTGAAATAACGGTCAATTTGGGCTGGGTCCCGGTTTGGGAACGGAAGGCCGCTGTCGCCTGGGACAGCCGAGCGAAAATTGATTGAGAGAGGGTTTTCCCATCTAAACGTTGCATGAATACCACACCTTTCGGACCCTAGGGTCACAGACTTTTCCTTCTTATTCTACCATAATTTAAGGGCGCTGTAATGCGATTTTGTCCGAAGGCCTAAAAAGCAAAAAGCAACACTCAGCTTACCTTATCATTAGCTTACGGGATTGGCCTTTTTAAGGCGTTTACGCAAGCAAAAAGCCCACTCCCAAGGGAGTAGGCGGTGTAATCATTATACAAGTAAAGGCATGAAGAGAGTGGCCAAGCCTAAGAAGCTGAAGAAACCACCCACATCAGTAGCCGTAGTCAGGAAGACGGTTGATACTAAGGCAGGATCCCCGCGGAATTTCTTAACCGCCAAGGGGATGAAGTAGCCAAAAATTCCAGCAATGACCATATCTACAATCATAGCTAGGATGATGACTACACCAAGGTAGATATTGCCATACATGAGTATAAGGGCAATGGCAGCCACGCCACCAGTAATGAGACCATTGGCGAAACCAGCCCCGATTTCCTTAAGCATACCGCGCCAATCACCCCAGTCTACTTCGCCCAAGGCTAGAGCCCGAACCACAATGGTAACAGTCTGGGTACCAGCATTCCCCCCCATCCCAGCTACAATCGGCATAGCAGCCGCTAGGGCCACCATTTGGCTGATGGTATCGGAGAAAAGGTTGATAACGGATGAGGCCAGAAAGGCTGTGAAGAGGTTGATAACCAACCAAGGCAGACGGCGTTTGACGGACTCGAAGACTGGGCTATCTAGCGTTTCTTCCGAGTCCACCCCACCCATCAAGTACATATCTTCGGTGTACTCTTCATTGATGACGTGGATGATGTCGTCGTTGGTGATAATCCCTAGAATCCGGTTCTTGTTATTAACGACTGGCACAACTGACAGGTTATACTTGGTAACAATCAGGGAAACTTCTTCCTGGTCCGTCGTTGGCGTCACCGAAATGACATTAGGATTGAGAATTTCACTGAGTTTTTGTTGGTCGGATTTGGTGAAAATATCGCGGATATCGACCGTCCCCTTGAGCAGGGTCTTAGCATCGACCACGAAGAGGGTCTCGATAACTTCCTTCTCTGGCGCAATCTTACGAATGGTCTCGAAGGCTTCATAGACCGTCAAGTTCTCATTCAAGGCGATGAACTCAGTGGTCATGAGCCCCCCGGCAGTATCCGGATCATAGGCTAAGAGTTTCTCCAAGTCATCCGAATCACGATTCTTCATCATGTTCAGGAATTGCTTACGTTGCCAAATGGATAGGTTGCCCAAGATATCCACGATGTCGTCCTGGGACATGTAGGTGAAGACATTGAGCATGCGGGCAAAAGGCACGGCTTCAACAATCTTAACCTGAAGTTCTTCAGAAATCTGAGTCTCCAGGATCAAGGCCAGGGCCTTGTCCGAGATAAAGCTGACAAACTTAAAAACCTCTTCGTCTTCCAGCTCTTCTAAGGCTAGGGCAATATCAGCCGGGTGGTGTTCCCGAATCATACGGTAAATGGCTTCAGAATGTTCGTTCAATAGGGCTGTTTGAATCTCTTCTACGAGCATAGGGGATTTCCTCCTTTGAGTCTTAGTTTATATTGTCACTCCTTAAGTCGGGACTCACATCGACCAACCCCTTTGCTTCGTTTTTTCCACCCTCTATCATACCATAAGAAGCCCCGTGAGTCAGCCCTAAAGCCAAAGAAAAAACAGTTGGAATTGACTTCCAACTGTCTGCCTTAATTTATAGGAGCTCTATTAGGGTACTCAATTTATCTAAACTCCTGAAATCATAATTTGTGCTCTTTTAAGAACGTAATTTTGCTGACTCATACCCTATTTATCTATGTAATAGATAAATAGGGAAAGAAAAATCAAAA
>CAUUNL010000001.1:0-151533 GCA_963546405.1 Abiotrophia defectiva | reverse complement strand
TTTAGGACATTTTTAGTGATTATTATCCAAAATTGAGGTATACTAAAAAGGTAAATATGTTATAAATATTAGGGGTGATCCCATGTACATTAAGACATCCGCTTTTGCTCATGCTGACTATTTTGATACCCTCACTAATTTTGAATTTGATAGTCATAAGCATACAAAAAAAGCCCTCACCATCAATCGCCAGAAGTCAGATAGTTTTCTGAAATTTCCTGATACTGTTACGATTACCGCTCACAGTGGTATTGCGCTGATCATTATGACCCACAATCCCTATCTAGTGGACACTTACCAAGAGTTTGTTTTACAAGGCTCGATTGAGTTACATGCTAATATTTGCTTTAACATCTTATCTATTACAGATGAATGTAGCATTCTTTTAGAACCCCGCTTTAACCATCGTCCAGAATTAGTGGCTGCTAAGCAAGCCCTTAAAGTCAGAGACTTTGTAGAAGAAATCAAAATTGAAAAAGTCTATGGTTTCTTCTATCAAGTCAAGACTGCTCCTTACCGTTTCGTCAACGATCAACATGACTACTTTGAAATGACCATTGTTGACCAAGGTGAACTTGTCCATGAAGTAGAAGGCCTGAAGCATGTTGCCAAGCGGCATGATTGTATGCTCTATTATCCTAATCAACGACACAGCCAAATGGTTAAGAAAGATGGTGTATCTACCTATCTATCCATTATGTTCCAAGCAAGTGGCATTAGCCCTGAACTTAAAAATAAAATTGTCCATCTCAGCAATCACTACACCCAAGTTATCGAAAAAATGGTGGAATTATCTAATCGTCCAAGTGCACCCTTTTACGCTGATGAGATGATTACACTCTTCAAATCGGTCATTATCCAGATGCTTAAGAGTGATCAAGCCTTCTATGATGAACCAAGTACTTCTATGCGAGAAAATTACGAGAACGAACTCTTCCAATCCATTGTCGATTATCTACATCATCATGTGGAAGCTGAGAATCAGGTCAATGATTTGGTTAATCACTTCAGTTTATCGCGCTCAACCCTACAGTTGCTATTTAAGAAATATGCCAACATGACACCTAAAAACTATATCAACCAACTTCGCCTAAAGCGTAGTAAGCTTCTAATCAAAGAATCAAAATTAACCCTATCTGAGATTGCTGAAACCTTGGGATACGGGTCCCTACAGTACTTTTCACGAGTCTTCACCCAAGAATACGGCATGAGTCCTTCACACTATGCAAAACAACTTCTAAAATAAAAGAGCCCGGTTTACTCTATAAGGCGTAAACCGGGTTTTTTCTTTTTATGCTAATTGTTCAAGCATATCTGGACGGAAACCAAAAAATGGTTCAACACCGTCCGCTACGACTACAGGTAGCGATTGGAAGCCTAGAGCTTGTACACGAGCTAGGGCATCGCTATCTTGCATAACGTCTACAGCTGTATATTCCAGATTGTGCTGATCTAAGAAACGCTTAGTAAAATCACACTGCATACAGTTTGGTTTTGAGTATACCGTTATTTTCTTCATCGTTCGAATCCCTCCTTCGAATTTACTTTACTATCATACCCTGTTTCGAAAGAAAAGGCAATCTATATATAGTAAAAATTTTTGGTTTAACAAATTTTACCTACTACATATAGTGCCGCTTCACGAACGTTAAGTTGCATCTCTCAAGCCAAAGTTCACTATTTTTCGGATGAGTTTTCTGTCTTTTTTAGTTTTCCGGAAGAGTTGCATCACTAATACTATGATAAATAAAGGGCGCAAGGGGGAAACGATGCCCCAAATAGGAATTTTCGGTGATGGTGGTCTCAGTCATACTACTAAGATAGTCCACTAAAATTGGTCGCTGTCCCTTATCGTCCAATTCATTGAATTGTCCCAGACAAATTTCGCTTAAATCATCTAAAGTAATTAACTGACTAAGCTGTACTAGCATGGACTGAATTCGCTCTAAGGAACCCGAACTTGCTTCTAGGTATAAGCAACGCCCTACTATATCCTGTGGCCAGAAACTAGTGCCAGCTAGTTTGAGAAAACAACGAATGTTTCCGCCAAAAGCTCCCAAATCGTTTTCAGGCTTATTTTGCAAGAAAGCCTCAAAGTTAGCACGCGAAGTAGGATCTAAGACCAGGGCCAGGGGAAAGAAATTCACTGGCAGAATCATGTCATGAGCCAAACAGGCATTAAGAATCACACTATTATCACTGTATCCCATATAGTAGACGTGCTTTTGACGCTTTAGCTGCTGGAAAAATTTTTGCGGTAAGGCTGCTAAGGTTTGATTAGCCAAGTCTCCACCTGTCAAATCCATTATCCAGTCAACCTCAGAATCAGCTAAGGCTTGAGCCAAATAATCTGCCCTAAGCTCGGCTGAACAGTGGCCACCCGTTTCATGATCTAGCCAAATACTAGGCCTAATCGTAACCTTAGCACCATATTGACTGGTCAGGAGTTTTACCAAAGCATCCAGATTATCTTGAGCTTGAGCGGTCTTGGTCTTGCCATTTGAGCACCCTAGTAGAACCACATGTCTACCTCGTAAAAGTGTCATATACGACTCCTTTCATTACAATGTCGCTTGAGCTTCAGCTTCAATCAAGTCTTCCAGATGGCGATAAAGGACAGGAGCCGACAAGTTCTTGACTTGATCCTGGTCATAAATATGCTGAATCTGGCCCTTATGCATAAGCAGAATACGGTCGCAATATTCAATGGCATCTGGCAACTGGTGAGTAATCATCAGCGCCGTCAGCCCTTCTTTCTTAATCAGGTCAGAGGTCATTTGCATAACCTGACGAGAAGTACGCGGATCTAAAGCGGCAGTATGCTCATCTAGGAGTAGAAGCTCTGGTCTTTTGAGAGTGGCCATGATTAAAGCGATGGCTTGGCGTTGACCACCAGACAGGGCTTCAATCGGCACATTTAAGCGATCTTCCAATTCCAAATGGAACTGACTCAGTAAATTTCTCATGGCCTCATAATTATCTTTGGTAAGTGACCGCTTAAAGCCAGGTTTTTGCCCCCGCCTAGAGGCTAACATAAGATTCTCGAAGACCGTCATACGTGGGGCAGTCCCCATACGAGGATCTTGGAAAATACGGCTAATGAGGGCTGCATTTTTGCTTTCAGCTTGGTTACTAATGACTTGGCCATTTAGTAGAATATTACCTGAGGTCACAGGTGTATGGCCAGTCAAGCAATTGAGCAAGGTAGACTTTCCTGCTCCATTGGTCCCAATAATGCCCAGAATTTCGCCCTTTTTGACTTGGAAAGAAATATCACTCAAAACCTGTAAAGGACTATCCTGCATGCGATAGAAGGTCTTATTAATAGCTTGTACATCAAGTTGTATGGTCATTACCCTATCCCCCTATCCTAATTTTTTAGCTTGGATTTTCTTGCGCATCGCTGGCAAGGCCAAGAAAATGGCTAAGACTAAGGCTGAAATCAAGCGGAAGTCAGATGGCAAGAAGCCTAGCTTGAGCACGGCTACCAAGAGCAAGCGATACAGGACAGAACCCAAAACAATGGCACCAAGGCGCATGGTGAGGGTCAGTTGCTTGAAAAGCATCTCCCCAATAATGATGGAAGAAAGTGCGATAATCACGGTTCCAGTCCCCATGTCCACATCAGCATAGCCATTTTGTTGGGCAATCAACGCTCCACTCATCGCAATAATCCCGTTGGAAGCCATGAGGGCTAAGCATTTCATTAACTTAACCGAAATCCCCAAACTGTGAGCCATGACTTCATTATCACCGGAGGCAACCATTGATTGGCCCAAGTCAGTCTTAAAGAAGTAGCCCAGCAATAGAATAACAATCAAGGTCAGAATAATACCCACCAGGAAAATTCGACTGGTAGAATCTGCTAATAGGTTAGTTAATAAATCATAAAGAGTCTTAACCTGGCGCAAACTCAAGTTGGCCCGTTCCATAATACGCAGGTTGATAGAATAAAAGGCCGTTAAGGTAATAATTCCCGCTAAGAGAGATGGGATTTCGAAATAGGTCATCAAAAGCCCAGTGACCAAGCCTGTCAGCATCCCTGCCACAAAAGCGGTAATCAGGGACAAGACAGGGTGCAAGCCCAGGGTTAAGGTTTTGACTGCGACTGCCGCCCCAACCGAGAAGGAAGCTTCACTGGTCAGATCGGCAAAGTTCAGAATACGAAAGGTAATGTAAAGCCCAATCCCCATGAGGCTGTAAAGCAGCCCCTGAGCGATGGCACTATAATAAATTCCCATATAGAAATTACTCCTTACTTAAGTCCTTAAATTGAGAGCTTAGGTCGCTTGGTAATTTAATGCCTAGCTTCTCTGCTGTTTGCCCGTTATAAACTTTAACTGTTTCTTTGGCAAATTCGATTGGTAAATCAGAAATCTTGGTGCCATCAATAATTTTGAGACCTAAATCTGCAGATTGCTTACCGATATTAGTTTGACTGATGGCTACTGACAAGAGGGCCCCTTCTTTGACTGCCTTCTCGTAAGTTGGAAGAACTGGAATTTTAGCCTTATCGGTAACATCTAAGAGTGTGCTAATTGAGCTTGCGATCGTATTGTCTGTTGGAATGAAGATAGCTTGGCTCTTGCTTGCCAATTCTTCAGCTACTAAGGCCATATCATTAGTTGAGTCAATGGTCTTGACTTCCACCTTGTAGCCTAATTTTTCAGCAATTGCTTTGGCTTTTTCTACTTCAGCCTTGGCATTGTCTTCACTAGTGGTATACATCATCCCAATAGTTTTAACATCTAAGTCAAGAGACTTAAACTGTTTGAAAAGATCTTCTAAAGGTGCAAAGTCACTAACCCCAGTGATATTTGCGTCTGTCTTATCTAAAGCCGTCACTAACTTGGCGCTGACAGGATCCGTAATACCAGCTAAAACGATAGGAATTTTGTTAGTAGCTTGTTGTAGGGATTGTGCCACTGGAGTAGTAATAGCAAAGATTAAATCTGGTTCCTTAGCCACAACTTCTTCCGAAATATTATGAAGTAGATTCATATCCCCTTCCGCATTTTGGAAGTCAATTTCTAGGTTATCCCCTTCCTTGTAGCCATGGCTAGCAAGGGATTCCTTAATCCCACTGGTAATTTCATCCAAGGATGGATGAGTCACAAGTTGGACGATTGCTACTTTTAATTTGGCAGGTGCTGCATGCGCCACTAGGCCCTGACCAGCAATAAGAATTAAAGCAAAGAATAGTGCGACAAATTTAACTACTTTTTTCATAATAAATCTCCTTTTTCTGATAAGAATTAGTTAGCAACAAAAAATCCGACGCCAGCTATGCGTCGGATTAGAAGTCCTATCTAAAAACCTCTGGATCATCTACGCATAGTCTTGACTCAGTGTCTATGCAGTAAACAGAGGCGTTAGGCTACATAGATACAGCAGTATGTTAAACTGGGCTGTATCCATTGGAAATGTTCCAAGTCTACAACCTATCTATGCCAGAATTGCCAGTATTTTGTTGCTTGTGTTTGACTTTGAAACATTTGCCTCAACCTTTCATTAATTTATAATCATAGTTTAACCTTGTTTGCAAGCAGTGTCAAGACTAATGTGGAAAATTTTTATTCTTTAACTTCCATGGCTTCGATAAGCTCCCGACTTGGCGTTACATTTAGCGTTTTCTGCCCTTCGTAGATAACATAGCCCGGTTTAGCTCCATTTGGTTTTCTTAGAAACTTAACCTGTAAATAGTCTACTGGAACATTGGCTGACTGCTGAAATTTAGAATAATAAGCTGCTAGCATAGCCGCTTCTGTTAGGGTTATATCTGAGGGTTGGTCAGATTCAATAATGACATGTGAACCAGGAATATTCTTAGCATGTAGCCACCAGAAGTTCTTATTGGCCTGTTTCAGGCTGAGCTGATCATTCTGAAGATTATTGCGCCCCACTAAGATTCGGGTCCCATCACTTGCTTGATAAAGCCGAGGGCCTAAGCCCTTTTCCTGACGGCGTTTTTTGAGATTTTGTTGCTTGGCACTTAGGTAGCCCTGCTCAGCTAATTCTAGCCGTATTTGTGCTACATCCTGGAGGTCAGCACGGCTAAGTTGTACTTGCACTGACTCCAAATAAGCAATTTCTTCTTGTGCAAGCTGCCTTTGGAGCTCGATATGCTTGAGTGCATCGCGGTACTTGGTATAGCGCTTGAAATAAGCTTGGCTATTTTCAATTGCCGTCTTACGCGGGTCCAATTCAATTTCTATCAGTTGGTCATTGTCATAATAATTTGGTAAAGAGACTTGACTCTGTCCCTTTTGGATTTGGTAGGCGTAGGCAGACAGCAATTCACCTTTGATGCGATAGCTTTCTGATTGAGAAGCCACAGCTTGATCGCGATCCAAATTGGCTAGCTTAAGCTGGTTTCGTTCAATCAAATGCTGCAAACGTTGGTTTAAATCTCCGGTCATTTGCTTAATTCGATCTAAACGAACGCGTTCCGCATAATAGAAAGCAATCAAACCTGACAATGTCTCATGGGCTACCCACTGGCCAGTCACGCCTACTAAAGGCGTCATATAAAAATCAGGTTTCTCTGCTTCTAAGAAGTAGGCACCCCCTGCTTCTACTGCCTGACAGAAATCAGCTAGAACCGCCTCCCATTTTTCCCCTTCTTGGACTTGGGCTAAGAAGGATTGACTAGCTAGACGTCCTAGTCCTTGTATGCGAGCTTGGACCTGCCCTGGGCTTGTTGCACTTGCTAAGTGTTCTGCTAATTCTGATCTTTCTGCTTGGCTAAGCTTAAACAAGTTAACTTGATGCTCATCTTGAGGTGGCCGACGATAGTCAGCGCCAGGTTGCAACAAACGATAGGAATTTAAGGCCATTGGGACGTGCTTAAGACAGTCAATAATGCGGTCCTGCCCATTAACCAGGATAACATTAGAATGTCGCCCCATTAGTTCAATAATCAAGCGATAAACCTGGCTATCCCCCAGCTCATCTCGCCCCGTAAAATGCAGCTCAAGAATCCGATCATTCTCAACCTGTTGAATATCCAGCAGAACGGCTTGTTCTAAATGTTTACGCAAGAGCATGCAAAACATTGGCGCGTGTTCGGGGTTAGATGGACGTTCGTCTGTCAAATGAAGTCGATAGTATTGAGGATGAATGGAGATGAGTAGGCGGAAATTTTGGTGTTGTGATCGAATGACTAGCTGCAGCTCTTGCTCAAAAGGTTGATAGATCTTAGCGACTTTTCCTCCTATCAAGTGAGCACCTAGCTCCTTAACCAAGGCATGAGTTAGAAAACCATCAAAACTCATTCCATCACATCCTTCCTTAAATCTTGAATAAAAGAACAGCGCCTTAAGCACTGTTCTTATTATGAGTCACTTAAACTATTGTTCTGCCACCATTTGTTCTAATACCTTGAAGAGCTCTTCGCGAGGAACAGAACCTTGCCCGCGCTTGATAATTTCGCCTTTGGCATTGAGAATATAGGTGGTTGGTAGGCTGACTGCATTAAAAGCAATTTGGTTCTGACGTTGATCGTCATAATAAATTGGTAAGTCAGTCAAACCAGCTTCTTTTAGATAGGCTTGCGCCTTCTCTGATGTTTCGTCCGGGTGACTACCGGTCGCATTAATCATAACGAAATTGACTTTATCACCGTATTGACGGTAGGCTTCTAGAAAATAAGGCATCTCTTCCCGACAAGGTGGGCACCAAGAAGCCCAAATATTGATGATAGTTGGTTTACCAAATTTTGATGACAAAGCAATGGTATTGCCAAGTTCATCTAGCAATTTAGTATCAGGTGCAGATGGTCCCTTACGTTCAGGTTTATTTACCCCACGCACAGCCTGACTACTAGACGCTGTTGAACTAGCAGTCTCACTAGAAGACGAATCTGCCTTGGCAACTTGTGAGCTAGATGCCTCAGATGAGTGAGTAGATACTGCCACAGAAGCAGGTTCTTGATTGGATTGGTTGGCTAGCCAGATGCTAGCCACAACCACTACTAAACCTAAAATAAGTAGACCTGGATAAAGTAATTTCTTAATTTTGTTCATAAAAGATCCTTTCGGCAGATAACTAGCGAGCTGCGTAGCTATCAGTTAATGGTGGTACAATTTGTTTTTTACGTGATACTACCCCTGGTAGTTCTAGTTGTTGGTCTACTACCTTCTGACCAAAAGCGGCTTCCAAAGCAGATACATCTTGGCCTACAACTAACCCAAAGGAGTTACTATCTAAGACGTCTGTGACTACTAAGAGGAAGAGTTCATAGCCTTTTGCCTCAACCTCCGCTTGCATAGCCTTTAATAAGGCTTCTTTACGTTCCAAGAGATCAGCAAAACCAATGGCATTGACTTGGGCAATCCGTACTTGGTGGCCATTCATGTCAAAGCTCTTAGCATCTAAGTTGAGTAAGGTTTCTTCGGATTTGCTTGCTAAGTTAGTCCCAGCCTTCAATAAATCCAAACCATAGACTTGTGCATCAACACCCGCCAGTTTTGCTAAAGCTTGTGCTGCATCTACATCTTCTGGCGTGCAAGTTGGTGATTTGAAGAGTAAGCTATCAGAGATAATAGCAGACAGCATGAGACCAGCAATTTGCGCTGGAATTTCAATCCCTGCTTCGCCAAACATCTTGTAAAGGACAGTAGCAGTACAGCCGATTGGCTCACAACGATAGTATAATGGTTGTGAAGACTCAAAACCAATCCGGTGGTGGTCAATGACATAGTCTACTGTTAAATCAGCTAAATCATCGATGGATTGGCTAGCTTCATTATGGTCAACTAGGGCCACGTGAGCACCTGTCCCAGCCGCTGATTCAATCACACGAGGTGCTTGGGCCTTGAAGTAGTCAAGGGCAAAAGCCGTTTCCTCATTAGGTGTACCAAGTGCCACCGCCTCAGCTTGGTGGCCTTTTTGGTTGAGGTAGTAGGCAAAAGCAATAGCAGATGCAATGGTGTCAGTATCTGGGTTTTTATGTCCGAAAACTAAGTATTGGGTCATGTCAGTGGATCCTCCTATAAGATAATTACTGCCTTAATTTTAACATGTGGCTGGGAAAAATTATAGCCCCAAAGAGGTCCAGGCAAAGTCCCTCATACCCTTTTATTTTACGCTTTCACACCCCTATTAGCAAATTTCCCGCCTATGACTTGTGCACAAAAATAAATAGCCTCTAGTGGTAGAAAATCACTAAAGGCTATTTTAATCCTTAGGCTGTTAGATAACCGCGATAAGAGGCGGTTTCTAGAATACGCTTGGCATTTTCCACCCGATCTGGTGTTGGAGGTTCAATCCCCGCCAATCGGTACTTAATGCCCAGGGCTTCGTACTTGTAAACCCCTAACTTATGATAAGGTAAGACTTCAAATTTCAAGACGTTCTTAAGCGTCTTAACGAAGGCACTGAGCCGAATTAAATACTCATCAAAGTCAGTCCGTTCAGGTACCAAGACATGGCGAATCCATACTGGTTGACCAATATCCGATAGATAGTGAGCCAAATCCAGAATGTTCTCATTTGGCTGACCAGTCAACTTACGGTGGCCATCTGAATCAATATGCTTAAGGTCCAATAGAATTAAATCTGTATACTTAAGCAATTCATTAAATTTACTAAAGAATGGCTCCTTGCGGGTGAATGGTCCCCCACAAGAGTCTAAAGTAGTATGAACCCCGTTAGCTTTACAGATTTTAAAGTATTCAATAATGAAGTCAATCTGTAAGAGGGGTTCTCCCCCACTGACCGTAACGCCACCCTTCTTACCCCAGAAATCTTGGTATTGAACGGCCTCATCGAAGAGTTGTTGCGGCGTATAGTCATGTCCTCCACGCGTCGCCCAAGTATCAGGGTTGTGGCAAAATTCGCAACGTAGGCGGCAGCCCTGCATGAAGGTAATAAATCGAATGCCTGGGCCATCCACGGACCCAAAACTTTCGGTTGAATGGACATGACCAATTACTTGTGTTGTGGCTGTGTTCCCAAATTGCATTACATTTATCTCCTTACCTATCTCTATATAAAGGGCAAAAGCGACGAGTTGCCCCGTCACTTTTCCCAGTCAAGACTCGACTATTACATTTGGCTATGCATAGTCCGGTTGATAACGTCTAATTGTTGTTCACGGGTCAACTTAATGAAGTTAACGGCGTAACCAGATACCCGGATGGTTAATTGTGGGTAGTTCTCTGGGTGCTCCATCGCATCCACTAAGGTGTCGCGGTTGAATACGTTGATGTTGAGGTGGTGACCACCTTTTTTAGAATAACCATCCAACATGTTGGATAAGTTTTCTTGTTGCACATCTTCTTCCTTCCCTAAGGCACGAGGAATGATGGAGAAGGTGTTAGAAATACCGTCTAATGCGTAAGAGTAAGGCACTTTAGCAACAGATGATAAGGAAGCCAAAGCCCCGTGAGTGTCACGACCGTGCATTGGGTTAGCACCTGGTGCAAATGGTTGACCTGCACGACGACCGTCAGGAGTGTTACCAGTCTTCTTACCATACACAACGTTAGAAGTGATGGTTAAGATAGAAGTAGTGTGTTGCGCATTGCGGTAGGTTGGGTGCTTCTTAACTTTAGTCATGAAGCGTTTCAAGAGATCAACCGCCAATGTATCTACGCGGTCATCGTTGTTCCCATATTTAGGGAATTCGCCTTCTACTTCGAAGTCAACTACAACGCCGTTTTCATCACGGATTGTCTTAACTTTGCCGTATTTAATTGCAGACAAGGAGTCAGCAGCTACAGAGAAACCTGCGATACCAGTCGCCATTGTACGGTGAATGTAGGTATCTTGAACCGCCATTTGAATGCGTTCGTAGCTGTACTTGTCATGCATGTAGTGGATACAGTTGAGGGCATTGACATAAAGACCTGCCAACCATTCCATCATATCGTCATATTTTTCCATTACTTCTTCGAAGTCTAGGTATTCAGAAGTGACTGGTTGGAACTTAGGACCTACTTGGGCCTTAGATTTTTCGTCGATACCACCGTTGATTGCGTAGAGCAAGCACTTAGCTAAGTTAGCACGAGCGCCGAAGAATTGCATTTGTTTACCAACACGCATTGCAGACACACAGCAGGCAATGGCATAGTCATCACCATATTGTGGACGCATTACTTCGTCGTTTTCGTATTGAATAGCTGAAGATTCGATAGACATCTTAGCCGCAAAGGTCTTGAAGCCATCAGTTAACTGTGGTGACCAGAGAACCGTTAAGTTTGGTTCTGGTGCTGGACCTAAGTTAGATAAGGTATGGAGGTAACGGAAGGAGTTCTTAGTTACCAATGGACGACCATCTAAACCAACCCCTGCAATGGATTCTGTTACCCAGGTTGGGTCCCCAGAGAAGAGTTCGTTATATTCAGGTGTACGCATGAATTTAACTAAACGTAACTTCATGATGAAGTGGTCAACTAATTCTTGCGCTTCTTCTTCTGTCAAAGTACCATTGCGTAAGTCACGTTCTACATAGATATCCAAGAAGGTAGAAGTACGACCCAAGGACATTGCTGCCCCGTTTTGTTCTTTGATAGCAGCTAAGTATGCTAAGTAGAGCCATTGGAAAGCTTCTTTAGCGGTAGTTGCTGGCTTAGAAATATCGAAGCCGTAGATTTCCCCTAATTTCTTAAGGTCTTTCAATGAACGATATTGTTCTGACAATTCTTCACGTAATTGTAAGATGTCATTGGTCATAACATCGCAACCGATGTTGTTGTAGTCTTTGAGTTTTTCTTCCATCAAACGGTCAACACCGTAGAGGGCAACACGACGGTAGTCACCGATGATACGGCCACGACCATAAGCATCTGGTAAACCAGTGATGATCCCTGACTTACGAGCTGCACGCATTTCTGGTGTATAAACATCAAATACCCCTTGGTTATGGGTTTTACGGTATTCAGTAAAGATGTGAGAAACCTCTGGGTCTACATGGAAGCCATAAGCTTCTGCAGACTTTTCAGACATACGAATCCCACCAAATGGTTGCAAACCACGTTTGAATGGTTTGTCGGTTTGGAAACCAACCACTTGTTCCTTGTCTTTATCTAAGTAACCAGGACCGTGAGAAGTGATGGTAGATACAACAGAAGTATCAGTGTCTAAGACACCACCTGCTTCACGTTCTTGCTTGTTCAAGTCCATTACTTGAGCCCATAAGTCTTTGGTAGCTTGGGTAGGACCTGCTAAGAAACTATCGTCTCCTTCATAGAGGGTATAGTTTTGTTGGATGAAATCGCGCACGTCGATTTCTTCCTGCCATTTTTTACCTTTAAAGCCTTGCCATTGTTCCATAGATATCCTCCTTAATTGAACTGTAAATTATCTAGTACAACAACTTTTATATGTTCATTATAACACTCATATTTCAAAATGCAAGCCCTTTTACTTAGAAAGATTCACTAAGATGTCTTATATTATCGGGGTTTGCAACGGTTTCACAAAGTCTTGCAACATGCACAAAAGTTTGTGAAATACCTATCCTGTACTAATTCTGTTTGTCCTAAATTTGTCATCTGTATTAATACATTTGCTTCTATCCCTGGTCTGATACGTTTTCTTATTCTTACAAAAAATCTATAACAGGCCAGACTAATATGAATCATTTAGCTTCTGCTAGTAAAATGAACAAACTTTATCACGCTACCCTTACTATCTTGCACAAAGTCTAAGCAAAAAAATAACCATCGTCCAATCAGACGATGGTTTAAAAAACTAATTTGCATCAGAAGCCTGAGACTGGATATCCAAGACTAGATAGCAGTCCAAGACATTGCCTAATTTAGCTAAATCAGGCGCCTGCGAGCCGTTAGCAAGACGATCCGATAAAGGAATCTCACTAGCAGCAAAGATGACACTATGGCCTGTATCCCCTAAGAGACAGACATGGTGTTGAGCCTTTTCAAGGGCTAGGACCTTCAATAATTGATGCGGATTGGTTTTTAATTCTTTTAGTAAGAGGACGCCACGCGAGCCACGGCCCAGTTCAGGTATGACAGTTAGGTCACTGCGTTTCACATTGCCTCGTTGAGTCAAGGCAAAGAGTTGTGGACGTTTTGCTTCTTGGTTAACTACTAAGCAGGCAACTACTTGGTCTTCTTCTTTCAACTTAATGGCCGATACCCCTTTGGCTTTCAGGCCCATTTCTGATACCAAATCAGCCGAGTAACGTAAGCAATAAGAGCGTTTGGACAACAAGACGACCTCATAGTTTTGACCAGCTTTAAGACATTCTGCTGCTACCACTTCATCTTGATCGTCCAGCAGATTCATGGCCTTAGCCGTCCGAGTCTTATAGGAACGATAAGTTGTGAAGGCTGATAAAGGCGTCTGCTTAATCATACCCGCCTTAGTAGCCAAGATTAGTTTATGGTCCTCTTGGCTGGCCACAAAGGCCTTAACAAAGCGTTCACCATCTTGAAGTTGATAGTTTTGGGACAGATGGACCCCAAGATCCTTCCACTTAATTTCAGGCAGTTCATGCACCGGAATATGGATATAATTTCCCTTGGAAGTGATAATGACTAATTCTTGGTGGGTACTGAGTTCCTCAACAAAGATTGGATAGTCAAAATCACGTAGCCCCAAACTATTTAGGTCAGATGAAGCAAAGGAACGCATACTAGTCCGCTTCATATAGCCTTCCTTGGTCAAAGAAACCATAACTTGCTCGTCTGGAATCAGAATATGAGTATCGATTTCTAGGCTTTGAACCTCTGCTTGTATTTGACTACGACGCGGCGTTGCAAAGTCTTTTTTGATAGCTTTAAGTTCATTAATCAGAACCTTATTGAGGATTTCAGGATTAGATAGGATATTTTGATACATCAGAATCCGCTCATTCAATTCCAAACGTTCCTGTTGCAAGGCCGTAATATCGGTATTTGTCAAACGATAGAGTTGTAAGGACACAATGGCTTCGGCTTGTTCTAAAGAAAAATCAAACTCCGCTACTAAGTTTTCCTTAGCATCCTGTTTGTTATCCGAGCGACGAATTGTCGCAATAACCTCATCTAGGATGGAAACCACCCGAATCAAACCATCTACAATATGTAGACGTTTTTGGTCATTAGCCAAATCATACTGAGTACGACGAGTTAGGACTTCCTGCTGGTGACTAATATAGGCTTCCAACATGGTTTGTAAGTTAACCAGTTCAGGTCGTCTTTTGTTAATCGCGACCATATTAAAATGGTAGTTCACTTGCAAGTCAGTATGTTTTAGAAGATAGGTCAGAATCCCTTTGGCGTCAACGTCACGCTTGAGTTCGACTACTAAGCGCACCCCATTACGGTCAGATTCATCGCGAACATCCGCGATACCCTCTACCTTACGCTGAATGCGAATTTCGTCCAAACGTTGAATGAGCTTACTCTTATTGACTTCGTAGGGCAGCTCGGTCACGACAATCTGACTCTTGCCCCCTTTTAGGTTTTCAATATCAGTTTGCGAAACTAAGGTAATCTTACCTTGGCCTGTCTTATAGGCCTGTTGAATGGCATCAATACCTTGGATAATGGCTCCCGTAGGGAAGTCAGGTCCCGGTACCAACTCCAACAAGTCCTCCAACTTAGGACGTTTGTGGGTTAAGAGATAGATAACAGCATCAATTATTTCGCCTAAATTATGAGGCGGAATTTCAGTGGCATAACCGGCAGAAATCCCTGTCGCCCCATTGACTAGGAGATTTGGAAAACGCGCTGGCAGAACGGTTGGCTCTTCTTCTGTATCATCGAAGTTAAGGATGAAATCGACCGTTTCTTGCTTGATATCACGCAGTAATTGAGCCGCAATAGGTGATAGGCGAGCTTCGGTATAACGCATAGCCGCGGCTGGGTCCCCATCCATGGAACCATTGTTCCCATGCATATCAATCAGAGGATTGCGCAACTTCCAGTCTTGACTCATGCGGACCATGGCTTCATAGACAGAAGAGTCCCCATGTGGATGATAGTTACCAATGACATTACCAACCGTCTTAGCCGATTTCCGATAAGGATTGTCGGCCGTGTTCCGGTCACGATACATGGCATAGAGAATTCGGCGTTGAACTGGTTTGAGGCCATCACGAATGTCTGGCAAAGCCCGGTCTTGAATGATGTACTTGGAATAACGACCAAAGCGATCACCAATCACATCCGCGAAGCTTAATTCTTGAATCATTTCTTGGCTCATGCTTAGACCTCCTCATCATTAAAGAGTGAAAATTCTCCGGAATCCTGGGCAATTAACTCAGGTCCTTGGGCTTCTTGGCGCCCTTCTTGCTGTTTGACTAAACTTTCATGATGGGCATGACTGGATTCTTGCCCTTGTGACATTTCTAGAAGTGAATCCTCCGTATCCAGTGTAAAGCTGACATGGCGCTCAATCCACTTACGACGAGGCTCTACCTTGTTGCCCATGAGGGTGGTCAGGCGACGCTCCGCCCGTGCCCCATCATCAATGGTTACCCGAATCAGAAGGCGGGTTTCAGGATTCATGGTGGTATCCCATAGCTGGTCGGCATTCATTTCCCCAAGCCCTTTATAGCGTTGTAGGACATAGCCTTTACCAACTTTAGCAATTTTGCTAGCTAGTTCTTCATCCGTCCAGGCATATTCCACCACTTGCTTCTTACCTGACCCTTTAGACACCTTGAAGAGAGGCGGCATAGCCAAATAGACCTTGCCCGCTTCTAATAAAGGCTTCATATAGCGGTAAAAGAAAGTTAAGAGTAAGACTTGAATGTGGGCACCATCCGTGTCCGCATCGGTCATGATAATGACTTTGTTATAGTTAACCGACTCTAGATCAAAATCTGCTCCAACGCCGGCACCGATGGTATAAATCATGGTATTGATTTCCTCGTTTTTGAGGATATCTTGCATAGAGGCTTTTTCGGTGTTAATGACCTTCCCACGAAGTGGCAGGATGGCTTGATACTGACGGTTCCGGCCAAGCTTAGCTGAACCACCCGCAGAGTCCCCTTCGACTAGGTAGAGTTCATTCTTGCTGGCATCTTTAGATTGGGCTTTGGTTAACTTACCTGAAATCGCTCGTTCTTGGGCCTGCTTCTTAGAACCAGAGCGCGCCGCGTCACGAGCCTTACGGGCTGCTTCGCGCGTTTCTCTAGCCTTAATGGCCTTACGCAAGATCATCTGAGAGAAGTTGCCATTCTCATTGAGATAGGC
This sequence comes from Abiotrophia defectiva, assembly GCA_963546405.1. GTDB lineage: Bacteria > Bacillota > Bacilli > Lactobacillales > Aerococcaceae > Abiotrophia > Abiotrophia defectiva_A. Next base: position 135,382 of record CAUUNL010000001.1, on the reverse strand, counting down.
CGTCATTTTCTCGTTTACGAAGTTTTCTACCAGTGGACGTGCCTTAGGTGTCCCAAGTTTTTCCTTGGTCTGTCCCTCAAATTGCAGATATTCCTCAGGAATACGTAGGGAGATAACAGCCGTCAACCCTTCTCTGACATCTGAACCTTCTAAGTTTTTGTCCTTGTCTTTGAGCAAGCCAACCTTACGTGCATAGTCATTGAAGGCCTTGGTCATACCGGTCTTCATCCCAACTTCATGGGTCCCGCCTCCACCTGTGCGAACATTATTGGCGAAGGATAGAATGGTCTCAGAATAGCCATCGTTGTATTGGAAGGCAAAATCAATTTCAAAGCCCTCAACCTCACCAGCAAAACCAGCAATATCTCCTAGAGTATCTTTCTCTTCATTCAAATAGGTAATGAAATCAATCAGACCTTGGCTGAAATGGAAGACTTCATGATAATCAATACGTTCATCGATTAGCTCAATGGTTAAGTCCTTAAGCAAGAAGGCGGACTCACGCAAGCGTTCTGCAATCGTCTCGCTATTAATGGTTGCATGGCCAAAAATCTTGCTGTCAGGCATAAAATGCACGGTAGTCCCATGTTTAGACTTGTTGGAATTCTTGGTCTTAATCAGTTTAGTAACCGGCACGCCCCCATTTTCAAAGCGCATCTGATAGGTATAGCCATCTCGGTCTACCTCAACCTGAACCCAAGTAGAAAGGGCGTTGACCACAGATGCCCCTACCCCGTGAAGACCACCAGCAGACTTATAACCACCTTGGCCAAATTTACCACCGGCATGGAGGACAGTAAAGACCACTTCAATGGTTGGCTTACCTGAAGCATGCAAGCCAACTGGCAAACCTCGGCCATTATCTTGAACCTTAACACTGCCATCTTGACAGATTGTTACCTTAATATAGTCTGCAAAACCTGACAAAGCTTCATCGACAGCATTGTCCACAATTTCATATAAAAGGTGATGCAAGCCACGTTGGTCAGTAGAGCCGATATACATACCCGGACGCTTACGTACAGCTTCTAAACCCTCTAGGATTTGGATGGCATCATCACCATAATTTGTTAATAATTGCTGCTTGTCAGCCACTATTGTCACCTCAACTTTTTGTTTCAACTGTTCTATCATACCAAATTCTAGGTCTAGATTTCAATTAAATCTTTCATCTGGCCCATTCTAGCGCATCATCCGCCAAATAGCAACTGAAAGATATCCTCTGGCCTTTTTTTTAATAAGGATTCATGATACACTAAAGGGGAATTTAAAGGAGGTTCTCTATGCATCTCAAAATCCTATTGATTATTGCTACCTACTTACTAGGCTCCATCCCTACTGGCGTTTGGTATTCACGTTTGCGTTATCGCCAAGATGTGCGTCAAACTGGCTCTGGTAACAGTGGCGCCACTAACATTGGGCGTACCTACGGCTTTCAGTCAGCCGTCTTGGTTGCCATGATTGACGTCTTAAAAGGCTGGATTCCAGTCCTCTTAGCCAAATGGCTCTTCACCGACAACGCCTGGGTGATCTCAGCTGTTGCACTAGCAGCCTTAATTGGCCATGCCTATCCCATCTGGGCCAACTTCAAGGGGGGCAAGATTGTTGCCACCTCTATCGGCGTCTTACTAGGCTTCCATTTCTGGATTGCCTTAGTCATGGTCATTAGCTTCTTTACCCTACTCTATCTAACCAGTACAGTTAGCTTCTCAGCCATGCTTTCTTATAGCTTGACCGCTTGCTACCTCTTCTTGACTCAGCCTAATAAAATCTACGGCGTGACCTTTATCCTTATCGCCCTCTTTATGATTTATCGTCACCGTCAGAATATTGAGCGCCTGCTGCGCCATGAAGAAAAGACCATTAACTTTGGTCTTGGTCTCTGGCTCAATCAGCATGGATCCAAGGATTCATCACAAGCTAAATAAAAGCAAACACGCTTAACTCCTTTGAGAGTTAAGCGTGTTTTTTACTGACTTTTTTCAGCCAGATAGGCCTCAATGGCTTGCATAAAGTCATAGCCATACTGGGATAATTTCTTCTGCCCCACACCTGAAATAGTCAGGAAGGCTGTTTCCGTCGTAGGAAAATGACGACACAAGGCGCGCAAGGTAGCATCCGAAAAAATAATAAAAGGTGGTACCTGATGCTTTTGAGCTAAATCATAGCGGACTTGTCGCAAACGTTCAAAGAGAACCTGATCATAGGCATCGTGACTCTCATTCCCCCGCGCCTTGACTTGGCTCATCTTAGCAATACTCATTGCCAAGGTATGCTTAATAGATACCTGCTCCTGACCCTTTAAGACCGGCTTGGCCTTAGAAGTTAGGTTGAGAATGGGATAGTCTTGCCCCACCATCTTAAGATAACCTTCTACCACCAAAGCACTAATATAACGCTTGATTTGAGCTTCTGGCAAATCTTTCATGAGCCCATAAGTGGGTAGGTCAGCCAGATATGTTCCTTTGATGTCTGCCTTTTGACTGCCCTTAAGGACCTCGGCCACCTTAGTTAAACCATAACGTTGGCCCATACGATAGACACAGGCTAGAATCTTTTGCGCAGGCACCGTAATATCAACCTGTTCCACTGTCGTTGTGCAATTGGTACAGGACTGACAGTTGCTTTCATGCGGAATTTCACCAAAATAGCGTAGCATCACCCCACGCAAACATTGAGTGGTTCGGCAATAGTCAATCATTTCATTGAGTTTCTGGCGTCCAATTGGGTCCCCACCCTGTTCAATCAGGTAGACATTGGTCATAATGTCGCGGTCTGAATAGAACAAGGTGCAACGCGAGTCTTCGCCATCTCGACCAGCGCGGCCTGCTTCCTGATAGTAGGATTCCAAATCCTTGGGCATGGCATAATGGATGACCTGACGGACATTGGATTTATCAATTCCCATGCCAAAGGCATTGGTAGCTACTACTACTTGAATCTCATCAAATTGAAAGGCACGCTGAGTAGCGTGGCGATCTGACATGTCCATTCCGGCATGATAGGGTCTGGCTTGAATACCAGCCTGATTTAGCTTACCAGCCACAGACTCCACGTCTTTGCGTGTAGCACAATAGACAATGCTAGGCTCGCCACTGGCCAAAAGTTCCTTGAGTCTTCTCATCTTATCGCTTGGTTCTTCCAAGGCAAAGAAAAGATTAGGTCGATCAAATCCTGTTACCATTTCAAAGGGCTTTTGCAAGCCTAGATAATGGACAATGTCTTGGCGAACCTGTTGCGTGGCTGTCGCCGTAAAGGCCGCCATGACCGGCCGTTTGGCTAGATAGGCCAGCAAATGAGGGATGGCTTGATAGGAAGGACGAAAGTCATTCCCCCATTGGGAAATACAGTGCGCTTCATCCACCGCCACCAAACTAACCTCTAATTGGCTGACTAAGTTCAAAAAATAATCATTGGACAAGCGTTCTGGCGCAATATAGGCCAATTTGACTTGGCCACTTCTCAAGGCCGCTATCGCTTGACGGTTTTCTTCCAAGCTCTGCCCACTATTAATGAGTACAGCAGGTATGCCCATGGCTTCCAAGCTAGAAACCTGGTCTTGCATGAGGGAAATAAGTGGCGAAATCACCAAGGTAACTCCTGGCAATAACAAGGCTGGCACTTGAAAGCAAAGAGACTTACCAGCAGAAGTTGGCATAATGGCCATAGCGTCCCGTCCGGATAGAATGGCATCAATAATCGCTTCTTGACCTGGACGAAAGCTGTCATACCCATAATAGGCTTCTAGAACCCCTAATTTTGTTTGGGGCGCCAATTGAAGGGAATGCATATGTCTAGCCTCGCTTTCTGCTAATTCCTAAATTTCTTTTCTTAGTTTTTCTTAGTAAAGGTCAGGGTGTAGTCGTGGGTGGATACATTGGATGGTTCCACTTCTATGACCTGATATTTTTCCGGCCACTGGCCACTGGTCTCACTGCTATCCGCAATGCCCGCCCATGGCTCTAGGCAGACAAATGGTGCTTTAGCGGGATACGGAGACCAAATCCCCACAAAGGTCATGCCATGATGGCTGAGTCCGATGCTTGCCTGGGCGTCTTCAAGAAGCAACTCAGTTTCTGGCTTGATTTGATAGATTAGCGCGTCCTTCTTAAAGGTCTTGTGACTAAGCTCCATTCGACTCAGCTCTTGATAGCGCGCCTTATTAAGCTCAATTAAGCCACTAGCTAGGTCTAGCGGAATATGGCGTAACATCTCTTGTGGTTGGAAGCTAAGGTATACCCCATCAAACTCGTCCTTATCATTTTGGCAGACATTAAAAGCTGGATGACCCCCAATGTTATAGTATAATACCTGGCCAGCATTAGGATTATGGACCGTATAAGAAACAGTCAAGCGTGGGCCAGACAAAATATAGGAGACTTGCAACACAAAGTCAAAAGGATACAGGGCTTTGGTCTCATCATTTGATGTCAGTTCAAAGGTGACCGCTTGCTGTGACTGGGCAATAACCCGGAAATAACTGTCTCTGACAAAACCATGACGTGGTAGGCGGTAATCCTGTCCCTGATAAGAGACAGTTCCTTCCTTTAAGCTACCCACAATAGGAAAGAGAATGGGTGCCTGACGTCCCCAGTAGTTGGGATCCCCTTGCCAGATGAATTCATAACCTGACGCGCGATCCAAGACAGAGGTCAGTTCAGCCCCCATCTCCTTAATTTTTACAATTACTTGTTCATTCTCAAGTCGTATCATGGATTTACCTCCTCAAATCTTCCTCTATGAGTTGTCTATAAGATATAGTGGCTCAAGTCAGGACTTTCTACAATTTTATCTAGTCGTTGACTAACATAGGCCCCATTAATCTCAATACGGCCCATGTTCATATCAGCGGCTTCATAGAGCAATTCTTCTAAGACAGTTTCGACAATGGTGTGCAGACGACGTGCTCCAATATTATCGGTTGACTCATTTAAGAGCACCGCGTACTCCGCCATTTTATCGATAGCAGAGTCTGTAAAGATGACCTCTACCCCTTCTGTTGCCAACATGGCCTGGTATTGATGCAAAATGGCATGTGCAGGCTCTTGTAGGATTCGACGGAAATCATCTACCTTCAGGTCAGTCAACTGAACACGAATTGGAAAGCGCCCCTGCAGCTCTGGGATTAAATCCGAAGGCTTGGCTACATGGAAGGCACCTGACCCAATAAAGAGAATGTGATCAGTTGAAATGATACCATACTTAGTCTGAACGTCACTTCCTTCGACAATGGGAAGAATGTCGCGTTGGACCCCTTGGCGACTGACTTCTCCTCCATGATTGGAAGAAGTCGCAATCTTATCGATTTCGTCGATGAAGATAATGCCACTGTTTTGAGCCAGTTCTAGAGCCTGTTGGTTGATATCATCCTGATTAACCAGATGATCTGACTCTTCTTCTGTCAGTAATTCCAGGGCCTCTTTGACGGTCACACTGCGTTTGATTTTTTTCTTAGGCCGTAAGTTTTGGAACTCTGACTGGACATCCATCATTTGCTCCATCATAGGGTTTAAGTTGTTGAGTTGCAACTTCTTCTCCTCCAACTCAATGGTGACTTCCTTGTCATTGAGTAGGCCTTGACGTAATTGTTCCTTGATTTGGCGACGGCTAACCTTAATATCATCTGTCACCACTTCCTGAGGCTCCTCCTGGCTTTGGGTCATTTGTTGCAACATAGCCATAAAATCATTAGGTTGGGCTGGTTGTTTCTTTTCTTGTTTAATGCCAGGTTTGAGGGCCTTAGCGAGTCGACTCAAGGCACGTTCGTAAGCCTCTTCTCTCACCTCTTGGTGCTTAATCTTCTTGACCATGCGGATGCTGGCTTCCACCAAGTCACGAACCATGGCTTCGACATCACGGCCAACATAACCGATTTCGGTATACTTGGTCGCTTCTACTTTGACAAATGGAGCATTAGCAATTTCCGCTAGGCGCCGGGCAATCTCGGTCTTCCCAACCCCAGTTGGCCCAATCATCAAGATGTTCTTAGGCTTGACTTCAGCCTGCATAGCAGGATCCAACTTGAGACGGCGCAGACGATTGCGCAAGGCGATTGCAATAGCGCGTTTAGCTTCATCTTGGCCGATAATGTACTTATTTAATTCATTGACAACATAACGTGGTGTTAATTGACTCATAATCAATTCATCCCTTCTATTATAATGGCAAGTCAGCCCTCTTAGGCTTCTTCCACACGGATTTGGTCATTGGTAAAGACATCAATTTCACTAGCTATTTGTAGCGCTTGTTTGGCAATGTCTACGGCACTCAATTCAGGCGCGTTACGCTTGAGAGCACGGGCTGCAGCTAGGGCATAGTTGCCTCCTGAACCAATAGTCAAAATGCCATCATCTGGCTCAATGACTTCCCCCGTCCCACTGACCATGAGAAGATTCTCTTTATCCATAACGATTAGTAGAGCTTCTAGCTTCTGTAAAGTCCGGTCAGAACGCCAAGACTTAGCTAATTCGACAGCTGCACGGGTTAACTGTCCTTGGTGCTCACTAAGCTTGGTCTCGAACATTTCTGATAGGGTAATAGCATCCGCTACTCCACCCGCAAAACCAACTAGGACTTGATTATGATAAATACGACGAATCTTACGGGCAGAGCCTTTCATAATGACTTGTTGGCCCATGGTAATTTGGCCATCACCAGCCATGGCCAGTTGATTATCTTTTTTTACAGCACAAATTGTTGTCATGATGGTCACTTCCTTTTAGCTTGATTGTTTGTCTTGCTTAGCTTGTTTAGCCCTAGGATGGGCCTTAAGGTATTGGCTTCGCAATTGGTCTTTGGTAACATGGGTATAAATTTGGGTTGAACTAAGGTTGGCGTGGCCTAAGAGTTCTTGAACCGTTCTCAGATCTGCCCCCTTATTGAGCAAATGCGTAGCAAAAGAATGGCGCAACTTGTGGGGATAGATTTTTAAATTCATGGCCTGCTCCTCCACCAAGCTCTTGAGTCTTGTCCGAATCTGTCGGGGACTCATTGGCGCTCCTTTGTCAGTCAGTAGCAGGTGCGGGCTGTTATTTCTATCAATTTTCGGTCTTAAATGACTTAAGTAATCCCGAATGGCTTGGGTCGCTGAATCTCCCAATGGTACGATGCGCTCCTTGTTTCCTTTACCTAGAACACGAATAAGCTGTACCTCTAGGTTAAGGCGATTTAGGCTCAATTCGCTTAGTTCGCTGACCCGCATACCGGTTGCATAGAGAACTTCTAAGAGCATTCGGTCACGCCAAGCCGCATCATCTTCCCGCTTATAAAGGGCGTCAAAGAGTTGAGTCAGTTCTTGTTCATAGAAGAATTGTGGCAAGGTCTTTTTCTTCACTTGATACTGAACCAATTCCATGGGATTAGTCTCAATCCATCCCTGGCTTAGGCAGTAAGAAAAAAATGATCGTAGACTGGATAGTTTACGGCGGATACTCGTTTTTGCGTAGGCTTGTTCATTGAGGTAAGCCAGATAGAGCCTAACATCTTGATAGGCAATTTGCTTCAAATCGCCACCACCACTGGTCTCAATAAAAGATTGAAAAGCTGTTAGGTCTAGTTGATAGGCAGTCAGGGTTTTCTGGGAATAGCGTCTTTCAACACTGATATATTGGAGAAAACGCGTTATTGCCTCTTGCATGTGACCACCTGCCTTCATTCTTTCTATGTCTTTTAGTGTATCACTTTTTTGCTTTTGAAGCGACTGCCCCGCCTCATTTGCTCTCATTTGTTAAGGATTGATAAACAAAAAGAGATTAAACCTCGGTTTAATCTCTTTTATGCTGGCAAGGAACTTGCTTATTTTTGAATATCTTCTTGATAGTCACAGTGACTGCAAGCAACTTGTTTGCCCTTACGGCTTGCTTTTTCTACTAGATAGTGTTGGCAGACTGGGCAGTCGCGTCCAACTGGTTTGTCCCATGAGACAAAGTCACATTCTGGATATCGATTACAGCCAAAGAAGAGACGATTCTTCTTGGATTGGCGTTCGACCACTTGGCCCTGATGACACTGCGGACAGGTCACCCCAATGGTTTTGACAATCGCTTCTGTATGGCGGCAATCCGGGAAATTGCTGCAGGCATAGAACTTACCAAAACGGCCAATCTTAATGACCATATCATGGCCACACTCAGGACAGGCGAAACCAGCTGGCTCATCCTTGATATCAATCTTAGCTACTTCTTCTTCGGCCTTGGTTAAATTGCCTTTAAAGCCTTCATAGAAGGATTCTAGGACTTGAACCCACTGGAACTTACCTTCTTCAATGGCATCTAGTTCCGTTTCTAAGCCAGCCGTAAATTCGGTGTTCACGATATTAGGAAAATAACTAGTCATCAGATTATTGACAATCTCGCCTAATTCAGTTGGTTCGAAACGCTTAGCCACCATTTTGACATAGTAGCGCTTGCGCAGGGTTTCAATGGTCGGTGAATAGGTAGATGGACGGCCAATCCCCTTTTCTTCTAAGACCTTAACCAAGGAAGCTTCGTTGTAACGAGCAGGTGGTTGGGTAAAGTGCTGGCTTGGCTTCATATCCGCTACCTTTACTGCCTCCCCAACTTTTAAGTCCGGTAAGAAATTATCCTTAGCCCCTTGCGATGGATAAACCTTAAGGAAACCAGGAAATTTAATCTTAGAGCCATTTGCACGGAAGGTCGCACCATTCTGACTTAAGTCGCAACGAATGGTATCATAGACTGCATCTGCCATCTGACTGGCCACAAAACGTGACCAAATCAAATTATAGAGTCGATATTGATCCTTAGTTAAGGATGCTTGGATGGACTCTGGCGTTAGCGTGACATTGGATGGACGAATGGCTTCGTGGGCATCTTGTGCACTTTGGCTATTACGGACTACCTTGCCAGGCCCGAGATATTCAGATCCATATGTCTCATCAATATAATCCAGGGCAGCTTGACGGGCACTTGGCGCAATTCTGGTTGAATCCGTACGCATATAGGTAATCAAACCAACGGTGTTACGGCCAAGGCTAATCCCTTCATAGAGCTGTTGAGCGACCATCATGGTCTTGCTGGTACGGAAGCCCAGACGATTAGACGCTTCTTGTTGTAGAGTTGAGGTAGTAAATGGGGCTTGTGACTTACGATGACGCTCCTTCTCCTCAATCTCATCCACCTTGAAGGTAGCCTTTTGATCAATTCGTGCCATCACCGTTTGGACATCTTGGTGGCTCTTAAGCTCACGTTTCTTGCCATCCAATGCATAAAAATCAGCCTGGAACTTGCTTTTGCCCTTAAGGAAGGTAGTCGGAATATCCCAATACTCTTCTGGTTTGAAATTGCGAATTTCCAGTTCACGGTCAATAATCAGTTTCAAGGCCGTGGACTGTACCCGACCAGCAGATAAGCCTTTTTTAACTTTCTTCCATAGTATAGGCGAAATAGAATAACCCACTACCCGGTCCAAGATTCGACGCGCCTGTTGGGCATCAACTAGTTCTTGGTCAATGGCGCGCGGATGCTTGAAGGCCTCTTTAACAGAATCCTTGGTAATTTCGTTAAAGACTACGCGGTTCTTGTCGTTTGGATCCAAACCTAAAATATAGGACAGATGCCAGGCGATGGCTTCCCCTTCGCGGTCCGGGTCGGCTGCCAAGTAGACTTTTTCAGCTTTTTTGGCGTATTTACGAAGTTCTTTAATGGTATCACCACGGCCACGAATGTTAATGTAGCTAGGTTCAAAATGGTTATCGATATCTACACCCATTTTACTCTTAGGCAAATCACGCAAGTGTCCTTTGCTGGCTACTACTTTATAGTTCTTACCCAAGTATTTATCAATAGTTTTTGCTTTTGTTGGTGATTCGACAATCACCAGGTATTTATAAGTCACCTGATCGACACATCCCTTTCTCGAGCAAGGGGGCTTGCTTCAATGTAAATCGTATCAATCTTAGACGAAACCGGATCGCTTGTCAACACTTTTAATTCTTTATTGCTTGGAGACGATAGAGAGTCTCCAGGTCTCCCAAGAAGTCTGGCAGACTATAAATGGCATTAGCTCCCGCTTCAATTAATTGATTACATCCGGCTGAATTGGTCTCGCTCAAATGTCCTGGACAGACATAAATCTCTCGATTATACTGTAGGGCAAAATTAGCTGTGATGAGACTCCCGCTCTTCAAGGCTGCCTCGACAACCACCAGTGCAGGCGCGATACTCGCCACCAGACGATTGCGCATGATAAAATGATGTTTCTTAATTCCTATATGAGGTTGATACTCTGACAAGAGCAGCTGGGATTGCCCTAATTCTGCCATAAGGCTTGTATGACTTCGTGGATAACAGGTTCCGAAGCCAGCAGGCAAGACAGCAATGGTTTTACCACCAGGGCAACTTAAAGCAGTTCGATGAACCATGGCATCTACTCCTAAGGCCATCCCTGAAACACAGACATAGCCTGATTGACATAAGGCTTGAGTTAAAGAACTCGCATCTTTTTGGCCTTGGAGACTTATAGCACGAGTCCCAACAATGGAAATCAGTGGCTCTTGTAACCATTCAATATGCCCCTGATAATAGATTAGTAAGGGAGGCTTAGGAATCTCTAACCAAGCCTTAGGATAAGTAGGCTCTCCAATCATAAGAGTATGCTTCGCCAAATCCTTGACTCTCAGATAGCTTTGGTCATCCAAATAAAAATGGAAGCCTGGATTTTCTAATACGCCTTCTTCTTTCTGGACTTCTATCAGCATGGACTGGCAGTCTACAAGGCTAAGTGCATGACGATTACAAGCTCTAGTAATGGCATGTTTAAGGTAATACCAAAGCTCACGATAGTTAGCACCTTCAAGGCTTAAAAGAATGAGTTGTTCCTTCATCGACAAATCCATCAAGATTCCCCCTTCATACTATATATAGGCCAAAAGGAGAATAAAACACGTCTAAAAAAGATAAAAAGTTACAAGGCTATATAAATAGTAAGAAAAGCATATATAAGGGAGACTGGAATTGATTCCCAGTCTCCCTTATTCTAGTTAAAGTTCCTATAGGGTACTTTCTTTAGATAAGCTATCTAGCAAGTCAAGCCCTTGGCGGGACATACCATCAATAATGAAGTGATATGGCTGCCCTTGGTCATCATAGAGAATAAGACCTGACAAATAGCCTTCGTGCTTAAGGTATTCTAAAGCTGAAATCACTTGGTCCTGGCTGTAAGAATGTGCCTCTACAAAGTCTAATAGGTTTTCCAATTCGAAATGAACGGGCAGCTGACGATCAAGCGCTAAAAGTAAGTCCCTCACTAGAGATTTTCTTGGTCTCATAACACTCTCCCTTTCTGATGAATAAACCAGGCATGATACCACTCGTTTTGTTAACATATGAGCATTTCTTCGCAAAATAGATTCTTGCTTTAAAATAGAGTATATAACTATCATAAAGCGTTTTCAATCAGCTGTCAAGTAAGTATAAATAAGCCAGCAGACTAAATAAATCTACTGGCTTAGGAGTTATCTAAAGTGTCTTCTTCTTCTTGGCTACCTTACTCAAGCTAACTTTAGCTAAAGTATTGTAGGCCTGAAATTGATTAATAAAGGCATGGTCGCTAACCTCACGTTTAAGGTCTACGATATAGTCTAACTTAAGCAAGGCATCGCCATCTTCAAAAGATATGGAGGCTAGTTCTACAGACTGACATAGCGCTTCAAAAATACCCTCAAAGAGCAAATCATAATCTTGATCAGCTGAAATTTTCACTGTCAGATAGCGCCGTGATTGGCTTGTATTAGCAAAATTGACATGCTCCAAAATCAAGAGCAGACAAGTCAAGACAAGAGTAAAGCCCAAGGCTAGGAAGACATAGCCCATCCCACAGGCTAAACCGATGGCAGTCGCCATAAAGATAACTAGCATCTCCTTGGCGCCCCCTGCTGCTGAACGGAAGCGAATGAGGCTAAAGGTCCCGGCTACAGCCACACTGGTACCCAAATTACCGTTGACTAAAAAGATAATCATGGCAATGATAGTTGGCAAAAGAGCCAAAGTAATAACAAAATCCTTTGTATAAAGCGTCTTATACTTATAGACCCAAGCCAACCAGAGACCAGTTAGTAAAGCCACTAGCAGTGACATCATTAACATTTCAGGTTTAGCATTGGCTTCATTAGCCACATAAACTGAGTTGAATAATTGGTTCATAAACCTACCTCCCTATTATAAAGCCAAGCGAACTTCTGAAGCTTCTAAAGTTTTAGAATAGGCTCGCCCATATTTAGAGAAAGAAATTTCTTCAACTTGATGACGGTTCAAGATTTCAACCATCCAGTCGGGTTGATCGCCATTGACCTTGATTTCTAGAATAACTTGATTTTCCTCGATTAATGGTTCTCCATGCCGCCCAGCTGTTAAATCTAAGGCGTAGTTTCGGTAAACAACTTCGCGGTCAATGGTTACACGAACCTTAGGATCTTCAATTCCACGATAGGAGTGGCGATTATAACCAATAAACATCATTGGCTTAAGTGCTACGTAGCGACGTTGTAGCTCTAATAAGGTTAATTGCAACTCTGGGTTAGCATCTGGATGAGCTTTGGTAGGATGGGCGACATAGTGAATGATATCTGCCATATCGGCTACAAAACGGTACTTATGCCCCACTTCTAAAATCTTCTTCTTAATCTCTAAGAAGGCAAAACTATCAGACTTAGGCTTAGCATCATAGGTTCTCATTCGGACTTTCTCGCGTCCATGTAATCTAGCTAATGAATCTTCCACTAAGTCATAGTCTACATTATCAAAATACAAGTTACTTATCGTCGAGACAGGGTAGTCATCTGGCACCAGGTGTTGACTAAACTCCTTCTCTAATGCCGCCATGGTCTTGGCATCCACTAAGTATTTACTCTCAATACGCTGGAAATTCTTTTGAACTTTATGCTCTGTCATTTTTACTCCTCCTAATTCTACACATGTAGTATTTGGGTGATAAAAGATAAGCTCTCTAGGAGCTAATGAATATACTACAGTTGTCGTTTATAATTATATTCTACACTTGTAGTTTTATAATTCAAGTCAATTCTACATTTGTCATGAGATTGTTATATTTGCAAAACCACATACAAAAAGTCTAGCGAGAGCTCTGTCGTCTCTCGCTAGACTTCAAATCTATATTTGTTTATTAATCATCTACATCCGGATCGTCTGGGTCATCCGGATCATCCGTGTCATCTTTGTCATCAGATTCATCGTCATCGCTATCTTTCAAGATGGACTGCACATTGAGTAAAGGTCTAAATACTGACGGTGCCTGTGACGACTCTGCATTAGAAGTTTGGCTAGCTACATGTTCAGAACTTGTGACGCTCTCACTTGGTTGAGAATTCGAGACTAAAACTTGGTTGGTCTCATGAACTCGTAAAATTTGCCCATCTATCACACTAATTTGGTACTGATAAATGGTATTTTGATATTGGAAAGCGACAAAATAGCGGTCCTGAGACAATTCTATTTCTAAGGCTTGGACTTGATCCAATGTCAAGCCCGCCTCTGCTAATGCATAATCTCTGGCTTGATTGCTAGAAACTCCGAGCTCACTTATCTGACTATCTGCCACCTGATTAGCAGGTGGTTGTGCCATGACAAAGACAGAACGCGATAGTAAGACTAAAGTAGCCACTCCTAGAATGGCAAGAACGGATAAGAAGCGAATTGGATAACGATTATCCATAATGGCTAATATGCGTCGCTTCAAATTGAAACGATTAGAATAGAAGCAAGTGGTTAAAGCTACCTGATTTTTCTTACTTCGGTCAATCATGGTCAGGATTGTCTCACCATAGAAGATACGATAACTAACATCTTGTTGAGCTAATACGGTAGCATCACAGTACATTTCCCCTGCTTCCAATAACTCTTTGCTGGCAAAACGAACCAATGGGTTGTACCAGTAGAGACTCTTAATAAACATGGCTAAGAGACTAACATAAACATCTCCGTGCTTATAATGGACTAATTCATGATGGAAGATTAAACTAAATTCTTCCTCTGTATAGTCAAGTTCAGGAAGCACAATGGTTGGTTTTCTGAAGCCAAATAAGAGAGGACTGTGAACCAATGGGCAATAAATTAGGCCAATTTCGCGTTTTACACCCACAAGATCTTGCATCTCAGCTAAGGTTTCCCAGATGGCTAAATCTTCAACAGGGTCGCCCCATCGCTTGAGCATGGTCTGGAACTTGATGTAACTATAGAGCTGACGCCCAAGATAAATCAAGACACCTAATAGCCAGACCAACAAGATAGCATGTAAAATGTTAAAAGACCATGCAGAAGTCGGCACTGATGCTCCTGAAGCTTCTATTGGTGTCGACCCCATATGAGCCGGAGCTGAGGTCGGAAGTAATGGTGCGGGTGGTTGCACCTCAATTAAGCCTAGACTAAAGGCTGGTCTGAATGGTAACAAGAGGCTCAGGATAACCCCAATCCAAATATAATATTTACTACGGACTGACAGCCGATTCTTGAAGAGCATAAAACAAATACTGACAAGTGGGATTAAGCAAGAAACTGACAAGCTAGTCAAAAAGAAGTTAAAGAGTAAATCTTGCATCTAGTCCCCTCCTCACTAGGATTTATGCTGATTAAGCAAGTCACGCAATTCGTCCATGTCAGAATCGGACAAGGAATTTGAGCGGAACAAGTTATTGATAAAACCACTGAGAGAGTGACCCTTGTAGCGATTCAAAAAGTCAGAGGCCTCAACCTCCAGATAATCTGCTTCTGAAACTAGTGCAATATAGTGACGTTCCCGGCCCACTCGCTCGCTATTGAGATAGCCTTTTTCAGTAAGACGAGCCAAGACCGTAAGCAAGGTTTGTGGCTTCCAATGATTGTCTTCACCTAGATATTCAATAATCTGAGCAGAAGTGGTAGGCTGTGGCAATTGCCAAATGGCCTTCAAAATAGTAAATTCGCCATCAGCTAGTCGTTTAATTTTTGCTGCCATAGGAATCTCCTTTCGTTTGATAAAATCAATCTTTTTCACTTTAATTCTACAAATGTCTAAGGGCTTTGTCAAGCCTATCTTGCCTTCTCTATAGAAAAATCGGCTCCATAGCGGAACCGATTGAATTTTATGATTAATATGTTTTGTACATGGACTTAACCGGTTCAAAGCTCCGACGATGAATAGGAGTGTAACCTACTCTATCCAAGGCCTCTAAATGTTCCTTAGTCCCATAGCCCATATTCCGTTCAAAACCAAACTCTGGATAGGCCTTGCTGTATTGAACCATTAACTCATCTCGATATACCTTGGCGATAATTGAAGCTGCCGCAATGGATAAGGAACGTTGATCGCCTTTGACCAAGGACTCTTGTGGCAAATCAGCATCAATATTGATGGCATCCAGTAGCAAATAATCAGGTTTTACATTTAAGGCTTCAACAGCAGCCTTCATGCCCTGGCGAGTGGCTTGATAGATATTTTCCCGGTCAATAATGGCCGGAGGAATGGCAACAATTTTAAGATCAAGGGCGACCTCATGAATTTGTCGAGCAAACTCTAGACGTTTTGCGTGTGAGAGTTGCTTAGAGTCTGTCACCCCAACCAGTAAATGCTGGCAGTCTCTAGGCAGAACAACTGCTGCCACCACCACTGGACCAGCTAAAGGCCCACGCCCTACCTCATCTAATCCGGCAATCACTTGATAGCCAGCATTATAGGCTGTCATTTCATGTATAAGCCTTTTTTGGTGGTCGTGAAACATAATTTGTTGATTTTGTAGGCGTTTATGGCATTGTTCAAGCAATTTTTGGACACTTTTACGCTCGTCTTTTGCTAGTATCGCTAATAATTCATGAGACTCATCCTCTACTTCTAGCAAAGCATCCTTAATTTGACTTACAGTTAACTTAGACATTAATTTTCACCTACTAATGAGGCTTCTAAAGGCACTTGATCCAAGGTCAAACTACCTAATTGGTGCTGACGATAGTCAATGACTAATTTTGTAGATGCCTGATCATAATCATCCTTAAAGCCCAGTCGCTTAGTGATAACTAAAAGTAACTCTACTAGGGGCAGTTGGCACTCTTGTTCAGTCAGACGGTAACGCTGTTTAAGCACATCCAGATTATTGCCTAATACTAATTCTAATAGGTAAAGAGCCAAATCATCCATATGAACCAGTTGGTCTTTGATGGCACCGGTTAGGGCTAATTTTTTGCCCACCAAAGGATCATCAAATTTAGGCCACAGAATCCCCGGCGTATCCAGTAATTCAAAATTGCGCCCTACTTTTAGCCAACGTTGCGCCTTGGTAACCCCGGGTTTATTCCCGGTAATGGCCTGGTTCTTACCCACAAAGCGATTGATTAAGGTAGATTTACCTACGTTAGGAATCCCCAGAATCATCAGGCGAATAGCACGCGGCTTGACACCTTTAGCAGCTTGTTTGGCAAAGTAATCTGACATAAGTAGCTGACACTGCTTCTCAAGTTGTTTGAGGCCTTTACCATGCTGAGCATCGATAGATAAAGCATGAATACCTTGACTTTGATAGTAATTAATCCAAGCCTGAGTCTTAGCAGGATCTGCTAAATCGGCCTTGTTGAGGACCATAATACGAGGCTTATTACCTACAATTTCGTCAATCAAGGGATTACGACTGGATTCAGGGATACGAGCGTCAACTAGTTCAATAACAATATCGACTAAATTGAGTTTTTCCTTGGCTTCACGTTTAGCTTTGGCCATATGGCCAGGAAACCATTGAATGGGTTGTGACACGAACTTTCCTCCTAGGACATAGTTTAAGGTGCGCTAATAGACAGGGAGCCATCTGCTTGGAGCTGATACTGCGCCATGCGTCGCATTTGATTGAAAGGCCAATAAACTAGGTCAGCTTTGCCCTGAACCGAAGCAATTGGGACTAGACCAAACTGACGACTATCCCCTGATCCTGGTCGGTTATCCCCCATAACAAAATAATATCCTTCAGGAATAGACTCGATTCCCAAGGTATCCCACAAGGAAAAATCTTGAGTAAATGGATGGCTATCAGCTTGAGATTTATTTGGTTCCAGGTATGGCTCCGGTACTGGCAAGTCATTGAGATAGAGTTGGTCATTCTTCACCTGCAAATGATCACCAGGCAAACCAATAACCCGCTTAACATAGGAATTTCCTGACCCTTTTGGATCAGGAAATACCACTACATCAAAGCGATTAATCTTAGCACTAGGAAAGAGCAGCATGTGCTCTCCATGATGGAGGGTTGCCTCCATAGAATGGCCATCAACCTGAAAAGGCTGCAGAATATACTTCCGAATACCTGTTAGGATTAAGACGGAAATCATGAGATAGAAGACCACATTGACCAAGTCACGGCCTAATTTTCTTAGTGATCTCATGAGTTATTTCCTTGCTTAAGTACTTCTTTGGCCTTGTCGTACTGCGCATCATGAGTCTTGAGATAATCACGGGTTGCCTCGTTGAGGGCATCTGCTGTTTTACCAGTTACTTGACCATCTTCAGTCAGTCCCTTATCCTTTTGGAAGGCCTTGACAGCAGCTTCCATCTTATCATCAAAGTACTCAGTAGACTCTAATTCATAGCCTAAAGCTTTAAGAATTAGGGCCAGATTTTTTACTCCGTCATTAGATTGGCCTTTGGCAAGGGTATCATCGTAGCTGAGGCTAACTGCCTTAGCCACCGGTTCTTGTTCGACAGCAACTGTTGGCTCAATCCCTTGTTTATGAATCCACTCACCTTTTGGCGTCAACCATTTAGCAATCGTAAGCTTCAATTCGCCAAGATCTGATTGATTGAGTACTTGTTGAACGGTCCCCTTACCGAAGGTTTTCTCACCTACTAAATCATGTTTGGTATTTTCCTTAATAGCAGCAGCTAGAATCTCACTAGCTGAAGCTGAACCACCATCTACCAAGAAGACGTAAGGTTCAGTGATTTTAAAGTCACCATAGAGCTTGGTATCCGCAGAAAAGACGGTCGGATCACTGCCACGTTCTTGGGTTTGGAGAATGACATCGCCATCTTTTAAGAACATATTCCCAATAGCCAAAGCCTGACTTAAAAGACCACCTGGGTCATTACGCAAGTCAAAGATAAAGCTTTTAGCACCGTCCTCACGGGCTTTCTTAACGGCATTTTCTAATTCCTTGGCAGTATTTTCACCAAATTGGATAATTTTGATGTGGGCAATGGTCTTGTCTTGTTCGTCTAAATTGCTAGTAACGGAATAATTTGGAATGGTGTCACGGGTTAACTTAACCTCGAAGCTAGAGCCACCACGACGAATCACGAGTTTGACTTCAGAGCCCTTAGGGCCACGAATGAGTTTCATGACTTCTTGTGTTGTCTTGTCCTTAAGCTCTGTCCCATCTACGCTGACAATGACGTCATTAGGCTGCAAACCAGCCTTAGACGCAGGCGTATCATCAAGCGCACTAATAACTACCATCTCGCCACCTTTGACTTGAAACTGAACCCCAATCCCTTCAAAGGAATCACTCATGGCATTGTCGAAGGCTGTTGATTCTTCCTTGTTAAAATACTCTGAATATGGGTCTTCTGTTGCAGACACCATACCTTTCAGGGCACCTTCTAAAATCTTCTCTTTGTCAATTTCTTCAATGTAGCCTTCGCGAATAGAACGATAGACTTCCTGAATTTTCTGAATGTCTTCATCTGAAAGCTGTTCTTTTGAGCCAAAGAGGCTAAATGGCGCAGCGGCTACAGGAACTGTTGTCGTAACGACACTGGTTGTTACCAGTAAGGCAGATAACCATTTCAATCCTTTGCTTAACTTCATCGAATCCCTTCTTTCCAAGAATTTTTAGCTTATTTGCTTTGAAGCGCGTAAGCTGTTTCTAAGGCAATTTCCATCATTTGTGTGAAAGTTGTTTGCCGTTCTTCAGCTGTTGTTTCTTCGCCTGTAATAAGGTGGTCGCTGATTGTACACATAGCCAGAGCTTGACGGTTATGTTTAGCTGCCACGGCGTAGAGCCCAGCTGCTTCCATTTCAACTGCCAAGACGCCATAACGTGCTAATTTAGCCTTGTCTAACTCTTCGTTATAGAAGCGGTCGCTAGACAGAATATTGCCGACATGAATATTTTCCTTAGGCAACTTGTCTGCTGCTAGATGGTAAGCAGTATCCAAAACTTTGAAATCAGCCAAGGCTGCAAAGGACACTTGCCCATTAAAGATATTGGTTAAGCAACTAGAGTCAGTCGTCGCCCCTTGACCAAAGACGATATCCCGAACTTTGACAGATTCTTTCATCCCACCAGCGGTCCCAATGCGAATAATGGTCTTAACACCATAGCTTTGGTAGAGTTCTTCAGCGTAAATCATGGCTGAAGGAATCCCCATACCAGAACCTTGAACAGAAACTGGAACACCCTTGTAGGTCCCAGTAAAACCGAACATGTTGCGTACCGTATTGTAACGCGTCACATTCTCCAGGAAGGTTTCAGCAATATATTGGGCCCGCAATGGATCCCCCGGGAATAAAACTACTTCAGCGATTTGGCCTTCTAGGGCTGCAATATGAATCGACATAAATTTCAATCCTTTCTATTTGTGGTAAAGATACTGTTGCCACGCATCATCAAAGATAGACAATAGACGTGAATAATGAGGGCTGTCTTCCATGTAACGTGAGATTTCGTCAAATTCGTCGCTACGCTTAGGAAACCCTTGATCTGAGTGGATGGCATTCGCCAAGCGACTCATGGGGTCCTTGGCTCCATAGTCCACCGATCGAGAAATATAATCGTAAAAACTCTTTGCCATTAGGCCCTCCTTCGTGTCTGTATACACCCATTCTACCAAAAAAAGGCCACAAGATGCAAAACATAGTCCCTAAGGCTTTAACTTTCTTTCTCTGTTTATTTAGGGTACAATGATAGAAAAGGAGGGAAAACATGAAAGAAACACTCAAATTATCCTATACTAAACAGGTCCTCATTGAAGTTCTCAATGCTGCAACTCATGGTATTGGCGCCCTCTTAAGCATTATTGCCACGGTTGCGCTCATACTCAAAGGCGTCCAACATGGCTCACACTTAGAGATTGTCTCCTATGCGATCTACGGAGCTAGCCTCTTCTTATTATTCTTAAATTCAACCCTTTATCATTCCTTTAGTCTGACGCGCTATAAAGATGTCTTCCAAAAGATTGACCATTCATCTATCTACCTTTTAATCGCAGGGACCTACACCCCCTACCTCATGGTTTCAATCGGGGGGCTTGTGGGCTATGGTTTCCTAGCGCTTGTCTGGGCCTTGGCTATTGGAGGTATTATCTTCGAAGTCTCTGCTATCGGCCGATGGCCAAAACTCAGCACCTTCCTCTACCTTGGATTGGGTTGGCTTAGTGTCTTCATCATCTATCCCTTAGCTCAATCCATTCCCTTGACCGGGATTCTGCTCTTAGCTTTGGGCGGTGTCACTTACTCACTAGGAACGATTTTCTATCGTATGAAAAACAACAAATGGATGCATATCATTTGGCACCTTTTCGTATTAGGCGGTGCCGTCTTCATGTTTTATAGCATCTTATACTTTGTATAAAAAAATCCAATGGCCTAATGGTCATTGGATTTTTTTTATTTGATACAACTTTCTAGTCTTCTAGCGCGTTTTTCTATTTTAATCCTCTAAATCGACTAGTTTTAATCCTCTTTTTATCAATTCCCTTATCTTTAAGGAATAGCTTCATAGCGTTGACATCTTCGGGCTGTCCAGCTAATAGATAAGTCGCATCGTTACCATAGCGCTCAACTGCTTCATTTAAATAAGCTTGACTTTGATAAAGACTCGAGCTGCTCTCATAGCTTAGATTTGCATGATTTTTAGCTGAATCTTCCAGTTCATTGTTAAAGACCATCACCCCTTTACTAAAATGACTCAAGACCAATTCGCGTTTACCTAGCTCTTCTTTGATGATTGGGCGAATGGCCGCAATGCCGACATCTGAGGCAAAACACACTAGTGGTTGATCACTCTCAGTAATGGTTAGGGAGTCTTCTAGCCAACTAAGCTTTAGTTCACTTCCCTCTGAAAGGCTAGTCAGGTAATTTTTGAATAGACTGCCACTATCATGCGTCAAAATCAAAATCTCTTCTTCCTGTGGCGTTGAGGCAATAGTCAGCCAGCGACTATCTTTCTCCTCCTTAGCATCCCTCCTGCTTGCACCAGTGACTACCTCCATATTTTTTGAATTGCTATCTTTATCGTTTGACAAACTAATCTTAGCGTAGGAGCCTGCCTTCCACTGCAGATTATCCGGTTTACTTAAATGTATCAGCCTTAAATCCCCATCTACTTTTTCAATCGAGGCTACAGTGAGTGTTTGGCTCCGTCCAAGATAGGCGATAATGCCCCAAATGATAAGACTTATAGTCGCAATGACAACTAGAATTATGTTTAACATTTTTTTACCTCTTTTCTGTTTACGTTTTTCCAACTTGATACTTCCTCTCTATCGTTGAGTGAATATATCTTATGTTCATTCATTATAGTGTAAAATAAAGAATTGCTTCTTTATTTCAAAATACCTTTAACAAAGTTAGTAGCAAGTATTTCAAGCGTTCTACTTAAATCTGGCACATCTTGTTCTGATATTTGCATATCCATGTAATAGAAAAGATTGTAGACACGTAAAATATCCTGAATTTTATCTTGCGAGTAACCTTCTACTAACATTCGACTGGTAAAAGTTTCGACTAAAAAATTGTGGAAAGGATTTGAGACTTTGCCTTCTTCTGAGGAATAATATCCATGTAATTCATCTGCGATTGCAGGGTTATACCACTCTTTAAGGATTTTGTTGGAAGAAACCAAGGAACGTGATCGTCCAAAAATTTGGCTAACGAGTTCAACCATGTCCATCTGCCAATCAATTTCTTCAATCATAGCTTGACGAGCGCGATTGTTCTCATCGATGTAGATATCCAAAAAAATAGCTTCTTTACTGTCATAATAATTATAGAAAGAGCCGACTGCCATACCGGCCTGCTTGGCAATTTCTGATATTCCTGTCGCTTTGTAGCCCTTTTTAGAAAAGACATCATAAGCGGCTAACTTTAAGGCTTGTTTTTTATCCACAGCTATCTTGCCTCCTTTTAAATAGTTGAGTGAATATATTTTGTGTTCATTCATATTGTAAAATAGAAAGTTCAGTTTGTCAATCAAAATCCCTTCTCCTTAACAACTAAATCCTAGTACTTGTAGCACTAGGATTTAAATCGCTCTATTAGTTTGCCAAGATAAGTGCCGCAATCAATGGGCTAATAAAGACATAGAGTAAACCCGTCACACCAATTGCCAGTCCTGCCATGGCGCCTGCGACTTGACCATATTTGAAGGCTGTCCCGGTCCCCACCGCGTGTCCCGTTCCGCCTAGGGCTAGCCCAACTGCTACATGGTCATCAATCTTCAATACTTTTAAAACAACAGGCCCTAGAACGCTTGTCAAAATCCCAGTAGCCACTACAACCACTAAGGTCACGGTTGTCATGCCTTGCATCTTGTCAATAATTCCCACCGCCATAGCGGTCGTGACTGATTTAGGGAAAAGCGAAATGGCTAGGAAGAAATCCATACCAAAAAGCTTGGCAAGGAGCGCAGTAAATGTCGTATTAATTAACACCGCAATTGAAGTCCCTAAGAGAATACTGCGTATATGGTGTTTCATCAAGTGGAAGGTTTTATAAAGCGGAATGCCCAATGCTACTGTTGAAGGCACAATCAAGGTGTTAAGATAACTGCCTCCCACGTAATAAGCGTGATAAGGAATGCCGCTTAGCTTGAGTACTACAATAATTAAGATAGTCGCAATCAGCAGTGGCGTCGTCAATGGATGAGGCCAACGTCGATTGAGTCGCATACCAAGATAGTAAGCTAGAATGGATAGTCCAAGACCAAATAAGGGATTCTCCCAAAAATTAGCAGACACTTAGTTTACCTCCTCAGTAAAGTCATCGACAAAGCGGTCCTCGTAGTTGCCTTCATAACGGTTCTTAACATAATTAACTACTAAGGCAATGACCACAATATTAAGCACAATGGCCCCTACTATGATAAGCACAATAGGCCCTAGAAATGGCGCAATGACCTCATAACGGTCCATAATCCCGACTGCTGCTGGCAAAAAGAGAATGGTCATATTGGCCAAGAGAAAATTACCTACTGCATTGACATGACGCAAACGTAGCAGCTTGAATTCAAGGGCAAAAAATAGGAGGATTAAGCCCAAAATAGAGCCAGGAATCGGTAATTGAAAATAAGTCGAAATCCCCTCTCCTATAAAGGCTAATAAAACAATAATCATGAACTGGACATAAAGTTTCACAATGAATCCTCCCTTTCTCACAATACAAGTTTACGCTTTTTCAGCCAGATTGCAAGTCAAAAAAAGGATTGGCACCTCAGTCCAATCCTTCAACTGCTTAATGGGCAAGCTTACCTTGGTTAGCGACGGCAGACATTTTAGCTGCCAAGGCTTCTTGGTCACCTAGGTAATAATGTTTAATAGCTTGGAAGTTGTCATCAAATTCATAAACAAGTGGTACACCTGTCGGAATATTCACTTCCATAATCTGATCTGAGCTTAATTTATCAAAATACTTAACGAGCGCTCGAAGTGAATTACCGTGTGCGACAATAATGATGCGCTGTCCTTCTGCCATTTGTGGCCGAATCACTGTTTCAAAGTAAGGGACAACCCGCTCGATGGTAGTTGCAAGACTTTCCGCCAACGGCAGACTTTCCTCTGTAGGCACACGTCGGTATTGGTCTTGCAAACGTGGATTACGATTATCACTAGCTTCTAGGCTTGGTGGTAATACATCAAACGAGCGGCGCCAGATTTTAACCTGCTCTTCGCCATATTTTTCTGCCGTCTCAACCTTATTCAAGCCTTGTAGGGCGCCATAATGGCGCTCATTTAACTGCCAAGCCTTATGGACTGGCAGCCAAGACCGGTCTAGCTCAGTCAGAACGGCATCCAATGTGTGAATGGCCCGTTTAAGATAGCTTGTATAGGCTAAATCAAAGTCAAAGCCTGCTGCCTTGAGCTGGCGCCCTGCTTCATGTGCTTCAGCCAAACCTTTGTCGGTCAGTTCTACATCCGTCCAACCTGTAAAGAGGTTAAGCCGGTTCCACTCACTTTCGCCATGACGAATTAAAACTAATTGTTTCATAAAATCTCCTCCTAACATTGGTAGTAGCCATAATGGAATTTGGTATTAGGTCGTTTGATACGTGTCAGACCTAAGTCTTCAAAAATAGGGTCTTGATAGTGGGCTTTAACAACGATACGGTGTCTTGCCACCCGCTTAGCCTGATCCAAAGTTTCTTCAGTCAAGGGTTGCCGATTAGCTAAGAGGCGAATACCATCTAGATTCTTTGATTCTTCGATTCCCACCTTGAACATAGGGTCAAAGTAGACACAGTCTATACTCTTATCTTTTGCTTGAGCAAGATAGGTTTGATAATCCTGACAGTAAGTCACCAAGTCTCTCATAGCCTGAGTAAAACGACTATCTTCCATAACAAAACGAGACAGTCCATCGCTAACAATCAAATGCACCAAGGGATTAGACTCCAAAGCAGTGACCTGGTAGCCAAAATACTGCATCACCAGGCTGTCACTGGCCATCCCCATGGTGGCATCCAGGACACTAGCGCCAGTTGGACAAGCTAGGGCTTCCAACAAAGGGTCGCGGCCGTTAAGTGCCCTGAGCCAGGCAGTATTGGGATGGAAAAATAGTTTCTGACCCTCCGCATCATAGTAGATTAACTCATTCTTGTTAAGGACTAAGGCACCCTCTGCCTGGCAATAGATTTGCTTCATGGTACGCTTACCACGGTCTTGATAGATTCCACCGTATAGTTGGGCCAACTCCTGGGCGCGCTTTACTAAGCTTGACTCTTTGTCAATAGCCGTTGTGACAATCAAGGTCATGCCTCCACCTCTTCCTGACCTTGGTATTGGGAGAAAAAGAGGGTGCGTAACTCATGCCAGGTCCATTGAACCCAGAAGTTGCAAATCGTCACGAAAAAAGCAAAGATAAGTAAGATCACAATTAAAGCCTGAATACCAAAGAGCCAAGTCTTAAAATCTGAAAAGTTAGTTAGTACTTGGACGCTTTCCCAAGACAAGGTTCTTCTAAGGCTAAGTCCAGGGGAGCTAGCAGAGGCCAGCAACCGAATATCCATCATATAAGCAATGGCGATAAAGCCTATTACAATCAGTAAGGCGATGATTTGGAGGACAGACTTTTCCTTAAAGCTCAAATAGTGTCGCTCGCGACTAGGAATTCGGGTTCGCTTCTTTTTATTCTTATTTTTTCTGTGGTTGGGTCGTTTTACCATGTCTTGCCCTCCTTTCTAGTTTTTCCCTTAATTGTCTGCCATATATCAAAGGCTAAATAGATTAGATGGGATGTCACCATATAAAAAATGAAAATAACAATTAGGACCGCTATAAGAGTCAATAGATAGCTGAAAGAATCTGACTCAAGCATCTTTAAGTCCATCAGGCAGTTTACATCGTCATGGAAAATAAAATGTACCTTCCTGACTGGAACGGGCCAACGACTGAGATAGAAAGCCCAACTTATGACCAGTGTCAAGGCAATTGATAACCAAAACATCGCCCATTCTCTGGAATTACGAGGAATTTTGCGGTCTACAGGCCAACCAAACCTTACTGCCTTTTTTTGCTGCTTATTGCCCATAGCTGCCTTTACCTCTTTCCTCTTTACTTTAAGTCTAGCACTTTCAATCAGACTTTTCAATTCAAGCAACCCCCTCATCATCTATAGAAAAGAGCCCCTTAAAACTAAGGGACTCTTTCTCTATATTTCATTAAATATCTAGGGCAAATCGACGTTCTAACTTGGCTTGAACCAAGGAATATGCCGTACAAATTAACCAATAGATGACTGCTACCAAGATATACATGGTCATGAAGTCATGTTCTGAGGCTCCCACTACTTTAGCCTTCTGGAATATCTCTGGTACACTAATAATGGCGGCAATTGAAGAGGACTTAACCAAATCTAGCATAACATTGGATAAGGGGGGAATGGCTAGTCGTGTAGCTTGAGGTATCACCACATAGCGAAGTGATTGTCGATAGCTCAGACCGACAGCAAAGGCCGCTTCCCACTGGCCTTTTTCCACACCTTCAATACCAGCACGAATAATTTCAGCAGTATAGGCAGAGGCCGTAATGGACAGACCCAAAATAGCAGCTGTAAAGGCCGACATGACAATTCCCATTAGTGGTAGGCCATAATAGATAAAGAACAAAGTAACTAGAAGTGGCACCCCACGGAAAAAGGAAATATAGGCAATTGCAATAGCGCGTAAGCCACGCAAAGGCGCTAAACGCAAGAGTGCTAGGCAAAGTCCTCCAAGCGTGGCTAAGAGAAAACTAGCTAAAGACAAAGTCAGCGTATTGCCTAGACCTTGTAGTACCGTTGGCAAGCCTTTGAGCGCCAATTCTGGATTAAAGATATAGTGCCACTTGATAGTCAAGAGCAAATGGGTCATCTTAACGATCCACTTCCACTACAGGTAGATCTTTTAGTTTCTTGCCACCGATTTCTTCCTTCTCGGTTGAGACATCTTCCCCTTCATAGAACTTCTTAGAAAGCTCTGCCAAGGAACCGTCTTTACGCATTTCTTCTAAGACTTGGTTGATTTTCTCTTGTAAGGTCACAGATTCCTTGTTAAGTACGAAAGCTGCCTTACTTGGGTTATAGAAGACATTCCCTACCTTAGTCTTGAAGTCTGGGAAGAGTTTGTTAGCATTCTTGATGGCAATTGTTTGCACATAGTAATCGTTTGGAATGAAGTCAGTCCGGCCATTGTGGATATCTGCAATGTATTGTTCTAAGGTACCATTGTCATAGGTAACAGCTTCCGCACCTTTTGCTTCAGCAATGGCCATGTATTTGGTAGTCGCTTCCCCAGCCGCCTTCTTACCTTTGAAATCATCCAAGGATTTAATACCAGAGTCGTCTGATTCACGAACTACGATAGAACCGAAGCTATATTTAATTGGTGTTGAGAAAAGGAATTCTTTTTCACGTTTAGGTGTGATGTCGTAGTCGTTGGCGACAATATCCGCTTGACCTGACTTAATGGCTGTTAACATGCCATCTGTGTTCATTTCCTTAAATTCGAGTTCAAGGTTTAATTTTTCAGCAACCTTGCGCAAGATTTCAATATCATACCCAGTTAAAACATCTTTACCCTCTACTTCTGAGTGGAAAGTTGATGGGTAGTAAGCCCCTGAAGTTGCCACCACAATTTTACCTGATTTTTGGATGCGATCCCAAGACTCATCCGCTGCGCTTACTTGGTGCGCTGGCGCCAATAAAGCTCCCCCTAAAGTAATCAGGCTAGCAGCAGCCACAAGTTTCTTCCATTTCACATTCACCATAATAAACCTCCTAGGTTTTAAGATTTGATTTCATTCTAGCATCTAGAACAGTTACTTTCAACTGTTCTGCTCAATAAATACCGATAAACTCAGCTGTTCTACACATAAGATAAAACAGTTTTACTATCTGTACCAAAACAAAAGAGGAGATTAGCTCCTCTCTTCTTATCACAAACTATTGATCTTTTTCTTGCTTCTTATCCTCATCCGTCAGTTCGTGGACGGTACGTTTGAATGACACAAACATTTTACCAATAGACTCTCCTAGCTCTGGTAATCGTTTAGGACCAAAAATCAAGAGCGCACCTAAGACAATCAAAATTAAGCCTGGCGCCCCAATATCACGAAGTAATCCCATCATGTTTCCCTCCTCTTCTCTTACGATACAAAATCCAATGGCTAATTAGAATACTCATTTCATAAAGGCCCACTAGAGGGACCAACATGGCCAAGTCGCTGACAAAATCAGCTGGCGTTAAGACAACAGCCAATACCAAGAGCACAAAGTAGGCATAGCGACGATAGGCGCTCAACCACTTAGGTGATAGCAAGCCTATATGGGTCAAAAAAGCGACTAAGACCGGCATTTCAAAAAGAAAGCCTAATGGCAAGGTCACGCCAAAGATAAAATCCAAATAATTTCCAACTGTCAGACGCGTTTCAAAGAGTTCTTGACTCCAATTCAAGAGCACTTGTAACAAGGCCGGAGCTACCAGATAAAAGCCAAAAGCTAATCCCATGATAAAGCAAAGAAAGACAGCTGGCAAGTACCAATAAATGGCACGTAGCTCCTCTTGCTTAAGGGCTGGTTTAACATAGGCCCAGATCTGATAGCTAACAAAAGGCAGGCTGGTGCTTAAGGCCACCAAACTAGCCACTTTAACATAGAGCCAGAGAATTTCATTAGGTCCCAAGGCTAAGAGCGGCTGGTCCAGAAATTGCGTCACTAAATGATAAAAAGGATCTACTAAGAAAATCCCAAGGCAAAACCAAAGAACAAACCAGATAAGAGAAACAATCAAGCGGGATCTAAATTCTGCCAAATGCCCTACTAGACTGAGTTGCTTGCTATCATTCACCTGACTTCTCCCCTTTCGACACTCGAAAGAAGATGAGCAGCAAGACCAAAAGATAAAAAGCCTGGCTAGCCACTGTCCACCAAGTTGGGTAAAAACCTAGCCATTCAATGGCCTGTAGGTTACCCCATACAATTGGCTTGGCAGGAAGGTACTGTGTCACAATCAAGGTATGGATGCTGACTCCCAATATCTTGAAAGCTAAGACGTAAATCCCAACAGTGAGTATCTTAAAGAGCCATGGGAGTGATAAGCGATTGGCTAGGTATTTGAGAATCAACCAGACCAAGCTTAAAATCAATGTAGCTAGGCTGATGCCGACTAGCATCTCCCAAAAGGAAATTTTAGGCAGAATGCCCACTAGGAAGAGAATTGTCTCTGCCCCTTCGCGGAAGACGGCTAGAAAGCTGACCCCAAATAGGGTCCAAAGTCTTCCACTCTTTTGATAAGCTGCCAATTGGCGATCAATATAGGCTTGCCAAGAGGCTAGACTTGAGCTCCGATGTAACCAAATCCCTACTAGGGTTAAGGTCACCACCGCAAAGAAGCCAGTGACTGCTTCAATTAATTCCCGTGCCACACCTGAGAAAATAGTCGGCAATAGTGCTGTTAATGCCAGAGCCAAGCCAATACTTGCTAAGAGTCCAGCACCCGTCCCTGCATAAACATAAGCGAGGGGGCGTTTGGCCTTGAGCGATTTCAAGCTAGCAACCAAGGCCAAGACGATTAACATAGCCTCTAAGCCTTCGCGCAAGACAATGAGTGAAACATCCCAGTAAGAATACTGGCTACTCTTATTAATCTGCTTAAGTTCGTCAATTAAGGCATCTAGCTTGGCTTGGTAAATCGGATCTTGCCCCTTAACCATAATGACGGGCGTTTCTTGCTCAACTCGGGTGTAGAGTTTATAATTACGGGTCGAAACCTCGCCCTCTATGCTGGGCCAGAGTTCAATGAAGGATTGCATGAGTTGCTTGGCTTGGTTGGTCTGTCCTTTAGTAAAGGCATCTTTGGCTCTATCTAAAAGTTGCAAACCATCTTTCAAGCTAGCCCCATTTGTGGTTGAAACTGCACTAGCCTCTGTGCCAGTCAGAAAATCTTGAATGGCTTGTTTCAAGCTATCGCTATTGACCTCAATAACTTGGTAATCGACCGGCTCCAACTCAATCGCAGCCCGTAATAGGGCCAAGGCCGTTTCAATTCGATTGTAATGGGCGCTAGATGTTGATCGAACAATACTTTCATTAGCAGTCCAACCACTATTGACCTGCTTATAAGCCAGTTTAACTGCTTCAATATCTTGCTTGGCAATGGCAGTCTCTAATTGATTGAACAGAGGCGTCATTCTTTTCTCAAGCTTAGTCTTAGCAGCAGACTCATCCACTGGATTCTGTTCCTTGTCGAAAGCCAAGAGCGCACGCGAAATGGTCACAAGATTTTCATGAGTCAAGTCTGCTTTAGCTGCCTCAATGGCTGACTTAGTTGCTTGACCCGCCGGGCTAGTCGCCTGGCTTTCCTTGGCAAAAGAGCTGTCTAAAGCCTCTAATTTTTGCTGAGCCAGACTGGAGTCACCCTCTTCTAGCGCCTGAGTCGCTTCTGTGACCTGAATAAAATAGGTCTGCAAATCTGTCTTGGCACTGACAATAGGACTAAAAAACAAGATAGCAAACAGAGCTAGGCAACTAACAAATCTATTCAAATAGGCTTTGACCAAGATAGCCACCCTCTTCTACTCCCGGTAGGATAGCAAAGAGGCCACTCCCTACATGGGTAATGTATTCATTTAATTTGTCCTTGGTCCCTAGATTCTTCTGGACCTTAATGAATTGTTGGGGATCCTTTTGGAAGGAAATAAAGAGCAGGCCCGCATCAAATTGCCCTGTACGCGGATCAATACCGTTAGCATAAGAAAAGGCTCTGCGGTATATTTCTTCCCCCACTTCTTTAGCTAGCCGGACATGGCAATCTTCTGGAATCACAAGGTTGCCCTTGTCATCTTTGAGTTCCAGATCCACCGGATCAAATTCATCAACTGCCCCAAGAGGCGCCCCACTGTCGCGATGACGACCAAAGGTATTCTCTTGTTCCTTTAGACTAGTACGATCCCAGGTCTCAAGGTGCATT
Source organism: Abiotrophia defectiva (assembly GCA_963546405.1). Classification (GTDB taxonomy): domain Bacteria; phylum Bacillota; class Bacilli; order Lactobacillales; family Aerococcaceae; genus Abiotrophia; species Abiotrophia defectiva_A. The sequence goes on along the minus strand of CAUUNL010000001.1, from coordinate 104,735 downwards.
TGGACACGTCGCACAATCAGGTAAGTCCCATTTTTCATCCAATTGTCTTGGTCACACCAAATAACACGGTCAAAATCATCTTGACTGGTCACATTAGCGGTTCCATCCTTAAAGCCAAAAAGATTACGAGGGGTAGAGCCCTGGCTGGTAATCGCGGCGTAGCCTGTCTGGCTCCATTTAAGGGTCAGGTGTTCTCGTCCCTTGCGTAGCAAATTACGAACCGCATGAAAGGCCACCTGGGCATCTTCTGCACAAGCCTGGATACAAATATCCCCACCAGTGAAGTCTTCTTGCAATTGGTCCCGGGCAAACTTAGGTAAATCCTCAAGCTCAGGCAATTTTTTGCTTGTTAGTTTGAGCTTGTCTAAGAAACTCGGACTGACCCCAACCGTAATGGTAAGGCGCTCAGTCCCCATACCAACAGCCTCACCAGTATCGGTGGGAGGTAGCATGGTATTCGATTTATAAGCCTCGACCAGCTCACCCTGCATCATGCGAGCAATATAAGTTGTCCAAGACTTGAAAATACCACGAATCGCCTCCAAATCTTCCGTCGCCAAATCCAAGACAGCAAAATAGACCTGACGCTGAATGGGTGTGGTGATGCCTGACTGACGCTTACCATAAAATGGAATGGCTTGGTTGGCATCTTCTTGGGCTAGAGCATCCTTGGGTAAAGTCCCACCAAAAAGTAATTTCATGATGCTCGGAGCCATCATGGCTCCTGCCCCCATCATGCCCGCCTTCTTAATAAAATCGCGACGGGAAATGGGTTTGTCATACCATTTTTCGTCTGATTTAGCGACCACTTTCATCAGCCTCCAAGATAACGGCCATTTGCGATAGGGGTTCCCCTAACTTAGTAACCGCTTCAGCTAGGGCTTTGGTTTCTTTCTCGTTTAATTCTGTGTAGAGTTTGTAATGGTCGGCATCCACTTTGTGGCTAGCCAAGAGATCATTGACTGCCTTGAATTTTTCGGTTAGGTTTTTGGCCAATTCAGGATCCTTGGCAGAAATTTTGTCCTTAAAGATGTTAAAGATTTTCTCTGCTCCCGCAATATTCGCTTCAAAATCATAGAGGTCTGTATGGGAATAGATTTCCTCTTCACCAGTAATCTTGCTAGTTGCCACTTCATTCAGTAAGTCTACAGCGCCTGTCAACATGTTTTCAGGAGTTACCTCAACTGTCGCGACTTTGGCCTTAAGCTCCTTAATGTCATCTACTAGCTGCTTAGCATAGGAGACTGCAGGCTCGGTCTTGCCCTCTTCCCACAGAATCTGTTCAATTTTGTGGAATCCAGACCAGCCTTCTTCGGTTTGATTGTCTTCTACATAGTCTGCTAGACGGTAGTCAATCTTAACATCAGATTCTGCAAAAAGCTCAGCAATAGGTTCTGAACGCTCATAAGATTTACGAATCAGAGGATAAACTTTCTTAGCTTCATCTAACTTGCCATCTTGGATTAGCTTAGCAAAGTTTTCCGTATCTTTTAGAAGCTGATCAATCTCTGTGCTTACAAACTTCTTGTAAGTCTCAGTTTCAGCACTTAAATCTACTGATTGAGCAGAGCTTGACTCCTCAGCTAATACAGAATAGCTAGTTAATGAAACAGTAGCCACTTGAGCTCCTAATAGAGTGAGGACTGCTAACTTCTTCCAATTCTTTTTCATTTACCTTCCCGCCTTTGTCGATAGATTTCTTGATAAGACTATCATACCCTATTGTAGCAAGAAAGAATACCCTTTCTAAATAAAAGAGAATTAGTTCTACTAAGGAATTACTTGTTATAATGTCGAACGATAGATTCGCTAATACAAAAAAACGACCTGTTATAAGGTCGTTTAACTCTCTATGACATTTGGTCTTGTTTAATAGCTTCCATTGCCCCTAGTAAAGCCTCAAAAAGTGGCGCATCCTGAGGTGAATGGCCTGCTTCTTCGACAATTTGGAACTTAGCATGAGGACAAGCCTGGGCTAAGGCATAGGCCCCACTCGGACGACAATCGACATCATATCGGCCATGGAAAATTGACATAGGAATATCTTTGAGTAAATGGGCACGATTGAGGATATAGTTGTCCTCTCCCCAGAACATCTTGTTAGCAAAATAATGGGCTTCTAGCAGGCCGAGCGAGCGGTCAACTGGTGCTAGTTCTGCATCTGGGTCAGGGAAATTTGGCCGTAGCGTAATAACAGATCCTTCCCAAGCGCTCCAACGTTTCATGGCTTCTTCTGCCAGGTCCTGACTTTCCCCAATCATCCGGCGATAGTAGGCTGCTACTAAATCAGCTTGTTCCTCTTGGGGGATAAAATCTCTAAACAAGGCGAAGGCTTCTGGGTAGAACTCGCTAGCGCCAAACTGGAAGAGCCAATCAGAATCTTCTTGGCGCCCCAAGAAAATTCCGCGCAGTATCAAGCTCTTAACCCGCTCTGCATGATGAATGGCATAGGTCAAAGCCAAGGTCGAGCCATAGCTACCACCAAATACATGCCAGTCCTCTATGTTGAGTGTCTGCCTAATAATCTCTAAATCCGCCACGCTATCTAAGACGGTATTTGCTTCTAGCGAGAGGAAGGGCTGACTTTTGCCACACCCACGTTGATCAACTAGAATAATCCGATAAAATTCAGGGTCGAAGAAACGTCGAGATACCTCCCCAACCTGTCCACCGGGACCACCGTGTAAGAAGACTACTGGACAACCTTGAGGCTTGCCTGCTTCTTCCACATATAAGGTATGTCCAGAACCAACTGGAATATGATGGCTGGCAAAAACTGGTGTATTAAGATAACCTAGCATGATTTTCCCTCCTTGGAGCGACGGACCCACCATTCAAATTGGTGAGCATAGTGATTTTTATCATCAACCAGTCCTTCTTTAATTTCTACACATTGCCACTGGTCTTGATCTAGATCAGCGACAAAAGTATCAGCCGGAAAAGTTACTTTAATCTGCGTCCGAATCACTCGGTCTGCTAAAGGTAATAAGGCAGCAAAAATCTCGGCTCCCCCAATAACCATGACTTCTTGATCTTGCGCCAAGGCTTTGATTGTTTCTAAGTCATGGACTCGGTGCAGGCCTTCTATTTCAGACTTATAGTCTTCTTGGCGAGTCAAGACGTAACTTGTCCGGCCAGGAAGGAGGCGACAGCCCATGGATTCAAAGGTCTTGCGCCCCATCAGAATAGCATGGCCGAGTGTCACTTGCTTAAAAAACTTGAGGTCATTGGGCAAGTGCCAGGGCAGTTGATTTTGATAGCCAATACCGCCTGCTTGGTCTTGGGCATATACAAGCGTCAGCATGGTGTTTTTCTTCCTTTCTAAGCAGTTTTTTAGACGGCAATCGGCGCCTTGATAGTTGGCCAAGGCTCATAAGCTTGTAACCGAATTTGGTCAGTAGAGACTTGATCAAATTGCTCGAAATCATCAATTTCCAATTGTGGCAGAGGCTTAGGCTCTCTGCTTAAGAGTGTCTCAGCCGCCTCCAAATGATTGAGGTAGAGATGGGCATCCCCTAAGGTATGCACAAATTCCCCTACCTCTAGACCACATTCTTTGGCAATCAAATGAGTTAAGAGCGCATAGGAAGCAATGTTAAAAGGCACACCTAAGAAGACATCTGCACTGCGCTGGTAGAGCTGGCAGGATAACTTACCGTCATGCACATAGAATTGGAAGAGTGTATGGCAAGGTGGCAGGGCCATGCTAGGCACATCCTCAGGGTTCCAGGCTGACACAATCAGGCGTCTCGAATCAGGCGAATGCTTAATCATATCAATGAGCTGGCTAATTTGGTCCAAAGTCTCACCATTTCGCAGAGGCCATGAACGCCATTGAGCGCCGTAGACATTACCTAAATTACCATAGCGTTCAGCAAAGTCATCGTCAGTCAAGACACGCTCATTAAAAGTAGCCAATTCTTGTTGATAGATTTCATTAAAGTCTGGATCAGCTACTGCCCGCAAGCCAAAATCAGTCATATCAGGGCCATGATAGTCAGGAGACTCCACATAGCGTTTGAAGGCCCACTCGTCCCAAATGTGATTGTTGTGTTCTAGTAGGTAACGGACATTGGTATCGCCACGTAAAAACCAGAGTAATTCGCTCTTAATCAAGCCAAAGGGTACGCGTTTGGTCGTTACCATAGGAAACCCTTTGCTCAAATCAAAACGCATCTGATAACCAAAAATACTCTTGGTCCCAACCCCAGTACGATCAGTTTTGACATGACCTTCTGCTAGGATTTTTCTGACTAATTCTTGATATTGTTGCATATGCTTCTCCTTTGCTTGCCTTCTTTACTTACAGCGCCTATGGCGCCAATTCACTTAGATAGTCATATCGTTCATAGAGATAGTAGAGATGGGCTTCAGTCGCTTCTAATTCTGCTTGAAGACTCATTAATTGGCCAGCATCTTGACTGTTGGCTTCCATGTCTTCCTGAATCTGATTAAGGCGGTTCTCAGCGTCTTCAATCGCTGTTTCAATACCTGCCCATTCCTTCTTCTCTTCATAGCTTAACTTTTTCTGTTCACGTTTTGGTTTAATGCTTGGGGCAGGAGCCAACTTTTCCTTTTCAGGGACTGTCTGCTCCTTGGCAAGGTAGTCAGAATAACTACCCCAATAAGTGGTATAAGCCCCTTGCCCCTCTAAAATCAGGTACTGGTCTACTGTCTTATCTAAGAAATAACGATCGTGAGACACCACGACGACAAGTCCTTCAAATTGGCTTAAATAATCCTCTAAGACAGTTAGGGTATCAATATCTAGGTCGTTAGTCGGCTCGTCTAAGAAGAGGACGTTGGGTTCCTGAATCAAGAGCGATAATAAATATAACCGACGTTTTTCTCCTCCTGACAGGCTGGAAATGGTGGAGCCATGACTAACCCGAGGAAAATTAAATTGTTCTAGCATCTGAGCAGCACTTTTGGTGCGGCCATCAGGACTGACAAAGTTATCGGCGATTTGCGTCAGATAAGCTAAAATCCGCATGTCTCCCGGCAAATCTTGATCTAATTGGCGGTAGTAGGCTAAGCGGACAGTCTGGCCTAGCTTCAATGTCCCAGCCGCTAAGTCATGATAGCCTGCGAGGGTATTAAGAAATGTAGTCTTACCGACCCCATTGGCACCAATCAGCCCAATACGTTCGCCTTTGGTGAAGTGCTTAGTATAGTCTTGGATGACAACTTGCTGCCCCACTTCAATCCGTGCCTGCTCCAACTCAATAACCTGGTTACCGATTCGTTGTTGATCAAATTCAAAACCAGAGGCCTCTAGGCTATCCTGACGCGCAGCAATGTCTTCCTTTAATTGGTCAAATCGCTCGATTCGTGCCTGTTGCTTGGTTGTTCTAGCCTTGGCGCCCTTTCGCATCCAAGCTAATTCAGCTTGATAGAGCTTGTCCTGCTTGTCTTGCATTCTTTCTTCAAGCGCGAGTTCAGTCGCCTTCTTCTCTAAATAAGCTTGGTAGTTGCCACTATACTCGCGGAAACGACCGTGTCTTAACTCGACAATCTTATTAACGGTCCGCTCCAAGAAATAGCGATCATGGGTGACCAAGAGTAGCGCACCCTTGTAGGAAGCAAGGTATTTTTCCAGCCATTGCACAGAATTGACATCTAAATGGTTAGTCGGCTCATCTAAGATAAGCAAATCTGGCTCAGCGATGAGTACTTGGGCAATGCCAATTCTTTTCTGTTCCCCACCTGAACACTCTCCCACTCGTTGCTTGAGATTGACAAGGCCTAATTGAGTCAGGACGGTCTTAGCTTTGACTTCAATCTGCCAAGCATCTGCCTGATTCATTGCTTCTGTGATAGATTGAAAGGCTTCCTGAAGCTTGCCATTATCAGGATCTGATAGTAAGGCAAGATTGGCCGCCTCATAATCATGCAAGAGCTTCAATTCTGGCGTATCTCCTGCAAAGACCGTATCTAAAATTGTCTGGTTAGGATCTAACTCAGGATTCTGCGCCAAATAGGCAATACGATAATCCTTTGGCTTGTCAATAGTCCCTTGGTCATAGTCGGTCTGATCAGCCAACACCTTCAAGAAGGAACTCTTTCCGGTCCCGTTAGGTCCAATCAAGCCAATACGATCCCCTGTCCGAATGGCAAAGTCGATGCCTGCCAGCAAGGTTTTGGTTCCATAGGTTTTCTCTAATCCTGTGACTGCTAAGGTCTTCATGTCATCATTCCCTCATTGTAACTCTGTTTATTATAGCAAATTTGGCTGACTAAGTCTAAGCCCTATTAGCTAGGCGAACTGGGCCCGATAGAGGGCCGCATAATGACCATCTAAAGCCAATAGTTCCTGGTGGCTACCGGATTCTACCACCCCCGCCTCAGTTACTACCACGATGCGATCCACATGCTGAATGGTGGCTAAGCGATGGGCAATAATAAGACTGGTCCGTCCTTTAGTTAATTGATCAAAGGACTGTTGGATATACTGTTCGGTTTGCGTATCTAAGGCGCTAGTTGCCTCATCTAAGATAAGAATAGAAGGATTCTTCAAGAATATTCTCGCAATCGATAGGCGTTGTTTCTGCCCACCAGACAAGCGTACACCACGTTCCCCAATGGCGGTGTCCAATCCATCAGGTAATTGCTCGATGACTTGATCTAGCTTAGCCGCGCGAATGGCCTCTTCCACCTCAGCCTCACTGGCATCCAAACGACCATAGAGGACATTCTCCCGAATGGTCCCATCGAACAAGAAAACATCCTGTTGAACAATCCCAATCTGTTGTCTAAGTGATGCCAAGGTATATTCCCGAATGTCCTTACCATCGATTAAGACTTGGCCCGACGTGACATCATAAAAACGCGGCAAGAGATTAACCATACTGGACTTACCTGCCCCACTTGGGCCGACTAAAGCCACACTCTCTCCAGGGGCAATGGACAGGTTCAATTGCGAAATAACAGGACGTCCTGGATCATAGGCAAGCTCCACATCACGATATTCAATTTGACCTTGGAAGTGCGGTGCAGTCTTGGCATCAGCTAGGTCCTGAACCGTGACCGGTTTAGCTAATTCCTGTCTAAAACGTTTGAAGCCGGCAAAACCCTTAGGATAAGTCTCAATCATGATATTAATACTTTCAATCGGCTTAACAAAGGTATTAGCTAATAGGACGAAACCTACTAATTGACCTGTCGTTAGCTCCCCTTTGAGGGTGAAATAAGCCCCTGAGACTAAGGCAATTAAGGTAATAATGCGCATCAAGACATAGTTAAAGGCGCTTGATGCCGCCATGGTTTGGTAGAATTTAAGTTTATTCTCGCGATAGTCTTGAATCAGACCTTCAAAACGCGCTTCTTCGTGAGCCTCATTAGCGAATGCCTTGACTACTCGGATACCACTGAGGCTATTAGATAAGCCGGCGTTAAATTCTCCCAGTTGACGATAGACTTGGCTATTAATACGTCCCATCTTCTTATTGAAGATAGCTAACGCAACTCCCAAGATTGGCACCAGAATCACTGTCCCAATGGCTAATTGCACATGGACTTGTAGCATGAGCCAAAAAGCTCCCACCAAACTCATCAGGGTAATGAATAAGTCTTCAGGACCATGATGGGCTAGCTCTCCGATTTCGAACAAGTCACTGGTTAGTCGCGACATGAGCTCCCCTGTCTGCTTATTATCGAAATACTCAAAAGACTGTCTTTGGAAGTATTGGAAGAGTTGGCGCCGCATGTCGGTCTCAATGGTAATCCCCAACTTATGCCCCAGATAGACGACAATGTACTTCATCACCATGTTGAAGAGATAGAAGGCAAGCAACAAGAGACAAACCCAAATAACCGTCTGATAATGACCTGTTGGTAAGATGGTGTCAATAACTCGGTTTACAACAAATGGAAAAATCAACTCTAACATAGCCGAAATTACAGCGCAGCCAAAGTCAATCATGAAGAGCTTCTTATAAGGCTTGTAATAGGCAAAAAAATCGCGCAACACTCACATCATCCTTTCTCATAAAAAGGCTGACCCTCTGGCCAGCCTTCTTTTGGCTAAAATTCACTTAATCGGTAGCCTAGCAAGCTAGCCTCTCCTACTTGAGCTGACCTGTCTTGAGGTCATAATCCGTATAAGGTCGCTCTAAATCCAGCAATAAAGCATCATGATGTGGCTTTTGGTTCTGGCTAGGTGGTGGCGTCATATAGTCGCCAAAGGCCTCAGTCAAATAGGCGTCATAACCCACTGGGATAGGCATTTTTGTTCCTTCAAAAGACTTGAAAACAGCTTGATCAAAGGCCTCGATTGGATAGAGTTTTCGCATATAATATGGTCCAGAACACAACTCAATGCGGTAAGCCGCCTCTTGTCGATTGGTCTTAGTCATCTTTCGATGAGCTAGTGACCAAATCTTATAGCGGAGTTTAGAACTTGGGACTAGGCCCAGTAGCACTCGGCTGCCCCAGGCCAAGAGACCCCCATGCTTTTCTGGCACTGTCTGAGCACAAAAGAGCGAGTAGATTAAGGCCCAGACCTTCTGGATCTTACGCTTCCAAGCAGAGGCTGGCGCATAATCCAAAGGCAACACATCTAAGGCCAAGCCATGTGGCAAGTCTAAGTCAGCTTGATAGGGCTTAAGACAAGTTGTCTGGCGGTCACGAATAGTGATGAAGAGGTTGCGGTCGACAAAGCCTTCATGAGAGCGTGACAGAAAATAGCGCGAATCCGCCTCTTTGGGCCAGAGTTCAGCCAAACGTTCATAGTCTTCCCTTGGCATAAAAAAGTCTAAATCATCATCCCAGGGAATAAAGCCCTGATGACGTAAAGCCCCAATCGCGCCACCACCACATAAGTAGCATAGGAGATTATGCTTCTGGCAGAAGTCAACAAAGTATTGGGCCATTTCTAGGCTTTTGGCTTGAATGGGTTCCATCTAACCCCTCCTTCTTTTAATTGATCATTAAATATTCCACTTAGCCACCGTTTTGAATGGTGTCTTACGGTCTTCTTCGAAGAATTGATAGATATCCTTGACATCCTCTAAATCCCCTACTTGGTGGATAATCATCCGCAGTCTTGAAGATACTTGTGGGTTTTCCATTAGGGCCACAGCCAATTGGAAGTCCTCACGTCCTGAGCGGGAAGAACCTACTAAGGTCAGCCCTTTTTCTAAGACATCACGGGTATTAACCGGCACTTCCGTCTCCGAAACTCCCATTAAGATTAAGGTTCCTTGAGGTTTAATATACTTAATAATATCACGAATGGCTTCCTGACTGGCATCGCCTCCCACACACTCAAAGGCATGGTCGAAGCTAAAGTCTTCCGGAATATCCTGCAATTCATAGACTTCATCTACAAAGCTGAAAAGTCTTAATTTATCGTGGTTTTTACCTACTACAATAATGGTAGCATCTGGGAACTTGGCTCTTAAGACAGTAGCTTGGACAAAGGCTAGCGAGCCTGAGCCCCAAACCACAATACGGTCACGCTTGGATAGTGCAATTGAATCAAAACGACGAGCCCCGTGCGCCGCCACCGAGACAAATTCTGTCATAGCCGCTACTACATCTGGAATGCTCTGATAACCCACGACGCGATCTAATGGTAAATGGACAAATTCCTGCATAAAGCCATCATAACCACTGGATAGGAAATGAGTGCCCTCCACATAGTTCTCATAGAACTCACCTGAATGATCAAACCCTTGAGGCGGCTGATTGGGAATCATGACGACCTTGTCCCCTACTTGATAGGTACCAGTTTCGTCACGTACGACAATGCCGCAACACTCATGAATCAAGGCCATGGGTAATTTTTGCTTGAGTACCTTGGCTGCGCGCTTGCCTTGGTAATAGCGTTGGTCTGCATGGCAGAGGGCCATATAATTTGGCCGCACTACGACTGGTTTAGTTGAATCCGCCGACACATCTTCATACTTAACTGAGAAGAAGTATGGGCGAAGTAACTGATAGACGCGATTAATCACTTTAGATCTCTCCCAACATAGCTTCGGCAATCTTCAAATCGGTCACCGTCGTAATCTTCAAGTTAGAGTATTCCCCTTTTACTAGGCCAACACTTTTACCTTTGAGCACAAAGACCTTGCAGGCATCAGTTAAAATCTCGCGCTCGTCTTGACTGAGGCTCGCGAAGAGGCTATCAAACTGATTAATGCGGAAGGTTTGAGGTGTCTGACCTTGGAACATGTGAGCCCGATTAGGAATAGAGCTAATAGACTTACCGTCTTGTGATTCCACAATGGTATCGTTAGCCATGACCACTGTATCAGTCGCATCATAGTCAGCCATGACCTTAATATTGTCTTGAATCATACGGTAAGAGACAAAAGGACGTACCGCATCATGAGTAATTAAAATAGCTTGGTCAGAGACAGGACCGTCTGCCTTAATATCTGCGATGATATTGAGGATACTGTCATTCCGATCCCCGCCCCCATCAACAGCTTTAATCTTTGCCTCATGGCCTGGCAAGTGCTTGCCTACTAAATCATTGAAGTAAACTAACCAATTTGGATGTACGGCTACATAAACTTTGTCAATATCAGGCACCACTAAGAATTTTTCGATGGTATGGATAATAATGGGCTTATTGCCTAACATGAGGAATTGCTTAGGCATATCTTGAATCCCCATTCTAGACCCAATGCCCCCTGCTAGAATACCTGCATAAATCATGCATCTCTCTCCTTCTCACTGTCGTAAAGTGTCTTTCTATCCTAATTATTATAGCACATCTTATATCTACACGCATAGAAATCTCATTGCCTTAAGCATTTTATTAAGAAATGATCACACATCCAAAACAAAAAGCCAGACAAGTGTCTGGCTTCTGGCTAATTTTTTGCTTCCATTTGCGAACGTAGCGCTTCTAAATCCTCTAGGCTATCAATTTCAAAGGTCTGATGGCCTTCAATTGGATAAACATGAACATCTAAATCAGCTAGGTTATCCTTGACCACGTCATCCCAGTAAAGATTAGCATAAGCAGCTTCTTGGTAGTAGCCTTCAATTAACTGCTGCAAATGTTGACCATCTTCAGCACTCCAATAGGAGACGCCAGACAGAATCCGCCCTTGACCACTTTCTACCGTAATGGCCGTTACGCGAAGGTCATCTTGCTGGTAATGCAAGACCCATTCATCCTTGAAGCCTTCTTTGGCTACCCCAAAGTAAAGGGAGCTTTCGGGTGCTGATAGCAAGAAGTTATCAACTAGGAAGTTATCAGCATCAATCACATAGGCATCACTCAAGTAGTGACGAACTAGGTACATGGTGTAGAAGTTATTGTAGCTTTCATACTGGTCATTGTGAATCAAGGTCACGCCATACTGGTCCTTCAGAAAATCAAATTTTTCAGCCAAGTACCCTGTTACAACAATAATGTCTTCAATCCCTTTAGCCCGCAAGAATTCAATCTGGCGCTCAATTAAGCTTGTCCCAGCGACTTCAATTAAGGACTTAGGGGTTGTAAGGGTGATTGGCCGCAAGCGAGTTCCCATACCAGCGGCGAGAATTATTGCTCTCATAGCTTAGGCTCCTTCGTGTTGTGAAACTAAGACACTGCTTACAATCATCAAAGCCGCCGATAGCAAGAGAATGGGGTTAAATTCAGCTCCTCCTAGCAAGATGGAGAAGACAATGGCCCAAATAGCGTATGAGATATTGAGTGCAGTAGCCTTTACAGGACCAATTGTATCAATTGCGCGATAAAAATTCAAATAAGACAATGTGCCTAAGACAGCAACACCCAAGATTAACCAAAGTACTGGCTGACTCATAACAGCCGTCACGCTAAAGACCAAGTCAGATTCGAAGGTAATAAAGCCCAAATAAACTAAAGTAGAGACGCATTGACGAATCCAAAGAGCTTGCTTAGGATTCAAATCTTCCTTCATCCCAATGGAACAAATCACACTCTCCAAGGACCAGCCGACTACGCTGAGAAAGGCTACTAAGAAGCCAATAAGTTGGGCATTAGATTGCATCATATCACCAGATAGACTCACACCCAAGACCGCTAACACGGCCAAACCCAAACCAATCCAAACTGGCTTAGTGATCTTTTCCTTAAGAATTAACATACCCAAAAAAGCAGCTACCACTGGATACATAGAGGAAATACTTGCGGTTAAGCCTGCCCCAATCGCATCTACCGCATAGAGATAGGCCCGCATACCCATAGGTCCCCCTAAAACAGCGGCTAACATGACCACATAGGAACTCTTGCTAGTCAATTGTTTGACAGTTTGCTTGAGTTGCCCTTGACGAACCAACTCCCCTGTCATCATTAAGGCAGAAAAACCATCATGGAAGAGCGCCAATAAGAGAGCGGCTCCAGCCAGCCTTGGATCAACTAGTGTGAAGGGCAACATCATTAGAATAACGCCATTATAATGGGTATCTGCCCCCCACAAAATGCCTGACAAGAGACCGGCAATGATGCCACTTCTTTCCTTATTTTTCATCTAAATTCTTCCTTTCTTTTTTAGAGCATGGTAGCGTGCAAGGTTAGTTTGCGCACGACGGTAGCGTTCAATCCCGTAGTCTCCGAAATCATCGCCTCGGCTTTCCTTAAAGATGGTCCAAACTGACCAGAGGAAGTCTTGGCAAATTTGATAAATTAAGAGCTTGGTCTTCAAGCTATCCGGCACTGCTTGGTCCTGACAGTAAAGGCTTAAGAAGCGGTCTTCCTGCTCTTGGCTGAAGCCACATTCCAGACTATGAGCCGCTAAATCCCAAGCCAAGTCATTCATACCTGAGTATTCCCAGTCAATGAGATAAGATTTGCCGTCTCCACCTTTGACAAAGTTCTCTGGAACTGTGTCAATGTGACATGGCACTATTTGAACGGGTAAGTCAGCCAAATCTTCTTGTAGTTGGAAAACTTCCTGACGTGTCGCTTGATAGCCGTCAAAATAATCTGCCCCTACTTCATCCACAAAACTCTCATACTTAACAATCTCTTCAAAGACATCGAAACGATTATCAAAGTCTAAACCTGATTGATGCAACTGTCTGAGGAGTCCCGTTGTCATTCGCATATTGTTAAGGTAAGTCGCTGTATTAGCATTCAAGGTTTCAGCGTCTGGAATGAAGGCTGACACCTTGGTACCAGTCAATTCGTCAAAGTAGAGAGTTTCAGCATCTAAGCCCAGAATATGCGCTAAGAGGCTATTGGATTTTTCTGCAGAGCGATTAATAAACTTCTCCGTCCCGTTACCGGCAATCCGAATGATATAAGGTTGGCCTTTAAGGGTGACCTTATAGTTCTTGTTTGTCATACCACCGGCACTTTCTAAGGTCGCAATTTCCTCAGGGCTGGCATCCATGTGATCGGCCAAGAACTGTTCGACTTCTTGCTTAGCAGCCTCTTCTTCCTTACGAACCAAGCGAGGATAAACGCGCTTAAGGACATGATGAACCTGGCTAGCATCGTCAATTTCACCCCAGAAGAAGTCATCCAGTTTAAGGTAGCCCAAGCGGTAGTCTTGGGCGACATCTAACATAATATATTCATAGTTAACATAAGGATTAAGGTTGTCAGCATAAATGGCCAACATCTTAAGGTAGAAAGGATAAGATAATTTGGATAGACCAATCATTTCACCGTCAATCCGGTTGAATTGGTGAATATCCTTACCCATCTTATAAACATAGCCATCACGCAATTCCACCATGGCCTCATCATGTTGCTCACGCACACTGGTAATCAGCATAGCAGAATCACTAGCGACCTTATTGAGCCCCTTAATCCCACGAATTTCAAAGAGCAAGTCCCCTTCAATCAGGAAGAAGTCCCCATCAATATGAGGAGCCGCCGCGGCCAAAGAAGCCATGGTTCCTGTGTGAGCATAAGCCTCGTTGACTACTAGGGTCACATCAGGCATATCAGCGACATGTTGAGCCAAGAGGTCAGCTTGGAAGCCAGCCACTAAGACAAAACGCTCTACTCCTTGGTCCCGTAAAACTTGGAGCGTCCGGTCTAATAAGGTATGGTCCCCCAGAGATAGGAGTGGCACGGGTTGGTCCAGATGACGAGGTTGCCCCGCGGCTAGAATAACCGCCTGATGGATCTGTTCTTTTGCTTGAGCTAATTGAATCTTACGGGCACTAGCATCCTTAAGGACAGTCTCTAGTAGAGCTAAGCCCTTTTCTGTCACTTGATACTGATTACGTGTCCCTTGACGCTCAATCTCAATGTATCCTTGTTCTTCAAGACGCTTAAGAATTAGATTAATCTTGCCTAGTGATAAGTTGGTCGCTTGTGCCATATCACGTTGACTGCCCGCTTCTTCTCGGTTCAAGTAATATAGCAAGGTCATTAAGTCATTCATGTGAGCCCTTCTTTCTTTGTTCATTTTTTGAACTTTAGTCTAGTATAAACTACTTCTCGGCCTATGTCTAGGGTTTTAGTCCAAAAAAGTTCAAATAATGAACAAACCCTCAGCATTTAAAGCTGAGGGTTTAAACTCCTATTTTTTGGGAGATTTTTTAGCGCGCCATTCTTTCCAAAGCTTGGCCAAGGAGAAGATTGGCTTATTTCTGACCAGTTGCTCTTCCGCCAGATAGTTCCGCATGGCCTTAAGAGTCTGGCCGGCCTTAGAGACTACAAAATGATAGGTGCCAGCAGACTTAGTATCAATGAAGAAGCCTCGGATAAAGCCACGTTTCATCAACATGATAGCCCGAACCTGACGAATTTCGCCCCAAGGAATCTGAACGAAATCAGCTGGATTGCGGTCATTATAGAATTCAAAGGCCTTGTTACCGACTAGAATACGGCCATGGCGCCCCATGACACCACCTGACATCCAGTTAGCAGTCGTCACATAGTCTGCCCGGCTATTCAAGGATTCAACCATACTTCTCTCTCCTTTTACAGTGCTTTAGAGTAGTGGAATATCAATCTGATCATAAACCGCCTCTTGATTGTTAGGCTGGTCCTTATCTCGCTTGTCTAAGTAAGCTTGTGCCTGCGCCGCAGTAGTCAAACCATGTCGCTCCCAATTAATCAGAATCCGATCAATATACTTGAGGCTGAGCGCTTGGCGTAAGACAGCTTCTTTAACTGCTAGACGAATTAAATCAGGCGCATAGCCATCTTGCTTGAGCCAGCCATTCAGGGTCTCATATTCGAGCGCAGACAGGGAACGGCCAAACTCCCCTTCTATCAGAGGAATCAGCTGACTTGCTGTCATGGCCTCTTGCGAGTCGCTTGTTTGGTCTGCCTCAGCACTAGTAGTCGACTGATTTTGATAAGATGATGGATTCAAGGTCTCTAAGCGTTCAAACAAGGGCGCTAAACTCAACCGGTCTTGGCCCGCCGCATCCACCTCAAAAACCAAATAACCCTGATCAGCCAAGAGCGAGAGCTGAGACATGGCTTGATGTGACTGCCAACCATAGTGATGACAACATAGGTCCACAACGGTCATAGGACTCAATTGGCCTTCTTTCTGACCTAATATTGTCGTTACTAGGAGAAAGGTCTCAGGGCTCAAGCCTAAATCTTGATAATAGCTGAGTAAAACCTGTGGTAAGACCACAAATCCTTCTTGATACCAGTTATACATGATACTCCCTCCTCTTAGTCTAGTTGTCCGATTAAGCACAGGGCAGCTTCCTAGAATAGGAGACTGCCCTTGAACTACTTAGCTCTTAAGCCTTCTTAGCCTTCTTGGTTTCACGTTCACGCGCACCCTTATCCAGGATTTGCTTACGTAGACGAACGCTCTCAGGTGTTACTTCACAGTATTCATCATCATCCATGAACTCTAAGGATTCTTCTAGCGTTAGGATACGTGGACGTTTAATAACCGCCGTTTGGTCCTTGGTTGCTGAACGAATATTGGTTAATTGCTTAGCCTTGGTGATGTTGACTGTTAAGTCGTTCTCACGGTTGTGCTCTCCGATAATCATCCCACCGTAAACTTCAGTCCCTGGGTTAACAAAGATGGTTCCACGGTCTTCTAAGTTCATAATCCCATAAGTAGTAGCTTGGCCAGCTTCAAGCGCAACCAAAGCACCATTACGGCGGTTCCCAATATTGGAATCAATCACTGGTTGGTAGTCATCAAAGCTATGGTTCATAATCCCATAACCACGTGTCATGGATAAGAACTCAGTAGAGAACCCAATTAAGCCACGCGCTGGTACAGAGAAGACCATACGGATTTGGCCATTACCTGTGGTCACCATATCTGCCATTTCAGCCTTACGTTGACCCAAGGCTTCAATAATCGCCCCCATGTATTCTTCTGGTGTATCAATTTGTACGCGTTCGAATGGCTCACAAGTCTTGCCATCGATTTCCTTAAGAATAACCTTAGGACGTGATACTTGGAATTCATAACCTTGACGACGCATGTTCTCAATCAAGATGGCCAAGTGTAATTCCCCACGACCAGACACGATAAAGGCATCAGGTGAGTCGGTAGGATCCACGCGCAAGGATACGTCGGTTTGCAATTCTTGCATGAGGCGATCTTGGAGGTTACGTGAAGTCACGTACTTACCTTCTTTACCTGCAAATGGTGAGTTGTTAGTTAAGAAAGTCATTTGTAGGGTTGGCTCGTCAATATGGAGAATTGGCAAGGCTTCTGGGTTCGCAGCATCTGCTACGGTCTCCCCAACGAAGATGTCTTCCATACCTGATAAGGCAATCAAGTCCCCTGCCTTAGCCTCGTTAATTTCCACGCGGTCTAAGCCGAAGAAACCAAACATCTTGGTAATACGGAAGTTCTTGCTAGTCCCGTCAACCTTCATAAGGGTTACGTTGTCGCCGACTTTCATCTTACCGCGGAAGATACGACCAATTCCGATACGACCCACATATTCGTTATATTCTAAGAGGGAAACTTGGAATTGTAATGGTTGGTCTGAGTTATCAACTGGCGCTGGCACGTGTTCGATAACAGCATCAAAGATAGCATCCATAGATGGCTCTTGGTCTGCTGGATTATCAGACAGACTAGATGTGCCGTTAAGGGCTGAAGCATATACTACAGGGAATTCTAATTGATCATCATCGGCCCCTAATTCAATGAAGAGTTCTAAAACTTCATCAACCACTTCTTCTGGACGAGCAGAAGGCTTGTCAATCTTGTTCACAACGACAATCGGTACTAAGTGTTGTTCTAAGGCTTTCTTCAAGACGAAGCGAGTCTGAGGCATGGTGCCTTCATAAGCATCCACCACCAGAATAACCCCATCAACCATTTTCATGATACGTTCTACTTCGCCACCAAAGTCCGCGTGACCTGGGGTGTCCAAGATATTGATGCGGGTCCCTTTGTAGTCTACGGCAGTGTTCTTGGCCAAGATGGTAATCCCACGTTCTTTTTCAATATCGTTGGAGTCCATGGCACGCTCGTCTAATTTGGCACGCTCATCTAGGGTGTTGGACTGTTTGAGCAACTCATCAACCAATGTGGTTTTACCGTGGTCGACGTGGGCAATAATGGCAATATTTCGGATATCGTTACGCGTATTCATTAATTTCTCCTAACTGATCTTTTTCTTCTGCTAAAACGCGGATGACTTCTTCATGGACAGTGTCATGCGCGAAAATGATGGGACTAGCTGATAAAATGGATAAGGCTGAGCCGTCTGGCTTAGTTGCCTTGAAGCCCATAGCCTCACAAATGGCCCAACCAGCAGCAAAGTCCCAAGGACTTAATTTGAAACTTAGGTAAACAGCTGCCTCACCACGAATGACCTCGATTACTTCAAGCGCAGCAGAACCGTGTGCCCGAACACCTAAGACATTTTCTAAGAGACGTTGGCTATTACAACGGTTTTGGGTAAACATGGCCACGTTCCCTACTGCTAGAGAATCTTGCAAACGCTCAATCTTAAGTGGCACTAAAGGCTGTCCGTTAAGGGTAACGCCTTGCCCTACGATCCCGGCATAAAGGTCATGCTTCATGACGTCGTAAATATAACCTGCTAATGGCTTACCATCTTGGAAAATCCCAATTAGAATCCCAAAGTTATTCTTCTGCTTAACGAAGTTAAGGGTGCCGTCAATGGGATCAATAACCCAGACAATACCGGCCAAATCTTCCGTTCCCTGGCTCATACCTTCCTCACCAATGATACGATGGTCTGGGAAATGACTGGTAATCTTATCAACAAAGTAGGCCTCTGTTGCCTTATCCATTTCCGTAACCAAGTCGCTGGCCCCTGTTTTCTGATCCACTTGAAGGGACCGTTTAAGTGATTGCCGTAAATTCTCAGCGGCTTCTTCTAGCCAGGCTAAGACATGGGCATGAACTGTCTTAAAATCTTCCATTTGAACCTCCTATGTTAATACGCACTACGGGGTTGTCCGCTGAGGAATCCTTAAGAGACTTCATTTGCTGAACGACCTGGTAGATAGAATATCCACTAGCTGACTGAAAAGCTCGATCGAGTCGCTTCTCCTCGCCAATACTAGTCACTATTTGCTTGAAGGATTGATAACGCGGCCACAGAGAATTGAGTTTAACCCCACCCTGGTAAACCGATTCTACCGCTGATAGAAAGTCGATGACCGTGATTATTTCCTCTGTCGTCCAATCCGGGTTCAGAGGGTATTCAAACTGTGTCATACACGTTCCTCCATTCAAAACACTCTAACTATTATCATACCCTATTTTGACCAAAAAATAAAAGGTAAACTTCATCGTCAACGCTTACAGAATAGATTTTGTTATCATTTGGCCTAGTCGCTAGATTATTGAAGCTTAATATACGAATTTTATATAGCTCTCCTTCTCCTAATTAAA
This sequence comes from Abiotrophia defectiva, assembly GCA_963546405.1. GTDB lineage: Bacteria > Bacillota > Bacilli > Lactobacillales > Aerococcaceae > Abiotrophia > Abiotrophia defectiva_A. Next base: position 85,977 of record CAUUNL010000001.1, on the reverse strand, counting down.
AAGCCAAGTTGACATGCAACTCGGCTTTTTCTATGAGTTTAGTTTCCTAAGCTTTGGCGCCATTCAAGAAGCGAGGCCACATCTTCTTGTGCGATATAGTCTGCTTCCAAAGCAGCCTCAATTAAGGCGTCATAATTAGTTAAGGTATGGTAGCATACCCCAGCTTCAGCAAACGCCTCTTGAGCTTTTTTCAGCTCATAGGAGAAAATGGCCACAACCCCTAACACTTGGCAGCCTGCCTCTTTTAAGGCTTGAGCCACCTTAAGCGAGGACAAACCAGTCGAGATCAAATCTTCCACTATGACTACCTTGGCTCCTGGCGTTAAGCGCCCTTCAATCTGGTTAGTCTTGCCGTGCTTCTTAGCGGAGTCCCGTACATAAACCATGGGCAAATCCAGCAAATCGCTGACCCAAGCTGCGTGGGGAATACCAGCGGTTGCTGTCCCCGCCACCACTTGGACCTGAGGGTAATGCTCCTTAATCACCTGACTTAAACCTTGAGCAATTTTACGACGGACTGACGGATAGGACATGGTCAGGCGATTGTCACAATAGATTGGCGATTGAATACCTGATGTCCAAGTAAAGTACTGGTGGGGCTGCAAGGCGACCGCTTTAATGGCTAATAATTCTTGGGCAATTTCTTTTGCACTGGTCATGAAAATCCTCCTATCTTACTTCAAAAAGCTCTGACGAATGGCCTCATAAACGGCGACCGGATCACTGGCCAAAGTAATCGGCCGACCAACCACAATATGGCTTGAGCCGAGTTGACGGGCAACTTCCGGTGTTGCAATGCGTTTTTGGTCCTGACTAGGCCCTCCTGCCAAACGTATACCTGGCGTAACAATGGCAAAGTCCTTACCACACGCCTCCCGAATATGGGGTGCTTCATGAACTGAGGCTACGACTCCATCCAAACCAGCTTCCTGGGTCAATTGGGCGTAATGGCGGACACTGGTCACTAGGTCAACTGGAATCAATTGTTCCGCCTGCATTTGTTCTTGAGAGGTAGAGGTTAACTGGGTCACAGCTATGGCCAAAGTTTCGGGGCTCCCTCCATCAAGCAAGCCTTGCTTAGCAGCCTCCAACATTTCCTTGCCACCCGCGGCATGAAAATTGAGCATATCCACTTTGAACTGGGCCAAACCTTTGCTTGCTCCATATACCGTATTAGGAATGTCATGTAGCTTCAGGTCTAGAAAGATGCGATGCCCTCTTTCCTTGAGTGCAGTTAAGACTTGTGGCCCATTTTGTAGATAGAGTTCCATCCCAACCTTAAGATAGAGCTGGTCGTGGCCCCTAAAGGGTGCTAGAAATGCCAAGGTTTCTTCTAAATTTTTGAAGTCTAGTGCGACGATGACATCGCTAGAAAATGTTTGCTTCATAGTTCCTCCTTATGGATCAAGTTCGACTAGGCCAAAGGCGTGATATGGAAGGATGTGGATTCTAGCACCTTCAAGAGGGCCATACTGGTATCCAGAGAGGTGAAGCAGACGATTTCTTGTTCACTGGCTACTCGGCGAATCTTAAAGCCATCCTTGGTGACATCTTTATCCTTGGATGTGGTGTTAATGACTAAGTCTACTTGACCTTGATAGATGGCATCTAGGACATTGTGATCTTGACTACCAATTTTGCCTACAGAAGCTACTTTAAGTCCTGCCTGACTTAAGTAATCAGCGGTACCTGGGGTAGCCAAGAGATTAAAGCCTAAGTCACTAAAGCGACGCGCCAACTCTAAGGCTTCCGCCTTATCTTCGTTAGCCACTGTGAAGAGGATAGTGCCTTGATCTTTGACCTGGATACCGGCAGCCACTAACCCTTTGTATAGGGATTTTTCCAAGGTTAAATCGCTACCCATGACTTCCCCGGTTGACTTCATTTCAGGCCCTAAGGCAGTATCGACATCCTTGAGTTTTTGGAAACTAAAGACTGGCACCTTAGTGTAAACAGCGGATGGTTCGGGCAGCAAGCCAGTCTGGTAGCCTAGGTCACTCAAGGATTGGCCTAAAATAGCTTGCATGGCTAATTGCGCCATTGGGACGCCTGTAATCTTACTGAGGAATGGGACGGTCCGTGAACTACGTGGGTTCACTTCCAAGACATAAAGTTCACCCTTGCTAAGCACATACTGGATATTAAGTAGGCCCACAATATTAAGTCCCTTAGCTAGGCGAATGGTATAGTCGACCAGCAGCTCCTTTTGAGCCTGACTTAAGGTCTGAGGTGGGTAAACGGCGATGGAGTCACCTGAGTGAACCCCTGCCCGCTCAATATGTTCCATAATGCCTGGAATGACCACTGTTTGGCCATCACAGATAGCGTCTACTTCGATTTCTTGACCGATGAGATAACGGTCTGTTAGGACAGGATGTTCCGGCGATACTCGCACAGCGGTCTCCATGTAACGACGCAAATCAGCTTCTTCATAGACGATTTCCATGGCGCGACCGCCCAAGACATAGGAAGGTCGTACCAAGACCGGATAGCCAATGGACGCCGCGTTAGCAACGGCTGTTTCCGTATCTGAGGCTGTCTTACCTAAAGGTTGTGGGATATCTAATTCATGCAAGAGCTGCTCGAACTTATCTCGGTTTTCAGCCTTGTCAATTTCTTCCAGACTAGTCCCAAGAATTTTGACCCCGTGTCTTTGGAGTTTATCGGCTAAGTTAATGGCAGTCTGCCCGCCAAACTGCACGACCACCCCCAGAGGCTGCTCATGATTCAAGATAGCCATGACATCTTCTTCGGTTAGCGGTTCAAAGTAGAGTTTATCAGAAATGGTAAAGTCGGTTGAGACGGTTTCTGGGTTGTTGTTGATAATAATGGCTTCATAACCTGCCGCCTTAATGGCCAGAACGGCATGAACAGTCGCGTAATCAAATTCCACCCCTTGACCGATACGGATTGGGCCAGAACCCAGCACCACGATTTTAGGTTTGTCCGTCACGATGGATTCATTCTCTGCCTCATAACTGGAATAGAAATAAGGGGTTGAAGACTCGAATTCTGCCGCACAGGTATCCACCATCTTGAAGACAGGCGTGATACCAGCCTCTTGACGAAGCTGATAGACTGCCGCTTCAGTGGTTTGCCAACGGTGGGCAATGATTTTGTCAGAGAAACCGTAACGCTTGGCATAAGCTAAGAGATTGAGGTCCTGCGGATGAGACTTGAGTTCATGTTCTAAATCAATAATATGCTGCATCTTATCTAGGAAGAAGCGGTCAATTTTAGTCATGTCATGAATCTGATCAACACTAACGCCCCGTCTCAGAGCTTCACCTATGAAGAAGAGGCGTTCATCGCTAGCAGCTTGGACCTTTTCCATGATTTCTTCCAAACTAAAGCTATCACCATTAGGCAGGCCCAAGTGGTGGACGCCATATTCTAGCGAGCGGATGGCCTTAAGCAAGGATTCCTCATAGGTCCGCCCCATGGCCATAACCTCACCGGTTGCCTTCATTTGAGTGCCTAACTTTCGGTCGGCACGTTCGAATTTATCAAAAGGGAAACGTGGAATCTTGCTGACCACATAGTCCAGACTAGGCTCAAAGCAGGCATAAGAATTTTGGGTGACCGGATTGAGGATTTCATCCAAGGTTAAGCCGACCGCAATTTTAGCGGCAATCTTAGCAATTGGATAGCCCGTTGCCTTAGATGCTAAGGCCGAGGACCGAGACACACGTGGGTTCACTTCAATGATATAGTAGTTAAAGGAATCTGGGTCCAAGGCTAATTGGACATTACAGCCCCCTTCTATCTTGAGGGCGCGAATAATCTTAAGGGACACATCGCGCAACATGTGATACTCGCGGTCAGTCAGAGTTTGGGATGGGGCCACCACGACTGAATCCCCGGTATGAATGCCTACAGGATCAATGTTTTCCATGTTGCAGACGACAATGGCAGTATCATTGGCATCACGCATGACTTCATACTCGATTTCCTTGTAACCTGCGATGGATTTTTCTAGCAAACATTGGGTCACGGGCGAATAATGGAGACCTGAAGAGACAATTTCATCTAAATCCTGGTCGTTATAACAAATACCGCCACCAGTCCCCCCCATGGTAAAGGCGGGACGGACAATCACTGGATAGCCAATTTGCGCCACAAAATCTCGAGCTTGATCTAAGTTGGTCACAATTTCAGATTCAGGTACAGGCTCACCTAATTCCTGCATGAGCTGACGGAAGAGTTGGCGGTCTTCTGCTTGCTCAATGGAGGCTAGTTTGGTGCCTAGTAATTCGACACCGTATTGGTCCAAGACTCCCTGACGATGAAGTTGAACAGCTAAGTTGAGCCCTACCTGGCCACCAAGGGTTGGCAACAAGGCATCAGGTCGTTCCTTACGGATGATTTTGCTGACGAATTCAAGGGTTAGGGGTTCCATATAAACCTTATCAGCAATCTGACGATCGGTCATAATAGTGGCCGGATTGGAGTTAACTAGAATGACTTGGTAGCCCTCTTCCTTCAGCGAAAGGCAGGCTTGAGTCCCGGCATAATCGAATTCAGCTGCTTGCCCAATTGTAATGGGACCCGACCCAATGACCAGAATGGTTTGAATATCTTGACGTTTTGGCATGATAGGACTCCTTTACTTGTGGCGACGAGACTGAGCTTGGAAGGCTTTCATATTCTCGATGAACTGATCGAAGAGATAATTAGGATCGTGTGGCCCTGGCGATGCTTCGGGATGATATTGAACTGAGAAAACTGGGTAGAACTTATGGCGAACACCCTCGCAGGTGCGGTCATTGACTGACAAATGAGTTAATTCCAGGTCTGTATCTGCTAATGAATCAATGTCAACGCTATAGCCATGGTTTTGTGAGGTCAAGTCCACCTTGCCAGTCAGTAGATTCTTGACTGGATGGTTGGCCCCACGATGACCAAATTTGAGCTTGTATGTCTTAGCCCCTGCTGCCAAACTGATTAGCTGATGCCCCATACAAATACCAAAAATTGGTAGCTTGTCCATGATTTGGCCAATCATGGCAATAGTCTCTGGCACATCCTCAGGGTCGCCAGGTCCATTAGAGAGCATGACGCCATCAGGTTGAAGCCGTAAAACTTCCTGAGCGCTAATATTATGAGGCACCACGACAATGTCACAGTTACGCTCATTAAGTTCACGCAGAATACCTGACTTCATGCCTAAATCAACCAGAACCACTCGATAGCCCGTTCCTGACGACAGGAAGGCCTTAGAAGTCGACACTTGGGCAATTTGGTCCCTGGCCAGTTCAGTCTCTCTAAGTTTTTCTAGCACTTGTGCTGAATCTTCGGATAAGTCAGTAATAATCCCCTTAATCGTCCCATATTGGCGAATCTTTCGTGTCAGACTGCGGGTATCAATGCCCCAAATTCCTGGGATATCTAGTTCTTTGAGTGCTTGGTCTAGGGACATTTGGCTACGGAAGTTGGAAGGCTTTTGACAAACTTCTCGGACTACCAATCCCTTGATAGAGGGATTAATGGTCTCGAAGTCATCACGGTTAATGCCATAATTACCAATTAAGGGATAGGTAAAGGTGACAATTTGTCCATTGTAGGAAGGGTCTGACAGTGTTTCTTGGTAGCCGGTCATGGCGGTATTGAAGACGACTTCCCCTAACATAGCCCGGTCAGCACCAAAGCCATAGCCCTTGTAGATGGTTCCATCTTCTAGAATCAGCTGTTTATCATATCTATACATATGCTCGCTCCTTGTCTTACTAAGCTCTTAGGCAAAAAATGTGGCATCTTGATAGGCGATGCGGCCTTGGCTAATGGTTAGGATAGGCCAGCCATAAACTTCTTGACCGGCGTATGGCGTATTCCGACCTTTGGATAAGAAATTCTCAGGTTGGATACTTGATACCTTGTCTAAATCGATAACGACCAGATCAGCAGGCTGCCCGACGGCTAGGGTTCCATAAGGTAGGTCAAAAATTTTAGCCACATTAGTCGACATCTTATCCAAGAGAAATTCTAGGGACATAATGCCTGGCTTGACAAAGTGGGTATAGAGCTGACTAAAGGCTGTTTCAGACCCCACAATACCAAAGGCTGCCTCCTGCATTGGCAAGTCTTTCTCAGTCATAGCATGAGGCGCATGGTCAGTAGCGATAATGTCGATAGTGCCATCTAAGAGGCCAGCAATTAAGGCGCGACGATCCTCGGCTGCGCGCAAGGGTGGATTCATTTTCCAGAAGCCATGGTTGTGAGGAATGTCGTCCTCGTCACTCAGTAAATGATGAGGGCAAACTTCACAGGTCACCTTAATGCCGTTGGCCTTAGCCTCGCGAACCAAACGTACAGATTCCTTAGTCGACACATGGCAGACATGATAGTGACAGCCTGCCGCTTCGGCCAAGAGAATATCACGAGCAATCTGAACTGACTCGCAGACAGATGGTATGCCTGGCAGACCAAGTTCTCGACTGCGGCAACCACAGTGCATACAACCACCTCGAATCAAAGAATTGTCCTCGCAATGGGCCACAATAGCTTTGTTAAGGCGGGCGGCAACGCACATAGATTCATACATCATATTGGCATTTTGGACACCACGCCCATCATCACTGAAGGCAAAAACATGTTGGGCTAACTCATCAAACTGAGCGTAGTCCTCCCCTAGCTCCCCTTTGGTAATGGCCCCGTAAGGGATGGCCCGAATGACAGAATCACGTGCAATAATGTCTAGCTGAGGCTTGAGATGCTCATAGCAATCAGGAACTGGATTAAGGTTAGGCATGGGCATGGCTGTAGTGAAGCCACCACGCGCAGCCGCTCTGGAAGCATGGTAGATGTTTTCCTTGTATTCAAAACCTGGTTCACGCCAGTGGACATGGACATCAATAAAACCCGGCGCTAGAAGTTTACCTTTTAAGTCAAACACTTGATCAGCCGTGCCATTGAGCTCCTTGTCCATGGCTATAATCTTGTCCCCATCAATCAGGATTTCGACAGGCTCCAATTGTCCCTTGACCAGACGGCGACCATTTTTGAGTAATAGCATGATGTAACTTCCTTTCTATCTTGTTAGAGGGCGTTATCGGCAATCAGTTTCTCCAGAATAGCTTGGCGCATAAAGCGACCATTGGTCATCTGGGTGAAAATGCGAGATTGTGGAGCTTCCACCAGTTCAGAGGCAATCTCCATGTCCCGGTTGACTGGTGCTGGATGCATGACAATGGCTTGTGGCTTGAGGGCTTGGTAGCGAGCTGGCGTTAAGCCATAGTGAGCATGATAGTCTGCTCGGCTTAAGGCTACCGCCTCCTGATGGCGTTCAAATTGGACACGTAAAAGCATGCAGGCATCAACTTGGCCAATGACCTGGTCGAAGTCGACCATTTGGCCCAAAGTCGGGTCTGCGAAGACTTGAGGTCCTACAAATTGAACCTTGGCACCTAAGCGGGTCAGCATGTGATAGTTGCTACGGGCCACCCGTGAATTCTTGATATCACCTGCTATAACGACTTCAAGTCCTTCAATTCGGCCAAAATGCTCATAGAGGGTCATCAAATCTAGCAGGCATTGGCTTGGATGCTCCCCGCTGCCATCACCGCCACTGACTATAGGAATGGTCAAGCCTTCAAGTTCTTGATAGTATGCTTCTTGGCTATGGCGAATGACTAGCATGTTGCAACCAATCGCTTCCAGCGTCTTGCAAGTGTCATAGAGGGTCTCTCCCTTGTTTAGAGAGGATGTTGACGCATCAAAATTCAGGACCTGCAAGCCTAACTTCATTTGAGCCACTTCAAAACTGTGCTTGGTCCGCGTGGAGTTTTCGAAGAAAAGATTGGCCGCTATGAGGTCGGGCCGTTGAATAGGGCTGGCTCCCGCTTTGAGCTCTAGGGCTCGTTGGATAAGGTCGTAGACCTCCTCCTTGCTTAAGTCCGACATTTTTACTAAGTTTCGCATACGTCTCCTCCTTATTATGGCAATCAAACTATAAGAAAAAACCACCTAATAGTCCTCGCTATCAGGTGGTTGACTTATGAGCGTCTTATTATTGCCTAACAAGACCCTTAAGTTTTCCTCTTGATAGCCTCTCGGGACTAGCTTAAAAAGTCAAATCTTAAGTGAGTAGAATTTCTTCAGTCCCATCCACTTCTTGCAAACAGACATGGACACTCTCCTCTTGTGCAGTGGGAATGTTTTTACCAATAAAGTCTGCCCGAATGGGAAGCTCGCGGTGGCCCCGGTCCACCATAATGGCCAAACGAATGACCTGGGGACGGCTAACGTCGAGAATGGCATCCATAGCGGCACGCACAGTACGGCCTGTATAGAGGACATCATCCACAATGACCACAGTCTTGTCAGTTAAATTGTGAGTAAAAGAAAGGTGCTGTATTTGCGGGTCAGCATGATTCTTAACCAAATCATCCCGATAAAATTGAATATCAATGTGTTCTACGGCTACTTGAACCTGGGTGATGGTGGCTAGTTTCTCCTGCAGGCGATCAGCCAGATTAGCCCCTCGGGTCTTAATACCAACCAGGACCACTTGATGAATATCTGTCCGCTCATTGATTTCATGAGCCATGCGGGTCAGCATGCGGTTAATTTGGCTAGCATCGAATAAAACACGTCGTTTCATAGTCACTTCTCCATCTAGACAAAATCGTCGACATGGCCAAGTCTAAGTTGGCCTGAGCACCTTGGAAACCTCACGGGATTTCCTTAAAAATTCGGATTTTGCCCCTAAATTGCTACTAGTATACCCTTAAAGCCAGCCAGTGTCAATTAAATAAGTAAAAAAGCCCCCTAAAAAGGGAGCTTTCTTTCTATTGCTTTCGTGTTTTCTTGTAGCCGAATAGAACAGCTACACCAGCAATTACCAAGACTAGAGCCACTAACCAACCAAAGTTGGATTCTTCCCCTGTCTTAGGTAAGGCTTTCTTCTGAACTACGGGTGCTTGAGAAGCTTCAGACTTAGCCTCTGACTTGTTATTATTGTTTGTCGTTTTGTTAACTGTTACCTGTTGATTATTGGCAGCCGGCTTGTTAGCAGCTTGATTGGTATTATTATTTTGTTGATTAGCTGCTACTTTATTATCAGTCGCATTCTGATTGTTAGCTGGTTTGTTGCTTTCATCAGGTTTTACTTCTGAAACGACACTATAAGCAATGTCTTGACTAGCTGTATTACTGCGGCTATTTTCATTAGGCTTAGCGTTTGTTTCGTTGCTAGATGACTTATCAACTGTCACCGGCTTGTTAATTTCACTGGCCTGGCTTGTAGTCGATGTACTATTTTGGCTGACACTGGAGCTACTAGCGCCCGCAGGAGCACTACTTTCACTACTTGTTTCAACAGCTGGCGCATTTGGTGTAATGGCAGTAGGCACAGAATTGGTCGCAGTCTCCCAAGCTTCACGCATTTGACGCTCTGGTTCGTATTGAGGCATCTCAATCACATTACGAACGCCTGGTTCTGTCTCAGCCTTGATGCCCAAGTTTTTCAGAACATCCGCTTCTGTAGTGTAAACCATAATATCTGCTGTATAAGCTGATAGGTTACCTTTAGAAGTTGAGTATTCTGTTAAGTAACTGGATACCTTGAGGTTGAAGCGCTTTGGATCCATCATAATGCCCCGTTGGTTGAACCAATCAACTGTTTGGATAATGGAAGCATCCTTAGAAGAGTGCGTCAAGAAGTTGACTTCTTGAACAAATTCCCCTGAATATAAGTCATAGATGCTGTATTTTAAGATAGCGTTCAAGCTCTCTGCCTGAGCTGCGAAAGCTGGTACTAGAATAGTCGCAAATAATAGTAAGGTCGCGATTATTTTCTTGAATGATCTCATCATCGTTTCCCCCTTAAGTGGATTCTCGAATCTCGTTACACTCATTATACATCTATTACAAATCAATTACAAGCTTTTAGGCTATGAATCCGCTACTTTTTTGCATAAAAAAGGCGTTATTCCAAGCAGATAAGCCCTTTCAAAACCATTTAAGAAAAGAGCCGAGGCTTGCCCCGGCTCTGACCAATATATCATATATGATATATTGGGAAGTTGATTAGACGTGAATTGGGTGACCTAAAGCCAACTCAGCAGCATCCATGACTGTTTCAGCTAAGGATGGGTGAGAGTGGATTGTCAAGGCGATGTCTTCAGCGTTCAAGCCGCCTTCAACCGCCAAGGTCAATTCAGCAATGATGTCAGAAGCGTTAACCCCTGCAACTTGTGCCCCTAAGATGGTGTTATCATCTTTGTCAACAACCAAACGTACGAAACCTTCAGTTGCGTTCAAGGACAAGGCACGACCGTTACCTGCTAATGGGAATTTAACAGCTTTAGCATTCAAGCCTGCTTCTTTGGCTTGGTCTACAGTGTAACCTACAGAAGACAATTCTGGGTCAGTGAAGCAGACTGCTGGCATTGCCACATAGTCAACTTCTGATGCTTGCCCAGCAATTGCTTCAGCAGCAACCTTAGCTTCATAACTTGCTTTGTGGGCTAAGGCAGCACCTGGAACAGCGTCACCGATGGCGAAGATGTTTGGTTTGTTAGTGCGACCTTGTTTGTCAACATTGATCAAGCCACGTTCACCCACGATAACCCCAGCAACTTCCAAGCCACAGTTATCAGTGTTAGGACGGCGACCTACTGTTACTAAGCAGTATTCTGCTTCAACAGTGTGTTGTTTGCCCCCTACTTCATAAGTTACTACAACAGACTTGTCTTTTACTTCTGAGTTCAAAGCCATAGCGTTGGTGATGATATCTACACCCTTCTTAGCGAATTCATTTTCCACTAATTTAACCATGTCTTTTTCAAAAGTTGGGATGATTTGGTTAGAACCTTCCAAGATTGTAATCTTAGTCCCGAAGTTAGCGAAAGCCCCTGCTAATTCTGACCCGATGTAACCCCCACCGATTACCACCATAGAAGATGGAATGTGGTCTAAGGCTAAAGCACCAGTTGAGTCAATCACGCGGTCGCTGTACTTGAAGCCTTTGATTTCGATTGGGCGGCTACCAGTTGCCACAATGGCATTGTTGAAGCTGTAAGTTTGAGCTGAGTCTTCTTTGACTACACGTAATGTATGGTCATCTACGAAGAAAGCTTCCCCTTCAATAATTTCAACCTTGTTCTTCTTAAGTAACATGCGAATCCCGCCAGTTAACTTAGCAACAACTTCTTTGTCTTTCCATTCTTGGGTACGTTTGAAGTCCACAGTGATGTCTTTGGCAATCACCCCAAAGTGGTCACCGTGTTTAGCATTGTGGTAGGTGTGGCCAGCGTTGATCAAAGCCTTTGAAGGGATACAACCTACGTTCAAGCAGGTCCCCCCGATGTAGTCTTTTTCAATGATGGCAACTTTTTGGCCGAGTTGAGCAGCACGAATAGCTGCTACATACCCACCAGGGCCAGAACCAATCACGACTGTGTCGAGTTCAATTGCGAAATCTCCTACTACCATAATCTATTTCACCTTAACCTTCCATCAATAATAATTCTGGGTCAGCCAATAAACGTTTCAATTCGTTCATTGCATTTTGTGCAGTAGCACCATCGACGATACGGTGGTCGAAGCTCAAGGACAATTTCAACATACGGCCAACAGCGATTTCGCCTTCAGCGTTCACTACTGGTTGAACGTTGATAGTCCCCATCCCTAAGATAGCAACTTCTGGGTAGTTAATGATTGGTGTGAACCATTGACCACGTGCAGAACCAATGTTAGAGATTGTGATAGTCCCTTGGCTCATGTCTTGAGCAGTTAACTTACCTTCGTGAGCTAAAGCTGCCTTGCCGTTGATTTCATCTGCAATGTCGAATACTGACTTAGTGTTAGCGTCCTTAACGTTTGGTACGAAGAGGCCACGTTCAGTGTCAGTCGCAATACCGATGTTGTAGTAGTTCTTGTAGACAATTTCTTGGCTAGCGTCGTCAATGGAAGCATTGAGGACTGGGAACTTCTTAACAGTTGCTACTAAGGCTTTTACCACGTATGGCAAGAAGGTTAACTTAGTACCACGGTTAGCGGCAATGTCTTTGAACTTCTTACGGTGATCCCATAAAGCAGATACTTCTACTTCGTCGAAGAGGGTTACGTGAGGCGCAGTGTGTTTAGAGTTAACCATTGCCTTAGAAATAGCTTTACGCATTGGAGATAATGGTTCGCGAGTTTCAGCTTCGCCCTTACCAGATACGTATGGTTGTGCTGGTGCTGCAGGTGCTGCCGCAACGCTTGCTGCTTCTGCTGGTGCTGCTACTTCTGCAGCCGCAACTGGTGCTGCTTCACCGTTGAAGGCCAAGACGTCAGCCGCCACAACACGACCACCCTTACCAGAAGGCGTTACTAAACGAATGTCAACACCCTTGTCACGAGCTAATTTACGAACAGATGGCATTGCTAAGACACGTTTACCTTCACCTGCAGGAGCGCCTGTTGGAGCACCTGGGCCTGCTGGTGCTGCAGGTGCAGCTTCCGCAGCTGGAGCCGCTTCTGGTGCAGCTTCTGCAGCTGGTGCTGCATCGCCTTCGTCTTCATGGCCAGGAGCGTCGATTTCAACTAAAACGTCCCCTACGCGCGCAACAGTTCCTTCTGGAACCAAGATTTTTAAGATTTTACCAGTAACTGGAGATGGAATTTCCTCAACGGATTTGTCGTTTTGGATTTCCACTAATGTATCGTCTTCTTGAATGGTGTCGCCTTCTTTAACGTCCCATTTTACGATTTCGCCTTCGGCAATCCCTTCACCGATATCAGGCAATCTGAATTTAAAAGCCATGTTATTTACTTCCTTTCCTCAACTGAATATTAGAAGTTGTATACTTCGCGTACTTTTTCTTCGATGTCTGTTGCATTTGGCAACCAGTCATGTTCGGCTTGACCGAATGGGAAGATGGTGTCAGGTGCTGCAACGAAACCAACTGGTGCTTCCAAGGAAAGAACAGCACGTTCAGTAATTTCAGCCATTACGCGAGCGCCAACCCCTGCTTGACGTTGTGCTTCTTGAACCACAACGACGCGACCAGTTTTCTCAGTGGTTGCGACGATTGCTTCGATATCAAGTGGTTGAACCGTACGTAGGTCAAGGATTTCAACAGAAATCCCGTCTTTTTCAAGCTTTTCAGCCGCTTTAACCGCTTCACGAACCATTGCCCCGTAAGTGATGATGGATACGTGGTTCCCTTCCTTCACAACGTTAGCTTTGCCTAAAGGAATGGTGTATTCAGCTTCCGGCACTTCCTCACGGAAAGAACGGTAGAGTTTCATGTGCTCCAAGAAGATAACTGGGTCGTTATCACGGATAGATGACAAGAGCAAGCCCTTAGCATCGTATGGACCAGAAGGAATAACAACCTTGATACCTGGAGATTGAGCTAATAGACCTTCCAAGTTATCAGCGTGCAATTCAGGCGTGTGAACCCCACCACCGAATGGTGCACGGAAAGTGATTGGCATGTTACGGCTACCGCCAAGACGGTAACGAGTACGTGCTGCTTGAGCAACAACAGAGTCCATTACTTCGAAGACGAAGCCTAAGAATTGGATTTCAGGGATTGGACGGAAACCTTCCAAAGCCAAACCAATGGCCATACCACCGATACCAGATTCTGCTAAAGGAGTGTTGAAGACGCGGTCTTCACCAAATTCTGCTTGTAAACCTTGAGTGGCACGGAATACCCCCCCGTTCAAGCCGACGTCTTCCCCGAAAATAAGGGTACGGTCGTCATTGCGTAATTCAATGGCTAACGCTTCTGTGATAGCCTCAATCATCGTTTTTTGAGCCATTATTAGTTATTCTCCTTTGCTTCGAATTTCTTGATTTGTTCTGCTGTGATGAAGTCTGGTGTTTCGTACATGTTCTTCAAGAAGTCAGAAATCTTTTGTTTAGGTGCTTGGTCAGCTAACTTGATGGCTTCCTTAACTTCTTCCTTAGTACGTTCGATCACCGCTTCTTCTTTTTCTTGAGACCAGAGGCCTTTTGATTCTAAGTAAGTACGGAAACGAATGAGTGGATCTTTTGCACGCCATTCTTCTTGAACACCGTCTGGTTGGTAACGGGTTGGGTCATCACCTGATAAGGTATGTGGACCGAAGCGGTAGCACATTGTTTCGATGAGGACTGGGCCATTACCTGCTACAGCGTAGTCACGCGCCGCTTTGGTTACAGCATAAACTGCTAAGATGTCCATCCCGTCTACTTGAATCCCTGGGATCCCAGCAGCAACTGCTTTTTGAGCCAAAGTAGGCGCAGCAGATTGGAGTGAACGTGGCGTAGAAATCGCCCAACCGTTGTTTTGGATGAAGAAGATGGCTGGTGCCTTGTAAGCGCCGGCGAAGTTAATCCCTTCGTAGAAGTCCCCTTGTGAAGAACCACCGTCACCAGTCCAAGTCGCAGCAACTGCGTCTTTACCGTTCTTCTTAAGACCTAAAGCAACCCCCATGGCTTGCACGTATTGTGCCCCGATGATGATTTGTGGTGGGTATGCATTGAAGTCAGCTGGGTAGTTGTTCCCTTCTACGTGACCACGTGACCATAAGAAAGCCTTGTGGAGTGGTAAACCGTGTTTGATGAGCTGAGGCACATCACGGTAACCAGGTAAGATGTAGTCTTGCGGTTTGAGGGCTGCAACAGAGCCTAATTGTGATGCTTCTTGACCAAAAGTTGGAGCGTAGAAGCCTAAACGTCCTTGACGGTTCAAAGCAGTTGAACGTTCGTGTAAGATACGGGACCATACCATATCTTCCATCAATTGAACCAATTCTTCATCAGATAAATCTGGTAATAAATCTTTGTTGACAACTTTACCTTCTGGGCTCAAGACTTGGACCATGTCGAAGTTAAAGTTATCTGGACGCAATAAGTCTTCAATCTTAACTTTTTTTGCCATACTTGTACACTTTCCTCTCTTTATTTAACTACTACCGAGCAAGACAGACTTAATTTCTGTATTACTGGTAGACTGTACCTTATAAATTTACCACTCTTGGCTAGCAAATGCAAGCGCTAAGGCTTGATAATAGTCACTTTAGCCCCTATCGTCCGTTTTTGTGAATGATACAATATAAGGGGCTTTTATCCAAGAAAAACGGTTACTTTTCACCGGAAAGTGGATACATTAAGGGTTGAACTGTAATACTACACTTAAATATCTGTTTCAAAATCGCCATATAATGACAAAACAGCTTGTTATTTCTGGTGTCTTTCAGTCTAATATTTCAGTTAGTGAATTTTACTTCACATGGACTTATTAAAATCACGCGCTTTTGGGGTTGCTCTTCACAATCTAATCGAAGCACAAAAAAGACCTCCTCCCTGATACAGGAAGAAGGTTTATGCTTAGTTTATTAGGCTTTGGCTTTCATGACCCAATGCTGGTCTTGCGCTTGCACCCAATCATGAGGCGCCTCTAGTTCAGCTTGACTTGGCTGATAGACAATCCGTTGACGCTGACGGTCCTGATCTGGATCTGGCAGTGGAATGGCTGATAGCAAGCTCTGCGTATAAGGATGTAGCGGTTGCTCATAGAGCGCTTCAGCAGTTGCTAATTCCACCATGCGACCTCGATACATCATGCCAATACGGTCACTAAAGTATTTAACCATGGCTAGGTTATGGGCGATAAAGAGATAGGTCAAGCCCCGTTCTTCTTGCAAGCCTTGCAATAGGTTAATGATTTGGGCTTGGATGGAGACATCCAAGGCTGAGATAGGTTCATCACAGACAATAAACTTAGGTTCAACCGCCAAGGCCCGCGCAATCCCAATCCGTTGGCGCTGGCCGCCCGAAAATTCATGGGGATAGCGTAAAGCATGTTCAGGTGATAAACCAACCGAGGCTAAGAGCTCGGCCACTTTGGCATCCCGCTCTGATTTGGAGGCCACCAAGCCATGGACTTCCATCCCCTCAGCCACAATATCTTGGACCTTCATCCGAGGATTTAAGGAAGCATAAGGATCTTGGAAAATCATTTGGACGTCCTTGTTATAGTCAAGACGCTCTCCCTTGGAAAGGTCACTGAGCGCCTTACCCTGGTAGAGAATCTGGCCATCAGTTGGCTGATAGAGGTTGACAATGGCACGGCCAATGGTTGATTTACCACTACCCGATTCCCCTACTAAACCAAAGGTCTCACCCGCTTGAACGGTGAAGCTAACATCGTCTACGGCCTTAACGACCGTATGGTCCTGATGATAATACTGTTTGAGGTTGCGCACTTCAATTAGAGCTTTTGTCATGCGATTCAGCCTCCTTCTTAGCTTGATAGTAGGCATAGCGTTCTTGAATGCTAGCCGGTGGTGTCACTTTAGGGGCCTCTGGATGCAAAAGCCAAGTCGCCGCATAGTGGCCCGGATTAACCTCAAACATTGGAGGCTGCAGTTCAAAATCAATATCCAAGGCATACTCATTACGGCAGGCAAAGGCATCGCCCTTTGGTGGATTGAGCAAGTTAGGCGGGGTTCCTGGAATGGCATACAGCGGACCTGACGAGGTCAAGGTCGGCGTCGCTGACAAAAGTCCCCAGGTGTAAGGATGTTGTGGATTATAGTAAACTTCATCCACGGGCCCAATTTCGACTAGTCGACCCGCATACATCACCGCCACGCGGTCTGCGATATTGGCTACCACCCCTAAATCGTGGGTAATGAAGATAATAGCCATGCCCTTCTGACGCTGAATATCTTGCAAGAGCTCAATAATTTGTGCTTGAACTGTAACGTCTAAGGCGGTCGTTGGTTCATCGGCAATCAAAATTTCTGGGTCCCCTGCCAAGGCGATGGCAATGACAATCCGTTGACGTTGACCACCTGAGAATTGACTTGGGTAATCCTTAAGGCGTTGCTCAGGATCCTTAATACCGCAGAGACTGAGTAAGTTGCAGGCTTCGGCGACTGCTTCTGCACGCGAAAAATTGCGATGTTTGATGATAACTTCCACCAATTGACGACCGATGGTTAAAGTTGGGTTAAGCGAAGTCATGGGATCCTGGAAAATCATGGCAATTTGCGAGCCACGGATTTTTTCCATTTGCTTATCACTTAAGTTGCGAAGGTCTTGACCCATAAAATCAATCTTGCCCTCGTTTATGGTGGCATTCTGGCTCAATAGACGCATAATGGCACGGGAGGTTACGGTTTTACCAGAACCAGATTCCCCTACGATGGCCAAGGTTTCACCTTTGTGGAGCTGGAAGTCCACGCCTCGAATGGCTTGAACAGTTCCTGCATAGGTTTTGAATTGAACCTGTAAATTCTCGATGCTTAAGACACGTTCTGTCATAAAGTCACCTACTCTTTCATTTTAGGGTCGAAGGCGTCACGCAGGCCGTCCGCCAGAAGGTTGAAGGCTAGCATTAGAATCGAAATGACACCCGCTGGATACCACATTAAGTGTGGCAAGAAACGGAAGGTCTTGTAACCATCATTAATTAAAGTCCCCAGACTAGCTGCTGGCGCCGGAATCCCAATCCCAATGAAGCTTAGGAAGGCTTCGAAGAAGATAGCTGCCGGCAAAGCAAACATGACTTGGACAATAATCAAGCCCAGCATATTAGGCAGTATATGACGGAACATAATTTTAAGGGTTGATTGGCCTAGCACACGAGCTGCTAAGACATATTCTTGTTGCTTGATACGAATGGTCTGAGCCCGTACCACACGAGACATGGAAATCCAGCTGGTCAAGGCAATGGTGATAATAATGGACACAATCCCTGGTTGGAGCACCAAGAGCATGAGGATGACGATGACTAGGTTAGGAATCCCTGATAGGATTTCTAAAATCCGTTGCATGAGGGTATCGATTTTACCCCCAAACCACCCAGAAACCAAGCCATAAATGACACCAAAGACTAGGTTAATGGCTGCTGCCACAAAGGCAATCAAGAGGGAAATGCGTGTCCCATAGAGGATACGTGACAGCAAGTCACGGCCTAGGGCGTCAGTTCCTAAATAATAGTAGGTACCTGCCGGTACTTTGGCAGCTAGGTAACGATCGACCAATTTTCCAGCCCGGTTGGCCCCATAGCCATTAAACCAGGATAAACCTTCTAGTCCTGGAATTTTAGGTGGCAAATTAGCATAGGATGGATTCTGAGCCGTTGGTGAGTAAGGCGCAATCCAAGGCGCCAGAATGGCCAAGATAATAAAGGCCAGAATAATAATCAAGGAAATCATGGCCGCCTTATTGCGTCGCAAACGGCGCCAAGAATCTTGCCAGAAACTCAAGGCTGGCACATCACTCATGGCATCTTGACGGCCACAGTCACGCTTAGCCAGTTGCAGTTTTTGCGCGGTTAGGTCCCCTGCTTGAGCTAGTAAAGCCTCATTATAGGAAGACTTAGCTAATTCATGTTGCATCTTAGGCACCTCCGGTCAGACGGAGTCTTGGATCAATTAACCCATTGACTATGTCAGAAATTAAGATCATTACCACTAACAAGGTGGAATAGAGAATGGTAACCCCCATAATGGTTGGAAAGTCGTTCACCATAATCGACTTGGTGAATTGTTCACCGATACCTGGAATAGAGAAAATATTCTCTACTACCAAGGAACCTGTCATCAAGCCTGCTGTCATAGGGCCAATAATGGACAGGAGTGGGATGATGGCATTGCGTAAGGCATGACGCATCACCACATAGAAACGGCTAAAGCCTTTGGCCCGAGCTAGTTCAATATAATCCGCATTGAGGACTTCAATCATTTCCGTCCGGACGAAGCGGGCCGCATCCGCCATCGGCGACAGGGACAAGGCAATAGTTGGCAGAACAGTTGAAGCAAAGCCGTCACGCCAGAAGGCAATCGGGAACCAAGTCAGCACCACGGCAAAGAGAAACTGCAGGACAACGGCGAAGACAAAGCTTGGGACTGAACGACCTGCAATTGCAAAGACCGAAGTAAAGCGGTCGATCCAGGTATTCTGGTAGACAGCCGAAATGACGCCCAAGAAAGTCCCTAGGACTGTCCCCAGCAACATGGCCTGCAAGCCCAATTGCATAGAGGGCCCTGCCCGGTCAATAATGAGCTGAGAAACAGGCGTATTATTAAATTGGAAGGATACCCCCAGGTCTCCCTTGAGAATATTGAGCAAGTAACGCCCATATTGAACCCAAATTGGCTGGTCCAAGCCATACTTAGCGTTGAGGGTTTGAATTTGGGCAGCAGTCAACTGATCTTCATTGGAAAATGGCGTCCCTGGCAGGAGCTTCATTAAGAAGAAAGTGACAGTTACAATAATAAAAAGCGTCAAGAGCATGTAGGCTAGGCGCTTGACCATATAACGAATAAAGGCTTTCATAGGTCACATCCTTTGTCCCTTCGATTTGATGTCTTAGGGTCTAGTATCTCTTATATTATAGCCTATCTGCTCCTTGTGCTCTAGTCACTTGCATCAAAAAATCAAAATTCCATTTGAATGTTGTCCCTTAGATTAGGAGAGACCTGCTAAATCCTTATTCTACTAGGCTTTCTCTCTTTTTGATAAAGTCAGCAAAAAGACGAACATTCTAGTCACTTCTCCCCTGCCTTTCTTATGATAGGCACAAAAAAAGCTGAGACAGAGTCTCAGCTAGAGCCTAGGACTTAGGCTTCTTCATTGCTTACTTCTTCTTTTGGTTCTAAGTCAGCTACTGAAGGACGTACGCGTTCGCCTTGCTTAATAGTGGCAACAGCGCTTAATTCGTAGGTTAAGTAGATGCCTTCGCAGTCTAAGACAACCAGACGGTTAGCCAAGTCAACTTCTTCAACAACCCCATGTAAGCCACCAATTGTTACAATGGCGTCCCCTTTTTTGAGGCCTTGCAACATTTGTTGCTTTTCTTGAGCTTGACGTTGTTGTGGGCGAATCATGAAGAAGTACATAACCCCCATGATTAAGACAAAGGGTAATACACTAACTAGTAAATCCATTTTGTCACTCCTTATTGTGTTCTATAATCTATACTTTATCAGACTCTGCTATAAATTGCTAGCAGTTTCTAGAAATTACGCGCATTGGTCTTGCTATAACCGTATTCTTCGAAGAAGGCTTGGCGGAAGTCTAAGAGAGAGTCGTTTTCAATGTGGTAACGAACCTGCTTCATGAGATTGAGCAAGAAGTGGACATTATGAATGGAAGCCAGACGTAAGCCAAAAATCTCGTCACACTTAATCAAATGGCGAATGTAAGCACGGCTGTAGTGCTTGCAGGTGTAGCAATCGCACTTCTCGTCGATTGGACGGAAGTCGCGGGCATACTGAGCATTCTTGACTACCAAACGTCCTTGGCTTGTCATACAGGTCCCATTGCGGGCAATCCGTGTGGCCAAGACACAGTCAAACATATCTACCCCACGAATGACGCCATCAATCAGCGAGTCAGGTGAGCCAACCCCCATCAGATAACGTGGCTTGTGCTTAGGCATGACAGGCGTCAAGTAATCCAGAACTTGATTCATCTCTTCCTTAGATTCCCCAACTGACAGCCCCCCAATCGAATAACCTGGGAAGTCCATGGCAATCATCTCTTGAGCATGGGCTAGGCGCAAATCCTTGTAGCCTGCTCCTTGTAAGATACCAAAGAGGGCTTGATCCTGTGGACGTTGGTGGGCGCGTAAGCCTCGCTCAGCCCAACGCGTAGTCCGTTCGATTGAACGTTTGACGTAGTCATAAGACTGGTCAAATGGTGGACACTCGTCAAAACTCATGATGATATCAGCGCCTAATTGGTTTTCAATATGAATGGCCTTTTCAGGCGACAGGAAGAGTTTCTCACCATTAATATGGTTGCGGAAATGGACCCCTTCCTCCGTGATTTTACGCATGTCGCTGAGGGAGAAGACTTGGAACCCCCCCGAGTCAGTCAAAATCCCCTTGTCCCAGTTCATAAATTTATGTAGGCCACCGGCTTCCGCTACCAAGTCTTCACCTGGTCGTAACCAGAGGTGGTAGGTGTTGGCTAGGACAACATCTGCTCCCATCTCCTTGAGTTCTTCAGGCGACAGGCCCTTGATGGTTGCCAAGGTACCGACCGGCATATACATGGGGGTCGGGAAGGATCCATGCGGGGTATGTAAGATTCCCAGGCGGGCGCCAGTATGTTTTTCTTCTTTGATGAGTTCATACCAGACTGCTGGTTTGGTCATGTCATCGACTCCTTTATCTGTTCAGTGCTCTCCCATTATAGCAAACTTTGCCCATCAAAACCACCACTTTTGCCGTAGTCCGACTAGACAAAAAGCAGCGAGACCTAGGCCTCGCCGCTCATGCTTATTTTGGTTGTTTTAAGACATCGTTCAAGGCTTCCGCAATCGTTGGATGGGTGAAGAGGAAGTCGCGAATTTCAGTGTAAGGCACCTTGGTCTTGATGGCTAGAGCCAAGAAGTTAATGACTTCTGGTGACATAACCCCATAGTGAGTGGCACCCAAAATGGTTTGATCTGCCTTGTTGACAATAATCTTGAAGCTACCGCGGTCATTGCCAATGACTTTAGCCTTAGGCACAGCTGCCATTGGTAAGCCGAAGACTAAGACCTCATGGCCTGCTTCCACCGCCTGCGCTTCCGTCAAGCCCACATGTGATAATGGGGTTTGGAGGAAGACGGTGTAAGGAATCAAGGTCCGGTCAGACACCTTGCGAGATTTGTCACCCCAGAGTTGGTCTTTAACAATGCGGAAATCATCTAGGGATACATAGGTGAATTGTGGCCCACCTTTGACATCACCCAGAGCGTAAACGCCAGGAACTGCTGTTTCTAAGTGCTCGTTCACTACCACTGCACCTTGAGCGTCCAATTCAATATCCGTATTTTCTAAGCCTAATTGCGCGGTATTTGGACGGCGACCAGCTGCCACCAAGATGGCATCAGCTTCTAGGCGTTGACTTTGCCCTTGATAGTTATAGGTCACAGTACCACCGTCAAAGGCCAAATCTTGAATGCCTAAGTAGAAGGTCAAACCAGCAGCTTCCATATCCGCCTTAATTTGAGCGGCAATTTCTGGTTCTTCACGTGGCATGAAGCGGTCAAAGATATCCAAGACTGTCACTTCAGAACCGAAGGTCCGGAACATGTCGGCCATTTCCAAACCAATATAACCTGCCCCTACCACAACTAAACGTTTTGGCAACTTTTGTAAATCCAAAGCTTCTGTTGAGGTTAAGACAAAGTCATTACCTTCCAAGCCAGGAATAGCTGGTAAGGCGGTCTTAGCCCCGGTGTTAATGAAGATGCGGTCCCCTGTCACTTGACGAGTTTGACCGTCAGTCAAGGTGACTTCAAGGCTGTGGTTGCCAGTAAAACGAGCCCAACCAGTCCAAACTTCGGCACTCGCTTCATCTGCAATCATGTGATAGTTTTTGTCGTTTAAAGCAGCAATTAACTTAGCCTTACGAGCAGCCGCTGCTTCGAAGTCTAAACCTTGGCCTGCTGCTTCAATCAAGGTCTTAGATGGAATACAGCCGATGTTGATACAGGTCCCCCCGTACATTTTAGGAGAAGCTTCAATTAAGAGTACTTGTTCTTGACGACTAGCCAAGGTTTTAGCTAGGGTTTTGCCCCCTTTACCAAAGCCAATCACGATATTTTGATAATGTTGTGTCATGTAAATCCCTCATTTCATTCTTGCTATAATCCTAGTTTAGCCTCCTTGCCAAGAAAAAACAATTAGGTACTTTTTGGTAACTAGTGGCCCCCAATCAAATCTGCTCGCTGAATCGCCGTCGCCCCCGGCAAAAGACTGCTAGCGCGGACTAAACTGCCATAGCCATAACGTTCTCTGACGGCGTCCACCACGCGTTCTGCCCTTTCTTCTTGGGCAGACTGCTCTGGATCTTGAAAGAGTGAGAGCTGGGTCGGCCCCGCTACTTGCAGGTGACTGACGGTCAGATGCAGGGTCTTAACGGGTAGACGGAAATAGTGGCGCTTGAGCAAGGTTTGGCTGTGGGCCATGAGCTGCTTGCTACTAGAGGTCAATTCAAAGGTCATTTGACCACCCGAACGTTTGGGAATAATGTCCTTGCCATAGCCTAGGCTCAGGCTTAGACATGAAGTCATCCGCCCTTCCCGTCGCAGGCGACTAGCCAAGTTATCAGCCATTTCCCGGACCACCAAGGCAACTTGCTTATAGTCCAAGTACTCCCTTTCCAAAATCTGGGAAGCACTATAAACCTGGCTCTGAGGACTATAGGCCTCACGTATGACACTGGCATCTAGGCCATTGGCATGATAGTAGAGTTCGGCTCCCTTGATCCCAAAGCGAGCCTTGAGTTTCCCAAAATCAGCATGAGCCAAATCCCTTACTGTGTAAATGCCCATGGCCTCTAGTGCCGTCTGAGTGCGACGACCAATCCCCCAGAAATCACTGAGCTTTCCAATCTTCCAAACAGTCTCCGGAATCCTAGCGTAGGACCAATAAGCTAGATAAGGCGGCCGGTACTTGGCCACATTATCCAGACAGAGCTTGGCAAGTAGCAGATTATCCCCTATGCCCACGCAGGTCGGTAGGCCATAGCGCTTGTAAATTTCATGTTGAATCTGCCAGGCAATCTGATAATTGGAACCAAAGAGCGCATGACTGCGCCCCACATCCAGGAAAGCCTCGTCAATCGAATAAACATGCAAATCTTCCCAAGCCACATACTGGAGGAAGATTCGGTTGATATCATGGTTGCGCTGAACATAAAGATTCATACGCGCCGGTGCCAAGACGATATCCGAATCCCGCTTAGGTAAATCATAGACCCGACTGCCCGTGCCAATGCCGTATTCTGCCTTCATACGAGGACTGCTAGCCAGGACCAAGCCCCCTTTAAGATGGGGCCTGGAGACCACGCAAAGCTTGGCTGTCAGCGGGTCTAGCCCCCTTTCCACACATTCAATACTGGCGAAGAAGGACTTGCAGTCGATGCAGAGAATGTCCTGTTTGGGAAAAAGCTCAGGGTCGCGGTCAAGCATGGTCCCACCACTTGGTCGGCTCATAGACTTGGACGTGGCGGATGGTCTCATATTCGACCGGCGAGTTGTCAATGAGGACAAACTGGTCCGCCCGTCCGATGACCTGCCCCATATAATAAGCATGGCGCTCTGCCACCTGCACATTGAGGGTCACCTTAACCCTCAGTCTTTCTTGGAAAGCCCGCTGGAGTTGGGCATCAATCTCAGACTCGGTCATGACCTCTGGCGCCTGATAAGTCGCCAAAACCTCCTCTCGATTAGCCAGAACACTGGCCTTCAAATGAGGGCTGGAGAAAAAAGGCTGCCACTTCTTCATGCCACGGTCATGATAATTTGTATTCATTGCCATTGTATTCACCTCATCTTAAGTATACGAACGTATGTTCGTTTTGTCAATGAGGATGAACTCCTGAAAATAAAAAAGCACAGCCTAAGCTGTGCTAATAATCTAAGTCTTGAATTACCCATTATTTTATTGAATGATGTCGATAGGAAGATCTGGGACTACATCAGCCAATTTTTCCCGAATTCGTTGAACAAAATCTTGAATATTACGCTTCGAATAGCCATGTCCTCGGACATATAATGCTAGGCGCTGTCCAATTCCTTCCGGAAGATGTTTGGCACGGTTCTTAAATTGTCGCTTTAGTACATTAATCATAGAATTGAAATTGGAAGACGTTACTAAATCATAGTTTTTTACTTCAATGGCCTGTAGCTTCCCATCAATCACAGCCAATATATCCGGGCGAGTAGAACCAGCTATTTTAGTTGAAACTTCCTTGCCGTTCAAAAAACTTACTTGAGTTTTAATCTGTTTGGCTCCCGTTTTACCATAGTAGGCGACAGAGTCTATCTCAGACTGACGATATGCCGATATCCCGGTCTTTGCCTTAACAGCTGATATGAGTTTTTTCTTTGCAGCCAATTGACCTAGCCACTCATCAACCCCACCAGATACACTACCAACTATTGCGCCCCACTTGAAAGCTTCACTTGAATCTAAAGCCGCTTTTTTGACAGAAGCCTTTAAATCTCCTGTAGTGATAGCGGTTAAGCCTCCGGAAATTACTGCTGTAGATAGTGCTGAACTCACCCCAACCTTAAGTCCAGTTGTAGCAGCTGCAGCAAACACAACAGATGCAGTTCCTCCTGTTGCAATACTAATCGTCGCACAGACTAAAATAACGCCAGAACCTGTCGCGATATTCTTAATGATTCGCTCAAATGAATCGTCATAATCTTCAAAAGGTACGACTTCCGTTTCGCCAGATTCACTTAATTGGAAAACATAACGTTGACCTTTGAATTGTTGATTCAATTCCTCTAAAGTATATCCAAAGTAAATATTGGACTTACTATTGTAGAGCATTTCTTCAAGGTATTCTTTAGAATAATAAATTGCCTCTACTGACTCTACCTTAACATCATCCGTCGCTAATTGCTCATTCAGTTGCGCGTAGACAGAATCTTCAAGGGACTTCAGGTAAGCAGGATTGGATGGAGATAAACTTTCTGTTTCCTCCTCTTGGCTAGCCAACTCTGGACTACTGGTCTCACTTTGGCTTTCTTGCGCCAATACGGAATGACGACTTGCATAGGCAGAGAACTGAGTAAATACCAACAAGCAAACTAAAATCTTAATCCACAAACGTTTCATAAAGCTACTCCCCTTCTTTAGTAACTTTCTTATTTTTTAGATAGATAAAGCGATAATATGCGGTTGCGCCCCCTAATCCAAGCACTACCAAGACTACAAGTGGTAGAGAAGTAGATGAAGATGACTGAGAAGTAGTTGCTGTGGTATCCACTTTTCTTGCTTCATTTGACTCTGAATTCTCTAAATTCACTGATATTAGGCTAGACTCAGAGGTTAGTACTACCTGCTGTTCAGATTTAATAGAATCTTCAGTTAGGGTCCGCGTGCCGTCAGTTAAGTCACCATCTTCCGTGACTGTCTCACCTTTTGTTAGGTGTTGATTCAATCCATCAACGGTTAATTTATACTTAGAGAGAGCCTTGAGATATTTATTCTTTCCAACAAATACCGTTTTTGTTAGAGGTTCTCCTCCAGTATATTGATTGCGAACAGTGAAGGTATAAATACCTTCTTCTGTATAGGAATCATTATCTTTAGCTGGTCGACTGAACCGCGTATCCTCAACTAATACACCATTGTCGTTTGTCTTAATCTCTGATTTCGTGACATCAATTGATAAATAGCGCGAACGTGCCATATCTAGGCGGAAACCATCATTTACGATGCTATAATCCGAAATCTCACTACCATTATCTAAACTAATCGGGAAGACCATACTATTCCCATTCCGAATTTTAAAGCGGAAAAGAATTTGGTAATTAGAATAGCCTGGAAGTACCTTAACTGAACCAAGCTGGGTTGGCGCATGTTCCAACTCATAATCCAAGGCAACCTCATAGTCACCTTCTTCAAAAAGTTGTACACGAGTATCTGCACCCGTTCGAGCATTGGCTCTAAGAAAATCCCGATAGAGAATAGGATCATGAACATTTCCTTGGTGGTCCGTGTAACGAATAATTAAAGCCCCTTGCTTGAAGTCAGTTTGTTTAATCTCAAATAATTGGTCATAACCGTCTCTGTCATGGGAAATCTTTAAGTGCTCATCACCATTAAGTTTTTCAATATTCTGTTTCAGTGTAAACCAAAGAGATACCTTGTCACCTACGTTTTTCAAGAAAACAGGCACACCGTTATCTTCAGTTTCTCTAGTATAGCCATTAACTACAAAAGTCCCTAAATCCCAACTATAGTGGGGGTCATTCTTATCCATTTCTCGAACAGTTGAATAGCCCTTGTCTTTTACCCGACCTTCTTTACGCCCCAACTCTCGTCTTGGGCTGTCAGAAGCCTTCAAAGTTTGACCTGCTGCTTCTTGGTTTTCTAGATGGAAATTATAAACCTCCATTTGGCGAAGGTATTCAAATTTCCCATGGTCTAAAGGATTCCAACTTGCACCTTCGCTGACTTTTTTACCTAGTTTATAAGTAACAATCACACGAACATATACACCATTTTGAAGTTGAAGATCATTCGGATGGAAAAGAACTTCTGAACTGTCAGTCGACTCCTTGAAAAAGTCTGTTTTAACGAATTCAGTCGTCCATTGTGTTTGGTCAAGAGATGTTTGGACAATAATCGCGCCTTTCAGGACATCATGGGGCAATTTTTCTCCGTAAAATTGACTTACCTTATCCTCAACCAAGTGCCACTCGGTCTCTTCTTGTCCTAGCGTTCCATAGTCAAATTGGTAACGCAAGTCCATTTTGTTATCAGCAGTTTGATAGCTAGTAAGACCGTTCTTAGCCCCTTCTTTATAATCTGATACGCCTTCCAATGTCAATTTACCTAAGCCACTTTCCTCAAGCAACTCAGCACTGTTCAACGTGGCTTCAGTATAATCTTGCTTAGCATCAAAGCGATAGATTTTGCCACCTATTACTTGTGGCTCGGCTGCCAGAACATTACTGGTAAAAGCTAATACAATCATTGCAATTGTATATACAATCACAGAAAATCGTTTCAAAAAAAATACAATCTTCATTTATACAGTTCTCCCATCATATGTCTCTTAACATAGCTTAAACGTGTCCGAAGACACGTTTAAAGCTCACAAATATTATACACCTAAGGCAATCTTTTTTTCAATAGCTTGTCCTAAAGCCTGATGATTTTCCTCGTCCATGTGAACGAAATCGATATTGGAAGGTTGGGCCACGGTTTTAGCATCTAAGAAGGCTACTCCGTATTGGTCACAAATCCTTTCCAAGATATTGGCTAGGTACTCAGACTGAATAATGCCATACTCATCAATTTCCTGGTAGAGGAATTCGGGATGATTCATAAGGCCGCGCCCCACCACAATAGGTGATACCACCAAAATCTTAGGTGGATTCTGATGGGCCCAGTTAGCAGGATTCTGAATGTATTTAATCATTTCTCCAATGCCCAAGGCAATCTGATTGGCGCATTTGCCAAAATGACGTTTGAACTCATTGGTCCCTAGCATGATAACCACCTGATCCAGTGGAGCATGGGATTGCATGACCATTGGCAGGGCCGTCATGCCGTGTCGCTCAGGATTCTTATGGTCGGGGCTATTGACTGTTCGGCCATTGAGCCCTTCTTCGATAACTTCATCCTCTGGCCGCAAAGCTGCCAAGACACGGGTCCAACGCTTGGGATGGCGACTGGCATTAAGGGGGTTGAGGCCCCAAGTATTGCTGTCACCAAAACAAAGAATCCGCATGCTAGTCGCCTACTTTCCTTTGGCAGTCTTAACCTTACCAGTCCACTCGGTCATCCCACCCTTAAGGATGTAAATGTCTTGATAGCCATTGCGTTTGAGGCGGAAAGCCGCACGTTGGGCGGTCCCGAAAGCCTCATCTACTAGGTAAACTGCTTGGTCCTTACGGATTTCCTTGAAGCGCATCTTGAATTGAGAACTTGGAATATTACGCGCCCCTAAGATATGGCGGGCATCAAACTCAGCCGCTTCACGAACATCGATTAATTGTCCCTTACGCCCTGTTGCAATCAGGTCTTCCTGCTTAATGGCTTTGGCAGCATAGCGCCCCATGCCCCACAAGATCCCATAATAGAGGGTGTAAATCACAATAATACTTAATAAAACAACGGTAATAAAATTCAGAATTTGCATGCTTCTACTCCTAGTCCTTATTTAGGGCAAGACGTACTAATTGGGCTGCCCCGATGACCCCAGCATCGTTCCCTAACTCTGCCAAGACAAGCTGAGTGGTGTCTTTAATTGGCGGGAAAACATATTGATTGAAAAATACTTGGATTTTGTCCAAAAGGAAGGTTCCAGCTGCGGATACCCCGCCACCTATCACAATCTTAGAAGGGTTGAGGGTGTTGGCCACATGGGAACATGCCAAACCTAAATAGCGGGCGAACATATCCACAATATGGTTAGCGAAGAAATCGCCCTCCTTGGCTGCGTCGAAAATTAATTTAGAAGAGAGCTCGTCGCCATTATCAACGGCTGCCTTAATTGGTGAGTCACCGGCGTATTCTTCGGCAAACTTACGAGCTAGGTTGACAATACCAGTGGCTGAAGCGACTGTCTCCAAGCAACCTGGCTTACCGCAGGTACATGGAATTGGGTCTGTCGTTTCAACGGTGATATGGCCGACTTCACCAGCCGCCCCATTAGCCCCGCGCACCATTTGGCCGCCAGAGACGATACCGCCCCCAACACCTGTTCCCAGGGTAAACATGACCACGTTGGCTTCGCCATTACCGGCCCCTTTCCACTGTTCCCCTAAGGCTGCCACGTTGGCATCATTATCAAGGAAGAAAGGCATCTCCAAGGCTGCTTCGAAAGCATCTTTCAGGCGTTGTAAGGTCCGCCAGTTAAGGTTGAAGGCCCCAATTACCGTCCCAGCTTCTGCATCCACCTTACCTGGTGAGCCCATGCCAATCCCTAAGAAGTCATCTTTAGTAAGGCCATAGCGTTCCATATGTTCTTGAATGGACTGGATAATGGAAGGCACGATGTGCTTGCCATCCTCTAGGATGTTGGTCCCAATGGTCCATTTTTCCTGAATTTCTCCTTCTGAGGAAATAATCGCAAACTTGACGGATGTCCCGCCTAAATCAATACCTAAAATTTTCTTTGACATAAATCTCACTCCTAGCGATAGATAAGGCTATTATTGAATCTAACAATTCCAAAATAAATCAGGCCGGCGCTGATAGCCAGAATGACTAGCAGAGCCAAGAGGCGATGCCACCAAGTACGGCGGAAAGAATGTGGCAGCTGCAAGACATAGGTCAAGCCTAGTCCATAGAAGGCGCCACCCAAGTGGCCAAAAAAGTCAATGCCTGGTGACAGGAAGGAAAAGACTAAGTTAATCACGATTAAGGCCGCATAGTTCTGGGCTCTTGCACTCAGACTGTAAGAATCCGGGTAGAGATAAGATAAGGCCAGATAGCTAGCAAAGAGTCCAAAGACAGCCCCACTAGCCCCGATTGAGACACTATTATAATTAGAAAAGGCAAAGGAGACGATGTTGCCGCCAAGCCCCGCCCCTAAACTTAGTAGCAAGAAGCGCCATTTGCCCATCAGAGGCTCTAATTCTTGACCTAAGAAATAGAAAGACACACCGTTCAAGGCGATATGTTGCAAGTCAGCATGCAAGAAGACAGCCGTCACTAGTCGCCACCATTCATTCCTAAGGACAATCTTAACATTATATTTAGCTCCCAGTAGAAGCAAGGCGCTACCCCAGTCTAGTCCAGTTCGGGTTAACCCAAAGGTGCCAATAAACATAGCGACACACACCAATAAAAAGAGGTAGGTCACCCAAGGGCCGCCTTGAATTCGGCGCCAAGTTCGTTTGATTTCCATAATACCCTCCGTCCTCTAAATCGTTCCCAATTATTATACCTTATTTTTGGTCTTTCGCCTAGGGCTGATTCAATGAGCGCGCTAACAATAAACGTCCCACTGCCTGATCATGTGCCTCTGCCTGCCAAGCCGACTGGTCATAATATTGACATGGTAAGACCAGGCTCAGCGTTGGTGTCTCAATCTGAGCCAAGAGGCGATCATAGTAGCCACCACCGAAGCCAATCCGCTGGCCATCCTCCCGGAAGGCTAGACCCGGCACCACCAAGAGATCTAAGCTAGCTAGATCCACTGCTGGCTCCGCCTGACTAGGTTGGTAGATGCCACGAAAAACTTGTTCCAAACTCTCCTGTCCCTGATACAAACAGAAATCCAAGGCTCGCTGAGGCATCATGCGCGGCAAGAAAACTTGATAGCCTAAGTCTACCAAAGGGTCTAGCCACTTGGCCGTTGGCACTTCTTCTCCCACGCCATAATAGAGGCCAATACGCTGATAGCCTTCGTCCGCCAATAAAGCCAAAAATTGTTGCCATAAATCATCCGTTAATTGCTGGCGACTAGTAGCAGGCATGGACTTAAGGGCTGCTAGGGTAGCTTGCCGCAGGCTAGCTTTTAAATCTGTCACGTTGGTCATAGGCAGCCTCCTTACTTTAAGCGTACTTCAAAAACATAGGGATAGTACTTACCCGTCAAATAGAAGCGGTCCCCTTCAATATGGGCGATGCCATTGAGCACATCAGGCTTACCCCCAGGTGTCAACTGAGCTTCTAACTTATGTTCCTTAATCAGCGCAGTGAAGTCATACTGGCTCTCAATGGCGCCTGTCTCAGGGTCCAATTTCACTATAAAAGGACTCTGCCAAATATTGCCATAGAGCTTGCCATAGACGAATTCTAATTCATTGAGCCATTTAATGGGTTTGCCCTGATACGTCACAGTCACCTCGCGCTTGAGCTCAAAGTTTTTAGCATCCCGTTCCTGCAATTTTGTAGAGCCATTGGTCATCCAGAGACTGTCGCGGCTAGCATCATAGGCCAGGCCCCAACCTTCCCCTTCATAGTGGAAGGTCTCCAAAATGGTCAGGGTCTTAGGGTCTCGCTTGTAGGCTAGACCCTCTTTGTAGGTAATCTGCCAGACTGCATCCGGCGTCTGGGTTAGCCCCTCACCAAAGACTTGGCGGTCAAGTCGATCCTTAACTTCTAGCTGACCTGTCTCCAAATTCAAGACACCTACAACAGAATCGCCGTATTGACCTGTCGACATAAGCAATTGGCCTTCAGGGCTTACTTCCAAGCCTTGGGTAAACCAGCGGTCTTCTCGCTCATATTGAGCTAGTACTTCATAGTCAGCCTGGGGGGCTGCCTGCACTAGCTGATTAGATGCACCTAGAGAAATTAGGGCCAAGAGCCCCAAAACTAGAGGGTATTTTTTCATCTCACTCACTTCCTCACTTGAGTTTCGCTCCATGACTTGATATGATGATAGTAACATATATTGAGTGAAGGAGCTACTTATGCTATATAATTTCTTATTAACTTTTATCCGCTTCATTTTCCGCCTAATCAATGGCCGTGAAGTGGTCCAAGGCTTAGAGAATCTACCTAAGGATCAACCCTATATTATTGCCGCAACCCACCGGTCTTTGACTGACCCCTTGTTTGTTGCCTTCGAGACCTATCCTCATCAGATTGCCTTTATGGCCAAGGAAAGTCTCTTCAAGTTCAAGCCACTAGGCTGGCTCTTCCGCAAGGTTAATGTCTTCCCTGTCAATCGCGACAAACCCTCAACCAGCACCATCAAGCATGCGGTTAAAATTATGAATGAAGATGGCAAGATTCTAGGGATCTTCCCTTCAGGCTCTCGTCATACTACTGAGATTAAGGGCGGGACAGCCTTCATCCAAAAACTCAGCAAACAAGCCATCGTGCCTTGTGCCATCCAACCACCTATCGGCTTCAAGCAATTCTTCTTGCGCCGTCGTTGTAAAATTGCCTTTGGTGCCCCAATTCCTTACCAAGAAGGTGTCAAGTACGACAAGGACAAGTTAGCTCAAATTGATGCCCAATTGGCTGAAGAATTCGCCAAATTAGACCATCAACTAGATCCTAACTATCACTACCAACCACGCAAAAAATAAGCATATCCACTCCCATTATATCATATATGATATAATGGGAGTTTTTTTACCCAAAAGACCCTGGCAATTGGAAGGTACTCCAACTGCCAGGGT
Source organism: Abiotrophia defectiva (assembly GCA_963546405.1). GTDB lineage: Bacteria > Bacillota > Bacilli > Lactobacillales > Aerococcaceae > Abiotrophia > Abiotrophia defectiva_A. The sequence continues at coordinate 53,437 of CAUUNL010000001.1, read as the reverse complement.
CTTGACTTATTTCATTCATTATTCTAAGCCTTCAAAGAGAAAGTCTATAGGCTTAGGATTTTTAGCGGTACTGTAGTAGCGACCAAAAAAGAGAATAGCATGGTGAGCCTGAGCCCAATCTTCCTTGGGGATAATTTCCATCAAAGCTTCTTCTACCTCCAAAGGCGTGGCATTGGCTGGCACAAAACCTAAACGTTTGGCCACCCGATCCACATGGGTATCTACCGCCAAGGCCGGAATGCCAAAACCTACAGCCAAGACCACATTAGCAGTCTTACGCCCAACCCCAGCCAAGGCCATGAGCTCCTTGCGGGTTCTAGGCACTTCCCCACCATAGCGCTGCATCAACTGCTCGCAGCATTGATAGATAAACTTGGCCTTATTGCGATATAAGCCAATGGTTTGGATATAGGGCTCTATTTCCTTAGGTGAAGCTTGCAAGAAGGCTTCTGGTGTGGGAAAGCGTTCAAACAAGGCCGGTGTCACCTTATTGACTGAGACGTCGGTGGCTTGGGCACTCAACATGACCGCAATCAATAATTGAAAGACATTGTCATGGATGAGTTCGCAATGGGCATCCGGATATAGGGCTTGGATTCTCTTGACAATCACCCTGGCTTTGTCCAAGGGCATGGTAATCTTGGCTGACATGACGTTTCCTCCTGATAGTCTGGCAAATTCCCCTCTATTATAGCTCAGGCCTCCGTCGCAGCCAAGCGACTTGCTTGATCCTATTGGGCAGGGAAAAGGACCGTCCGACCTGCTTGGGCATCATAGCCTGGCATAGCCAGACGCAGGGCATCCTTGCCGGTCATAGGATCCACAATTCCTAGACTGTATTGATAATGTCCTACCTGAGGACTTTCTTGAGCCGAGAGATTTAAGAGCACACTCACCGTTTCTTGGCGCCCGGGCACTAGCTGCGACAAGGTCAGCGGCACTTCAATCTTTTTAATTTCTTTTCCCTGGCCATCTTGAAGATAGAGGTATAGCGGCCAGTCATAGTAGAAAGGCGCTGCTCCTTTATTTTCAAAGGTCAAGGTCATAGTCTGCACTTGCCCTTTTTGCTCTAACTGAGCCTGAGAGACATAGATTTGATAACCAAGTTGACTCAGAATTTGCTTATAGGCTGCCTGACCTAAATCAGCTTTAGGCGCCTTTGGCCCAATAAAGCTCATATGTGAGGCTTTAACATGCTGCAAGACTTCCTGGAGTCGTGACCCCATCAGGGCTTCCATGGAATGGGCGCTAGTCATTTCGCCGCCAATGGCAACCGTCTTCCAAGCCTGTGGCATGGCAAGCAAGCTCTTGTTTTGAGTCTGATCATAGACGCCCCCACGTCTAATCCAGTCAAGCCACTGGCTGGTATTGAGGGCTTCCCCGACCATGTCGTTATAGAGCCCCAATTGGTAGGTCTGACCCCATTTAAAAGGCCGGCGCATGAGAATCTGGGTCTTAGGAAAGGCCGTGCGCCAAGGCGCGACGTAACCTTCCAGAATGTCTTCAGACGGTAATCTTTTGAGTCCCTTCTCATAGTTGACATGCCACTCGCCCCAGTGGCCGACACTGCCCAACTCAATGAAGGAGACAAAGCCATCCTGCCCCCAACGCTGGCCCATGGCAGCCACCGCCTTTTCATGGGCTTTAATCAGGGCCTCTTGACTATAGTCTGGCGAAAAGCCTTGGCCATAATCGGTTTGATACCAGTCACCGGCGCCCTTAATACGTTGGTAGAGCCAATCTGGAATATCCTGATGGCGGTCTTGGCCAGGCATATCCAGTACAAAGCGCAAAACCAGATGCTTGCCTTCTTTGCGCCAACGGTCAAACTGGTTGGCCTTCTCAATGGCCTCAAAATCAAACTTGCCTTCCTCTGGTTCCAACTCCTTCCAGGTCACATCCACATAGAGGAGCTGCACATCAGCATCGACTTGGGATTTTTCAGCCTGGAGGGCATAGCCCATGAGGGGATTGCCTGATTCAGGATCCTGCCAGTCAAAGCTAGCCTCACGCAAAACTTGGTCTTGGGCATTCACTCGACTGGTTTGGGCCAGACTGACCACTAGCAAAGACACTATGGCCACCCAGCTTAGAAAATGTTGTCGCATATGCTCCCTCCTAGTTGCTAGCTAGCTTTTAAGCGACTAGCCATGATACTCGCCATTGTACTGAATTAAGGTTATATCTTCCACGTCCTCAAGGGCTTGAATTTTTTCCATAAAGAGGAAGTCATTTTGTGACTTACAGAAGACCTCAATAGCGGCTTCGATACTGCCGTCTTTGCGCATGGTGCGAGACTTGATGAAGAATTTCATCTTACCAAAGGCTTGCACAATGGCATCCCCTGTTTCTAGGCCTTTGTAGTGAATGACTGCAATGTAGACCTTACCCGTTTCCTGACGGAAATAGAAAACCACAATCATGAGAATCACAATCAAGGCTGCACAGACCGACAGCACAAACATACCAGCCCCTAGCGTAATCCCCGAGGTAATAGCCCAAAAGAGATAGAGCAAGTCCATGGGGTCCTTAACTGCTGTCCGATAACGTACAATGGACAGGGCCCCGACCATCCCTAAGGAAATGACCACGTTGGTCGAAATAGCTAGAGTCACCATACAAGTCAGAACCGTCATCCCAACTAGTGTCACCGCAAAGCTACGCGAGAAAACTACGCCAGTATAAAAGCGACGATAGACAAAGTAGATAATGCAGCCCATGACGAAGGCCAGCAAGAGCGAGCCAATCAGCTTGGGCAAGTTTTCAGCAGCAAAACGCTGCGTTTCGATAAATGAACGTTTAATAACGTCTTGGACGCTAGTATTCATTCAAACCCCTCCTTCATCGACCAGATTAGAAATACTCATGGTCGAACCAATAATTGAAGCCATGTTTATAGGCTGTCTTTTCATAGCAGAGCACATATTTAGAGACTGCCGTATACTCCAAGGCCCCAGTCGGCACTAACTGACGCACGACTTGCGGCATAAGTTCAGTATATTTGACTTCTAAAATCAACTTATCAGGCGGTAAGACTGGCAAGGTAGGCAACTTAGCGTCAAAAATATCAAAGGAACCAACCGCCGCACGCACGTCTGTATCGAAGGTAACCCGCACTGTCCCGGCATCTAGAATCCAAGGCTCTCGTTCGTAGTCCACAATGACACGCGGTCGCATCATATTGGTCACACATTCGATATAGAACTCACGCACCAGAGAATGCGGGCTATGCTTAAGAAAGTCATAGTGACCCAGCAAGATATCCTCTACCTGAGCCCGCGTCAGAGGCGCACTTTCCTTATAGATATAGGCACCGAATTTCTTCTTACGTTCAAGCCGAATATAGTGGTCCTGAAAGTTATAGATACGAATCCGATACTTCTTCCGCATCAGAACCCCGGCATCTTTTTCTTCATAGGCAGATTGCCAGTAATCATCAAAATAGAGACTGCGAATAGTATAGCCGTCGCCCTTAACATGCTTGTCCAAGGCCAAAACAGGCGACAGACGTCGTCGCAAACTATCTTGATCATGATGGGAAATCAGATACTTGTTTTCATGTCGGTAAGTCTCTCCAGAGGCTTGAATTTCTTCTTGCCAAGTCAAGTTTTGAGACTGCCCCCACAGGGAGCTTACAAACTTATTCTTCATAAACATCCTCACTAATCTTCCCATCAGACTGAATGAAGAAACTCTTAACGCCAAAGTGTTTACCCGCTTCTGTGACATAGTAGTCGAAGGCATCGCGGCTCTCCCCGGCTTCATTAGTAGCTGTCACACGAGCAAAATAGTGCCCTTTTTCCGGCATGTCTAGGACTGTCTCGGGAAGGGTTAAGCCTTCCTCTGTATGGATGACGTCTTTGAATTCGAAGTCTTTGGCTACTTCAACCTTATAGGTTATCTTTTGCCCCTTCAAATCATAAGCCGCATCCCAACGGACTTTAAGTTTGCCATTCTCGTCCTTCTCAGGAATCCCGATAAAGAACGGCATTGGCTTCTTAAGGCTGTCTAGATAGTCCTGATAGTTGCTCTCAATTTCGTGAGGAATTGCCGCTACTACTTCCTCATATTGGCTAGGCGTCAGACCCAGATGTGTACTATCTGGTTCCTTGGTCACATAAGGCTGAACCGTTGCCTGATACTTGGCTACTTCTTGGCTCAGATAGTCAGGGGTCAGCTTAGCTCTCAAATCTTGAATGGCATCATCTAATTCCTTGCGGAATGTTTCAGACTTAAGGGCGCGTTGGAAAAGACGGTTCCCCCAATAGTTGCTGATACCAGACTCCCAGGAAGTCTTACCCGCAAACTGTTCAATCTCATATTCCTTCTTGAAGAAGGCAGAATCATGATCCCAGGGGATAAAATACCAACGTTGGCTGTTCTGAGGACTATAGAGATAGACATTTCGACTCTGAGTATCCGTGTTACCAATTAAAATCTGGAAGGCCAACCAGTAGGTTAGATTCTCCCGATCAAAATAAGTATCCAAGGTCTGCTCAATAGGTTGGTCCAAATCATTGACCGCCTGTAGCATCTCAATCAATTTACGATGATCATGATCTCCCTTAATCTCTAGCAACTTCTCGAATGCCTGCTTATCGAAATCTGGATCATTTTCTGGTTTAATGACATCTTCATAAGGTAGAAATTCAAAGAAGTTAACCTTGTAAAGTTGAGCGTTACTATCCAAACCATGGGCCTTAAGACCACTACCATTAAGTTGTTCGACCTGAGTATAGAGTCCGTAATCAACGAATTTATTTGGCTCAGGCCCGTTTTCATCCTTAACATAGAGATGAACAAATTGAGTACGTAGTCCAATTAATTGGGGAATACTCCGAATCAAATCATAGGCTAATTTGTTACGAAAACGTAGACCATCTGTCTGATGCTTATTGAGGTTGATGGTTCGCTGACCTTGCCAACTCCCCTTGTTCTTCTTAAGCTTAATCTTATAGTTTCTCTGTTGGTTACGACTAGAAGTCTGGCCACGAACCTGAACCGTCGCATTAGGCACTGTCTCACTATAGCCCAACTCTCCGGCCAAAGGACCTGTATCGTCCCCTGCTTGCAAGAGGGCAGCCACTTGGTAACGAGGAAGACCCCATTTGGCATAATCATAAACTGAGTAGGTATTAATCTCTTCCCAAGTATGGTTGGTATTCTCCGCTGCATCTCCCGATTTAATCGTTAGGTAGAGCGTTTTGACTGATTGAGGGTCTTCTTGGTAGAGCAAATCTTTATCGCGCAAATGATAATTGTTTTCGGCAAATTCAACCGTCTTTTCTTGATTTGACAACGACTGGCTACTGGTCTCCTCTTGACTGCATGCCGAGATAAAGCATGAAGTTACGAGACATAATATCAATAAAGTTAGCTTATGTTTCTTTGAAGTCATGGGCTCTCACCCCTTTCAGATAGTCGTAAAGCCGACTGAAGAAACCATATCGTACCACAAGTGTCATAGGTTGCGCACTTAGCGTATAATACATTAATTTCTTGGTGAAACGGTCTAGGCGCCATAAGGCAATTAGGAAGAAAATTGCAGCCGCCAACAAAAAACCAAATCCTAGAAAAGCCCGATTAAAGAATTGAGATACAAACGTTAAAAGTGGCGATGCAATTGCGAAGCTAGCAGCAGCAATCAAAGCCCCCTTATAATCAGTGAAGTATAACAAAATAGACAGGATAACATTGGCGATGGCATAAATTCCATAGCCTACACACAAAATACGAAAATAGCCTCGCATGAGGTCGTTAATTCCCAAGGGGAGAACATCTAAGAGCGCATTTCCTGCGGAGATAGCTATAATAGTTACAAATAGTTGTTTCCATGCCAGGGCTAGGAGTTCACGTATCATCACCGACAACATTTCTTCTTCCGCTTCTTTAATATCAGTTAAAGTTCCCTTCTCGTTAAATAAGCTATAATAACGCTTATACTTAGGATAGAAGTGCACCTCGGTGGCCAAGGCAAAATTAATCGTTGTCACCAGTATGGTCAAAAAGGCTAAAAGAACCGGCACATCGTAAACCTGTGAAGCTAAGAAAAGCCCCTTTACTGGACTTCCCCAGGGACCCAACCATACCACAAGAATATGGCCAAAAATTCCGATATGTAGGCAGAAGCCAATTAGGGTTAAATCAAAGAACTTATCAATCCATTTTAAGAAGAGAAAGGACTCATCTAGCATCCTCAAGTCCAAAGGAAAATATCGCGCCAGGAGATAAACGATTCCGAGAAACATGAGTCCATAGCCTACACAGACGCTGAATAATAGAGAGGTCAGAACTGGCAAGTTAAATGAGAGAAGACCCCATCCTACTAGAAAGGTTACAACACTTGCCGATAAAAAGGCTAGTAAAATTGACTTATAGTCCTTCAAGGCAGTCAAATATTGAACTCCGTTCCAGACAAAAATCAGCTCCATGAACAAGGTGAGATTTAGGATTAGTTGTACTATGGTCACACCTGAAAGGATTAGGAAAGGTCCATATAATAAGACTCCTAATCCAATCATAGTAGCTGATGATCCTAAATAAGAAGGTAAAAGATAGCCTTCCTTCTCCTCATATAGCATGTCTGAAGCGAAACGAGTTACTGCATAGGAGAAAAAAGAGTTGACCGTTAAAGACGATAAGATTGCATAGGTAATCATGCTAGTCAAATAATTACTATCGGCACGATTGAGTCCGACTCGACTAGCTAGGTAGGAAATCCCAAAGATTAAGGTCCCCCCTAAAACCATAGGGCCAGCATAGATAACACCCGTATAGCCATATGCCTTTGCACGAGAAAAGAGCCCCTTTTGATTAAAGACCTTCCTTAACTCAAATCCAATCCCTGCCATTAGGCCTCCACCTCCTCATACATAGCTAAATAACCCTTTAGCATTCGATTATATTGATAATAACGTTCTACACGTGCTCGTCCAATTGCTCCCATCTTTAAGCGGCTTTCTTGCGACCGGCACATAAGTTCCATCGCGTCTGCTAATCCTTTTTGGTAAGTTGGCGGAACACAATAACCAGCTAGGCCTAAATAATCATCTGGCCCGCCCTCCAACAATTCCCGACAACAGCCCACATCGGTCGTGACACAAGGACGCCCAGAAGCTAATGACTCCAAGACAGATAAAGGTTGGGCCTCTGAAATACTAGTCAGAATCGTAAAATCGAGATTTTCCATATAAGTTACAATATCTACCCGGCCAGTGAAGATGACATTATCCAACTGCATCTGCTTAACTAGGTCATAGCATTCTTGGGCATACTCTTCATCATCCACGCCCCCCATAATATGAAGGCGGACATTATCAAGACGGTTACTTAATTCGTAGAAGGCATAAAGCATGGTCTTAATATCCTTTATAGGAGCCAAACGCACTACTGCGCCGATGTCCACTTGTCCATCGGGAATTTTAGCTGGCACAGAAGAGAAACGTTGAAAGTCAATCCCATTTTCTATCACCCGACAGCGTTCTGGATTGCAACCTATTTCAATCTGCGTTAGTCTTGCCTTGGTAAAAAGGCTAGAAATAATCTGAGCCCGACTATAAATAATGTCAGATAGCATATAGAAAAACTTAATCCAATGATTTTTCATACTAGGCAAAACCCAGTTCGAGCGTATAATCTCCTCTTCTCGCTCACGGGTATAGATGCCGTGTTCCGTTAACAAAATAGGCCGCCCATAACGATATTGCCCCAATAATGCTAGTATACCACTATAGCCTGTAGATATTGCATGATAAACATCAGCCTGTGGTACTTCTTGGCCTAAAAGGTAAAAGACCGGCAAGAGCATGGACCGAATGGTGTGGAAGACTTCTGCAAAGGCGTTATAAGCATATTGTTCCTGGCAAAGATCCACCATCATCTCCAGAAAACTCTCACTTTGTAAGAAATCAACAGGATTCAGCTGCTTATCTTGATAGAGTTGGCATAGAAGCTCCCAGTTTGGGCGCCCTGTTTCCATAAGTTGTCTAAGTGATTCTAATTCTTCTTTGCTAAAACGATAATCAAATAGACGCTTACTTGGGGCTAAATGTAAAGCATCATCTAGGAATACTTCATGAACTTCGACCACGTTATCCAACATTTGATAGACGAACTTGCCCCTGTCCTTAGCCTTAGCCCCAATAACCCAGAGAACAAACTCGTGTTGAGGCATATTCTGAATATACTGATGCATCCAAGTTGAGACGCCCCCATGCACATAAGGATAGCTTCCTTCCAATATTAAACATATTCTCATTCTTGGTTTTCACTCCAGTCAATGCTTACTTTGGCCTGAGTCGCTTTCAAAAGGTAGAGATTTCCGGTTAAATGTGTTAATGTACCACCATTTACCCGTTCACCTAATTGCCCTTCATTAATTCGGACAAAGAGATAGACCTCATCGTAGAAATGATCGAAAGTCCATTCAATTCCTGACTCGGTGCGTTCTTGCTTAGGCGCTATTGCCGCATAGCGTTGTACTGCTCCTGACAACTGAGAACCAGTTAAGTCTCTCAGAGCAGGCGCAGCAGTTTTAAGCCAACTTATATAGTGTTCAAGATTTCTTTTAAGTACACCCCAACCTAGTTCTGCCCCACGGTCCACGTCCAAGGTATCATCAGGGTGGATAAAGTGAGTATTGACAAAATGCATGTTGAGCTCAGAGAATGCTGCTAACTGCATAAAATCGTCGAGCATCCCACCCGAAATAATTCGAGGTTGCTCCACCATACCATCTGGTGCCCATTCAAATTCTTGGTCATAGGCGAAATCACCCGAGAAATAGTTACTGGCAATCGTCTTAATTTCTGGAATATTCTCTACCAATACTTTGCGCCCTTCTGGCGATAGGACATTGGAAGGTGGAACATAGACTGACTTCTCTACATTAGGAAAAAGTTCCTCGTTAAAACGTACTAACTCTTTCATGGCGGATATCATAGCAGATTCTTCCCAAGTATGATAAGAATAAAGACCTTTATAATCCACCGACTTTGGAGACAGAGGTTGGTGATTATACCCATGATAACCAATCTCTCCACCTGATCTTAGCAACATATTACCAAAATAGACAAAACGAGAAATGTCATCTTGACCGTGAACATTACCTGAAGTATCATCTTCATAATTTTCAATGGTTGCACCAGTGTATTTAATCCCGTACTTATCGACAAAACTCAGCATATCTACCCACCAGATATTGGTGTAGAAATCAGCAACATTCAAGTTATAATCACGCTTAACATACTTGCCGTCGCCGCCAGGTACCGGAGCAGGAAAATCATCTAAGTAGAAAGCCGAACCATTAATAACTGGATAACTTGCTACCTTACCCATCAGGTTATATGAAGCCGCATAGAGGCCTCTGGTCACTTTGTTATAGATACCAAAGTTATCGATTACAAACTTCCCTTTACCATAGGAATGCTCCCAAATTAATGGTAAAATCCCATCTCCTTCCTTGCGACTAACGTGAACCTTAGCTTTATCTGACAGTTCCACCTTGAGTGCAGAATCAAAGGGTTCTTCGATTATGTACTCACGACCTCCTCCAATCATGAAGTCAGGTTCAATGTAAAGCTTGTCTACAAGACCATGTTCCGCCTGAGATTGTTTAATCCCTATAGCTTGTTCAATTAAAGACAGATGGCTAGACTTCTGGAGTGTCAAGGCAAATTGAACATAGCCTCCTGACTCAACCCAATCGCGTAATCCAACCAATTCTTGATCTAAATCATCAAGTTGCGAAATTAACATTACTACCTTCTCATATTTTTGGAGCTCAGGAAGAGAGTCTTCGGCTATATCAATCAATGTATAGCCTACTTTCATATCCTTAAGAATTTGTTGAAATTGTTCTTTGGCCAACATACTAGACGGGTCTCGACTATCCATGACCACAAGCGTATTGACCGGCACTTGTGATTGTGCTTGATCAGCGGTTACAACCGCTCCTGTTAGATAGGTATAGGCTTGCTCTGGAATTTGATAGCCAATCCCTTGTCGCTCCAAGAATAAAGCCACAGCCACTCCTAGAAAAGCAATAAATACTAGTAAAACCCCTCGATAACGAAATTGTTTCCATCCTTTCATAGCGTCCCCCTACTACACTTGTTGCCGCCAAAACTGAATTACTTGGCGATTACGGCGTGAAAAATACACATGACAAGTGTCAATATCTTGAAAAAATTGTTGCAAGCCTAATCGATCACCAAGAGCAACTAGAGCTTGAAATTGAAATACGCGATAAGACTCATCGGTTGGCCAATTAATCTGGCAATACTCTAGAACTTGCCGCACTCGTTGTTCTTCCCCTAGAGCTAAATACTGTTGCCCCAATCGGATAAAGTCTTTTAGTTCATGATTAAGCGCAACCTTCCGTCGTAATAAATCAATATACTGACGTCGAGAGCTTTCTGCAAATTTTCCAGCCACTAACCCAGATATTAAATACTCCTCTAAAACTAAACAAAGCTCTTCCAAAAGAGAAAGATTATCGGGTTGCTCAGCTAATTCTTCCTTAAGTTGATGTACTTTAAGATCATAGTCTTTGTGTAATTCCGCCAACATGACAGTTGCGTAATGGACTACTTCAACATCTTCATTCATTCGCGCTTCTTGTAACAAAGCGACTACATTGCTTGGCTGGTCTTTAAGCATACTCATCATCAATTCGCGTTTTGTAATTGAATCATTGAGTAATAATGCTTCTTCAATTGGTACCCACTGCCTGACATCTTCTGATGCTCGAAGGTCAATAGAGTCTTCTTCCTCCACTTCTAATTCTAGCGAATGATCCTCTAACGCTAAGCTTTCCTCTATTCCTACTTCTATTTGCTGCCTTCTTGCTCGCTTAGACATCAAATAGTAGGCAATAGCTACCGCTAAAGGGCCTAAATAGGGAAGCAAGAGAATAGGTATCCACAAAATAGGATTAATTGAAACTTTTCGAGCAAGCATCTGCCGATAGAGAACATAGCTAATAAACAAGTGCCCTAGCAACAACACAACCAGTATCAAAGTTGGTAGCATAACTTATCCCCCTTATTTTATTGGTTATTAGTGATTTCCAATGCATGCTGGAGTGACATTTCAATTAAACCAAAAATAACTCGAAGTTGATTATAGTGCGCCACATCCATGGGGTCTAGTTGACGCTCTAACAAACCGACAACAATGACTAATTGATCCTGATATCGTAATCCTGACACATAATGCGGCAAGCTTGGATCAAGTTGCCGGTTCAACCAAAGTTCACCTGCCATCAAAGGCTCAGCTAATGGCCCTAAAGGTCCCTCTAACAGAGGACTTGCCAATGCTTTGCTAAGATTAGGAACAGGAGCTAGTTGGTTGCTTCCTGATACCTGATAGAAGACTAGAGCCATTGGGTCTACTAACTCAACTAAGAGCTCTTGGGCTACCTTAAGAACTCGCTCAGGAGTCGGTTGATTCAAACGCTTAACCCAGTTATATATACGGCCATAGGAATCACGACAACCCATGATTTGTTTTTTTAGCATAGACTTATCAAGTAGCATATCACGATAAAGTTGGCGAATTAAATGGCTCTTATCGCGTAAAAGTTGGTTCTCTCGCGACAAAACAGCTTTGTCATGCAAGGCCTCAGCCCTCAAACGACCAACCATAGCGCCTGTTACTAGGTAGACCACAAAAGGAACCCAGTTCAGCGGGTCATAGAAGAGTGTAATCCAGTTATTCCCGGAAGTTACATAGATATATAGCAGAGCTAAAATCGACAAACTAGCCGATAAAAGCCCAAACCCTATCCCACCAGTCATAGCCATCACGACGATGTAGAGAATTCGCACATCAACTGTGCGGAATTGTTGTTGATTTCTCAGAATCAGAGAGAAGATTTCTGATAGAAGGAAGAGAAGAAATACTTCTACAATCCTTACCAGGGTTGGATGTAGTCCCATCCATTGTTTCAAGTCCTGCCACCACCCAAACAAGGAGGACTTCCCTTGGCCAAGATAACCCTCTTTTAAGATAGTTTGCCAATCCTCTAAGGGATTGAATTGAGGAAACCACCCATAACGTGTTCGAAGCGAAGTAGTCATCGACGTAGTTTGTCCAACTTTTTGAAGCTGTCCCTTTGTAAAACTAATGGAAACATCTGGTTTAAATTGGAGCATGGCATGAGCCAAATCCTGATAAGTTAGTTTGAAGCTATTAGGTACAAGCAAGAGCTCTGATTCATCGGTCCAATCATCCAATACCTTATACAGTAGATGAGCTAGATCATCCATTTGTAGGAAGAAAAAGTCGCTGTCCCGATTTTCCTTGAACCGTGCAGCATCACCGCTCGCCCATTGACTAAATATCTGATTGATGTAAGGTGGTAAAGTTTGATTTGAATAAAGATAGGGTAAGCGAATTACCTTAATTGACAGACCATGCTCTTGACCTTCATAGAGGCAAAGTTGCTCATAGCTTTGGGCCAGTTGTGTCTCCAGCTCTTGATTTTGAAAATTCGATTGCGGTCCAGCCAAATAACAAAAGCGGCTGATACGATAGGTCTGACAAGCAGTAAGGAGTTGCTGAAGAGCCTCCCCTTCCCCAACTTCCTTCGAACGAAGCGTAAGGAAATTTGAGAAAAAAACCACCTGGTTAATCTCATACATCTCACAAACCTCTTCCAAAGCCCAGTCCCTTTGCTCCATGGATAAGACCGTCACTCCTTGCCGATAAGATGTTTTTAAGTCACAGTCCCCCAGAATAATCACACGACCTTCTGGAAAAGCTTCCTGGATAAATTCTCGTGTCAGGTAACTTGTATTCCCCGTTACAAGTATATTCATAGTTACTGTTTACCCCCCTAATGTATTTCTTGCCTAGAAGAAGTAGGTAGTCTTCATTTTTAATACTGTAGAAAATGTCTAATAATTAAAGATAGAAATAGAAATGAAATTTCCGAAGTTACCTAAGAAATTCAAAATAAAATCTCCAATTTACTTTATATAACCCTCTTTGCCGCTACTCCCCTAAGATTGGCACTATTATAACACTATACAAATTCACGTCAAAGGTTATCTCGTTTTGCTAGAATGCTGTTACTAAATCGTAATCATTTCGTAACATAACCCCCTATATTTTTGGTCCATTCCTCACAATTTTAGATCTGGTCTCTTTTTTCTTAAAAATTAACGAAATTCTTATTTTGTTTATTTTGACAAAAACTTTAGTCAAGTATAAATAGACAAAGTTTCCCAATACTTGTCTATTTAGCTAAAATAAAGGCGCACTAATAAAAGACAATAATTTAATGAATGAACTTATGGCATCTAACTCTTCTAAACATCTAAGAATTCTAGATAAAAACTATTCCTTACAAGATGCTATGCCCTCTATTCAAGCGATGCATGACCTTTAAATTAAGACAAATTCTCCCAATATTTTTGCCAACTATATTTAGTATTCACAAGAACTTTTAAAATCGGCAAAACGAAAGAACCACAAATATTTTGATGACATATTGGTAACACTGATAATGTGCGTATAATCACCCTTCTAAAATAATAGTGACACATTATAGATTCACAAACTATTCGCTACAAACAAAAAAGAACCACCAAGCGTCTATCAGACGACTGGTAGTTCTCTTTATATTTCGGTATGTTAACGACCACGCTCTTTGATACGTGCAGCCTTACCAGACAAGGCACGGATGTAGTAGAGCTTAGCACGACGTACGCGACCTTTACGAACAACTTCGATTTTAGCAACACGTGGAGTGTGTACTGGGAAAGTACGTTCAACCCCTACACCGTTCGAAATTTTACGAACTGTGTAAGTTTCGCTGATGCCAGCACCGCGACGCTTGATTACTAACCCTTCGAAGATTTGGATACGTTCGCGTGAACCTTCGACAACCTTAGCGTGTACACGTACAGTGTCACCAGGGCGGAACTCAGGAATATCGCTACGTAATTGAGCTGAGGTAATTTTTTCAATCACTTTACTCATGTTTTTTTCTCCTCTCGACTAACACTCATAACTAGCCCTAGGGCGTAGCCAGCGGAATATTGTGATATCTGCGGTTTTTCACCACTTCTAGTATTATACCAAACTCTGCCTATTTGTAAAGCCTAATTGACATTTTTTTCGGCCTGAATTTCAGCTAGCCACTTGCGCTCTTCTTTGGACAAATCGGCCTGTTCAAGTAAGTCCGGACGGCGTTCCAAAGTCCGGCGGATAGCTTCTTTGCCCTGCCACTGACGAATCTTATCATGATGGCCACTGAAGAGTACCTCTGGCACCTCCATGCCACGGAAGTCTCGTGGGCGGGTATACTGAGGATGCTCTAAGAGTGACCGTTGGTGGGACTCACCCACAATAGACTCCGCATTACCTAAGACTTCAGGAATCAAGCGCACAGTAGCATCAATCATAATCATAGCCGGCAGTTCCCCATTGGTTAAGACATAATCCCCCAGTGAAACTTCATCGGTTACGAAAGACCGCACCCGCTCGTCAAAGCCCTCGTAGTGACCACAAATAAAGACCAACTGCTCCGCCTGAGACCATTCCTGGGCCAAACTCTGACTAAATGGCACCCCGGTTGGATCCATCAGGATAATGCGGGCATTTTCCTTGGGCGCGATATGTTCTAACATATGAACAATGGGATCCACCCGCAACAACATACCTGCCCCACCACCAAAGGGATAATCATCTACATGGCCATGTTTATTGACCGCAAAGTCCCGGAAGTTATGGGTCTGGAAGTCAATCAATCCCTTGGCTTGGGCTTGCCCCATCAAGGAATGATGCATGGGCTCAAACATCTCAGGAAAGAGGGTCAAGACATCAAGCTTCATCGTCAATCAGCCCTTCCATTAGTTCAACCTTAACCTGTCCAGCTTCTAGGTCAACGGCTTTGACTACATCGCCAATAAAAGGAATTAAGGCGTCCTTGGCCTTGGGAATATTACGTTGCACGACAAAGACATCATTGGAACCTAACTGTAGGATTTCCTTAATCTTGCCAAGGGTCTTGCCTTCTAGGGTGACAACCTCCAAGCCCAGGAGTTGATGATGGTAGTAGCTATCTTCTTCTAACTCATCCTGCTCACTCTCGTCAATGGCTAGCCAGCAGCCTTTGAAGCCTTCGACCTGATTAATATTGTCGTAACCAACAAAACTAATGAGCCAAGTCCCCTTATGGATAGCGGCCTTAGCAACTTGAACACTGGCTAGCGGTTGAGAGTTCAAATCCTTCAAAATGTAGAGGGTTTTGCCACTTGCAAAGCGCTCCTCCGGAAAGTCAGTATCGGCAATTAATTTGAGTTGCCCCCGAATCCCGAAGGTATTCACAATACGAGCTACACGATAATAAGTCATACTTGTCCTCCTTTTATGCCTAATAAAAATCAGGCCTACCCTCTCAGTATACCATGAAAGGGAGCCTGATTCTAGTTGTCTTAGCGACGGCCCGCTGCTTGTTTGAGGGCCATATATTCGTCCTTATGGTCAAATCCGACTAACATTTGAGGGTAGCTGGCATCTAGATATTCCATCAGTCGATTTAACTTGGCTTCAGTATCTTTAACTGTGTGTTTGGCTGGGAAGACAGCTAAGCGTTTGAAGTCTTTGGTATGGAGATAAACCACAAACTTGACGGTCTTGTAGAGGTTAAAGCGTCTGGTTTCCTTATAGACATAGCTATAGATAATGTCACACAAGTCCACAATTGAATTTTTACGCCCCATGACAATCATCTGATCCTTATAGACATAGACACCCAAATCCTTCTCGTAGTAGGTTGCGCCCTTACGTAAGGCTTGATCATCTTGACCTAGCTCAGGGAAGGTTACTAAGAGTTGGTCGTAGAAGCGTTTATTGCTTGCATAACGGAAGACTGCATAGGCCAAGAAAGCCACACCTGCTAGTGCAGTCAGAGCAGTCATGGTAGTACCAGTGCTTTCAACATTAGCAACACTGGTTAGGTTGAGTTTCTTAATCTCAAATTCCTTATTGTCTGTCACTCCAGGCTCTTGCTTTTCTAGAGAGTGTTTAGTGTTTTGGAAGGAAACGCTACTGAGCTCCTCGACTTCCCCCATAATCGTAATCGGATTGGTTGCTAAGGTGCCCTTTTCTTGCGCTTCTTCTAGCTTTTTAATAATGGCTAAATCTGGCTTTGCCTCAGTCGCCAGAAGGCTCTTATCATCGGCCATGACAAAGGGTTGTTTTCCGTACTTAGTATCTTTAATTCTGTAAATAGCTTTTACTGCGAAGGTGGTCTTGCTACTGGTCTTGGTATCGCTAGTCTTAGGATAGACATAGCCTTGGCTAGCTAACTTCTCCGGTGTTGATTGGGTCGCTATATATTGGAAGAAGCCGGCTGCACTTAAAAGCAACAAACCATAAATCACAAGACTAATCACGCCACGCTTAAAGTTGGGTTTCATAGAATTCCTTCTTTCTAGTTATTATTCGTTACTTTATTATAACCAACTGCCTTTTCCTTGTCTAGCCAACTCCTAGATAGCTAAACGCTCATCAGCTAGCAGGATATGCGGATGGTGTTTTTCAAGATGGGCCATCAGACCTTCTAGGAAGGCACGCGCCTCCTTCTCTGGATAGGGGCGAAGTTTAACTGTTTCAAACTGATCTCGGTCATAATAGAGGATTAGCCGGCTCTTCAAGCTGCCATTGTTGCTTTCATTGTTCAGATTTAAACCCAATACCGTGCTAAGGTCAATCAAGCGTTCTTTGGCGCCTAATACAATAAGATAGTCCCGGTAGAGATAGAGTCCCAGTTGCTTAGACTTGAACTGGCTCTGACTCACTAGCAAATCTTGGTCCTCTGCTAGCTCTGGCAAGGCTTGGTAAACTTGGCTCCAGAAACTTCGCATGGCACTATAGCGATAGGCTGTGAAGCCCAATAC
The DNA here is from genome assembly GCA_963546405.1 of Abiotrophia defectiva. Taxonomy (GTDB): domain Bacteria; phylum Bacillota; class Bacilli; order Lactobacillales; family Aerococcaceae; genus Abiotrophia; species Abiotrophia defectiva_A. The sequence continues at coordinate 36,527 of CAUUNL010000001.1, read as the reverse complement.
CGCCAGCGCTAAAGCAAAGAAGAGATAGCTCCCTAACTTCATGGATTGAATGTAGGTTTCCGCCTTGTCTTGATTAAGCAAGGTCCCACTTATAAAGACACGCTGCCCCGTCTTATTGGTGACATAGCTTTCGATTGATTGTAGAAATTCTTTGCTCTTGTCACTGTCATCCACCATGGCCATGACATAATAGGGTTCATTCGCGAGTTGCCCCTGATCGCTTTTTTCTGTGAGCATAGGAAGAAGTGAAGAGTCATCTCGGAATAGAATCGGAATATCCAATCCCCCATCACTAACTAGGAAAAGACTCATTCCGGTCTTATCATCGCGATAGACAATCTTACCTCGCTCCTTTACCATATTGCTAACGGCGGAGACATAAGTGATTCTGGTTACTGGGACAGCAGTCAGACGGCTGACTCTAGAGACCTTCGGATAGACCAAACCTTGGGCACGGAGACTATCCGCGCTCGTCACTTGGCTAATAAAGGCAAGGCCACCCCCAATTAAGAGGCAGATAGCCACCACGATTAAATAAGGTAGGAGCTTCATTAATTTATATCTTTTCATAGTTTGCCTCCTTCCATAGCTACTATGTCTATTATACAAGAGTGTCTGTCTTATCACCACTATCAAAAAGGACCAGGTTACCCCAGTCCTTTGCTTAGTCACTTATGGCTTAGCCACGTGCTTGACGTTTTAATTCTTTATAATCGGTCGCATGTTGAACGCCTACCAACATAGATGGATAAGCCTCTTGCAAGTAGAGCATGAGACGATCTAACATAGATTGCGTGAAATCTCTTTGATAGCGACGCGGTTTGACCACAAGACGGCGGAATTGGTTATTATGTAAGTGAACTTGGAAGGTAACCACTGAATTATTGGTTTGACGGACTGCATAAGTATAGATGATTTGAGTCAAGTCGATGATACGATCATTACCCCCAATCACTACCAGGTGATTCTTGTAGACATAGAGACCTAACTCAGGGCTATGGAAGTCGCTGTCGGTCACTAATTTATCCAAGTCTTGAGCTAATTCTGGGAAGTGATCATACAAGGTACTGTAGAACTTAGTATTTTTCCAGTATTTCCAGAGAGCGGTAAGTAGCAATAATAGAACCGCTGCGCCTAAGGCAAAGCTTACGAAAAGCATGATGTTGAGACGGCTCTCAGCTTCTGCCACATCTAGGAGCGCAGAATCATCATAGCCTGATTTGACAGAAGCATCAACATCAGCACGTTGGATAACTTTTTCTGCAATTTGCAGGTCATCCTTACTTTTTGAGGCATAAGCCACAACGTTTAGGGGATTAGATTCCAGTTGACCAGCCTTAATCCGTTCCTCTAGGATTTTAACTACTTTGGAATCATCATGTAAGACTACTGGAAAAGCCCGCTCGCCGTCAGAGACCAAGTAAGCAACCAATCCTGTATTTTTGTTTTCAGACACTACTACCCCATTTTTTGTTTTTGTGATGGTAATCTCCAAAACAGGAATAATTTCCTTAATGGTTACTGCTGTATGCCCCGTCAGAGCTTCGGTCTTAGGATAGACCAAGCCTTGTTCTACAAACTGGTCAGCACTTGAATTCTGACTCTTATAGAAGAGGAAGCCACCAAGGGCAGCGCAAATCATGGCAAAAATTAAATAAGGCCAAACATTACGTAGATTATTGCGTTTCATAACTTACCTTCTTTCTTAAATGATAAATTCATTATACCCTTTTTAGAAGTCAGTGTGAAGCCATTACAGGCAAAAAAGAACCAGCCCTAAGGCTGACTCTCCCGGTGAGGGCTTATTAAAGACCTGCAGCATTTTTCAATGCTTGGTATTCTGGTGCATGATCAGCACCCACTAGAATTTCAGGGTAGTGCTGATCTACGAAGTAAGTAAAGGCATTGACATCATCATCATAGGTCTTCTTAGAACCTAATAATGTGCTGAGAACATGTTTCTTGAAGTTCTTATCATAGGCTTCAACCGTGTAGTTGACATGGCTAGCAATCCCCTGTTGAATGGTTTGTTTAACAGCCACCAGGTAGAGGACATCCTTGGCAGGCACGATGGTGTTTCGTTGAGCTAAAGCAATGAGGTGGTCCTTGTAGACATAGAGGCCACGCTTGCTGTCAGCATATTGTCCACCTGATACCAAGAGATCCAAGTTGCCTTCCAATTCTGGGAATTGGGCATAGAGCTCACGATAGGCTTTCTTACGGCGGGAAACATTGAAGGCAAAGAGCCCGATGAAGAACAAGGTAATCGCACCAAAGCCATAGGCACCGTACATAAGCATTTGGGCATTTGATTTATGCTTTTGGACATCGATGAGATAGGAACCATTTAAGGACGACTGAACTTCTGCTTTAAGGTTTTGACGAATCTTAGAGATGTTGTCCTTGGCACTTGAGTTATCAGCCTTATCCCCTGCTACAAGGACAGGACTATTAGCTAATTCACCTTTTTCCTGAGCGGCTAAGGCAGCTTTAATATCTGCATCATCCTTGGACGCTATAAGGGCAACAAGTTTATCCCCGGATTGAACTAAGTACATTCCGGCCTTATCATCACCTTTAATGGCGCCAATTTCTTGGATAGCCTCCATTTTGATGGCTACATTTTGGCCAAAATTACTTGGGAAGAGGCCACCCCGGTCCACAACATACTGAGGGCTACTTGCAATCCCACCTATAAACCACATTAAAATAGCAAATCCACCAAACAAAACGGTGAGTAAAACAGTTGCCCAAAGGCCACGTAAGTTCTTTTCCTTCATAAACACCCTTCTTTCTCCTTAAGTATAGCTCTATTATAAACCCCTTTCATGGATTTGTACAGATATTTTCAAGCGATTTCTTACTTAATAAGAAAGATTCCCTTAACAAAAGCACTGAGCTCGCTAAAAGGCTCTGAGACATATGACCCGCCAAATGAAAAAGACGCCTCAAAGGCGTCTTAAGCTTATTTAGAAGCGATTTGCAATTCAGGATAGCGTTGCCCTATGACAACTAGGAAGGTCTCCAAGTCTTCCGCCAGAGTTTTCTTGCGACCATGATAGGCTCTAAAGGTATGGAATTGTCCCTCCACATCTCGTGCTCGGAAGAAGTAGTTAACTTGCTTTGTCCCGTAACGGCCCTGCGAAACTACCTTATTCAAGGTCAAAGCGACTAGCTCGTTGATAGGCAGAACGGCCATACGCAGCCCCAAGCAAATCAAACTGTCTTTGTAGAGGTAGAGGCCACGATAGTCATCTGCATAGTCACTGGCTACTTGCAAGTGGTCAAGCTGGCCCTTGAGTTCAGGGAAATGTTCATAGAGACGGCCATAGAACTGACGTCGACGGTAGCGATTGAACAAGCCCCATAAGATACACAAGACACTGGCTGCTGTAAAACCGTAAGCTAACCAATGGATGGTCCTTTGTGACTGACGATAGTCTTTCATGTTAACCAGATATTCCGTCCATAGCTGATCACGGTATGGAAGACCCGTTTCACTATTATCTGCCATCGTATCTAAGAGTTTCTTGGCCGCGTCACTCTTATCCACTTCCCCAATCAGCTTGGCAGGCTCATTGAGCAGCGCGCCATAGGTCTTGAGGCGAGCAGCGGCGACATCCGGATCATCTTTGCTAGCGACCAAGACTAGGTAAGGCTTATCTCTTACCTTAGCGGCTGAGACAAGGTAGATGGCCACATTATCCTCTTCAGCCAAGAGAAAGATCGACTCTGCTTCTACCACTACATGCTTGCTCGAGCTTTCTGGGAAAGGTTCCTGGCCTGCCAAAAGGGCTTGAGGTTGGGTCGCAAGGAGGGCCAGATAAGCAAAGAACGTAAAAATTAATAAGAACAGTAAGAGGCCACTACCGGCCCATGTCCGCCAGCCATATACTTCTTTAAGCTTTTTTCTTTCTTCTTTCTTCACCGATTTCCTCCTAATGAATATAGAAAAACGCCCCTAAGGGCGCTTGATTATTCTGCTGAACTTTCTTCCGCATGGTCAGCAATGACAATGCGTGACCGCTTGCGACCACGAGTCTTAACGCTGTAGACGATAGTTCGGATGGCGCGGGCTACACGGCCCTTCTTACCAATCACACGCCCTACATCTTGCGGATTCAAGTGCAAATGATACTCCATGAAGTCATCTGTCTCTACTTGTTCCACACCAAAATCTTCTGGGTGGTCCAAGAGCGGCTTCACGATTGCAGTAATTAATGCTTCAATATTTACCATATCTCATCATCCTTTATCTAGAACACTGCTCGAGACTATTTGCTTTCGTGGAATTTCTTCATGATGCCTTTTGAAGACAAGAGGTTACGCACGGTGTCAGATGGTTGCGCACCATTTGATAACCATTTCAATGCGAGTTCTTCTTCAACTTCTAAAGTAGCTGGGTTAGTTAATGGGTTGTAGTGCCCGATTTTCTCGATGATACGACCATCACGTGGAGAACGTGAGTCAGCAACAACGATACGGTAGAAAGGTGCTTTCTTAGAACCCATACGTTTCAAACGAATTTTAACTGCCATGTTAATTTCACCTCCTCAATTGATTACAGAACCTAGTCTAACATATAAAAAAGCATCTGTAAAGTATTTTTACTTTACAGATGCGAAAATTTTGTTTACTTAGCTAAACCTTCTGAGATCTTATCTAAGTTATACTTCATCATAGAGTAGTAGCTGTCGCCATCTTGGCCTTCTTCAGCAATAGAGTCAGTGAAGATTTTAGCGTAGATTGGAATACCGGTCTCGCTAGAGATGGTCTTCATTGGACGGTCATCCACACTTGATTCTACGAAGAGAGCTGATACCTTAGAACCTTTGAGCTTCTTAACCAAATCACGAATTTGGTCAGGTGTGCCTTCTTCTTCGGTGTTAATTTCCCAGATGTAAGCTGATGGTACATTGTAGGCTTTAGAGAAGTACTTAAAGCAGCCTTCGCTAGTGACAATCATTTTCTTCTCTTCCGGAATAGCATCAAACTTAGTTTTAGCTTCCTTGTCCAAAGCTTCTAACTTGGCAACATAGTCATCCAAGTTCTTTTGGTAGAAGTCCTTGTTGCTTGGATCTTTTTCAATCAGGTGTTTAGCAATGTTTTTAGCGTAAATTACCCCATTTTCCAAGTTCAACCAAGCATGAGGGTCTTCCTTACCGGTCTCGCCCTCACCTTCCAAGTGAATGACTTCTACGCCTTCGCTGACTGCGAAGTAGTCTTTGTTTTCCACTCGTTTGGCGTTTTGAACCAATTTAGTGAACCAAGCATTGCCCCCAGTTTCCAAGTTAATGCCGTTGTAGAAAATTAAATCAGCTTGGGTAGTCTTCTTAATATCGTCAGGTAGTGGTTCATATTCATGAGGGTCTTGACCTACCGGAACGATGGAGTGAAGATCGATTTTATCACCTGCGATGTTCTTGGTTATATCGGCGATAATGGAGTTGGTTGCGACAACTTTGAGTTTTTTATCTTGGGCGCTCACGCTTGGTACCAAACAAAACAATACCGTTAAGAGTGCCACTAATTTCATTAGCTTGTGTTTCATTTGCGTAAAACCCGCTTTCTAAAGAATTGTTGTTTTGGAGAGATGAAGAAGCTAATCGCGAAAATCACAGCTGAGGTGAGTACAATGCTGGAGCCGGCCGCCACGTTGAAGCTAGTCCCGAGGAAGAGACCTAATACTGAAGTCACAGCCCCCAAAGTCGATGAGAGGAGAATCATAGACTTAAGGCTATTGACGTAGAGATAGGCGGTGGCAGCAGGTGTAATAAGCATGGCCACAATCAGGATGGTTCCGACACTTTGCATGGCCGTTACAGACACTAAGGTCAAGAGAATCATTAAGAGGTAGTGGTAGAAGTTAACCTTCATACCCATGGCTTTAGCCATTTGCGGGTCGAAGGACGTAATCAGCAACTCCTTGAAGAAGAGGATGATGACGATCAGCACCGCTACGGAAACCCAAATGGTAATCCACTTGTCAGAATCTTGAACCGCTAAGATATTCCCGAAGAGAATATGGAAGAGGTCTGTTGAACTCCGGGCCAAGCCAATCAGGATGACCCCCAAGGCCAAGAAGGAGGAGAAGGTAATCCCAATCGCTGTGTCCCCCTTGATAATTGAATTTCCTCGAATGAAGGTAATAATCATGGAGGCAAAAAGCCCAAAGACAATGGCCCCAACGAAGAAATTAATCCCCAAGATGAAGGACAAGGCGACCCCTGGTAATACCGCGTGAGAGATAGCATCCCCCATCAGGGACATCCCTCTTAAGATGATAAAACACCCTACAGCCCCTGAGACAATCCCAATGACAATGGCGGTGACTAGCGCATTCTGCATATAATGCAGGGTTGTCACATTCTCAATAAAGTCATGAATCAAGGTCATACTAGGTCACCTCCCGCACCAAAATAGACGCTGTCGCCATAGGCGGCCTTCATATTTTGGTCATTAAATACCTGCTCAGTAGGTCCTACAGCAATCAGTTGCTTATTGATGATAATCAACTGATCGAAGTAACGCCGTACCTTATGCAAATCATGATGGACAATCAAGACGGTCTTGCCTTGGTTCTTGAGGTCCTTCAAGATCTTCATAATAATCTCTTCACTGACCGAATCAATCCCAGTAAAGGGCTCGTCCAAGAAGATGTAATCTGCTTCTTGAACTAGGCAACGCGCCATTAAAACCCGTTGGAACTGACCACCCGAGAGGGCTGAGATTTGTCGGTTAGCGAAGTCACTCAAGCCAACTTGGGCGAGCGCTTTTTCAACTTTATTCCATTCTTTCTTACTTACCTTGCGGAAAATACCGAGATTACTATACGTGCCTAAGGAGACACATTCTTTGACCTTAATTGGAAAGTTGAAATCAATGTCGCTCTTTTGGCCGACATAAGCTACTTTCTTCAGCATCTTCGTGGCAGGCACCCCGTCCAGAAAAATCTGGCCGTCATGGTCTACCATATTCAAGATTGCTTTGACAAAAGTAGATTTACCAGCACCGTTGGGCCCAATAATGCCGGTAATGGTCGGACCTGTTAATTCCAGGTTTACCCCTTCTAAAGCGACCACTTGATTGTCATAACTGACCGTTAGATCCTGTGTCTTAATCACATGAATCATCTCCTCTCTTACCGCTAATTATATTGTACAACAGAGAAAAGATTAGGTCAACCTAAAATGTTTAGGTTTGCAAAAATTTTTCTTGCGATTTTAGGTTTAGGGGCTTTTAGCTTTCAAACTTATGTTTATCTATGGTGATAGGCGCTTTTCATGGCTAACTAATTATATCGGTTTCTTGTTAGCAGTGATATTAGTTTTGGCCACTGCATTTGAGACACCCACCAAAAAATTAATGGCGAAAATTTTTCAAGCGGCGTAATAAAAAGCCCCGCCCTTTCAAAGGACAGGAGCCGAAATGTTAGGATAGGATTAAGTCCACCAGTTCTTGGGCGGTGACTGGCCCAAAATAATGAGCCAAGTCCTGTTTGGACAGGACTGCTAATAAATCTTGCTTAGTAACAGGTGTGCCTAGCAAGGCTTCTTCAATATCTTGGATGGCCCCTTTACCGAAGAAATCACCATAGATACGGCATTTGCTAATGCGACCAGCCTCAACTTCTAGGCTGAACTCTACAGTCCCAATTCCCAGATGAGCGTCGCGATTATAGCTATAGCGTGGCGAATTGCCATAGTTCCATTCCCAGTTGCGATACTTAGAATCCGCCAAGGCTTCAATAGCTTCCCAATCTTCTTCAGTCAGCTGATAGCGTTTGGCTTGCTCAATGGAGTCAATCCCCATTAGACGGCAAATAACCTCATCCTTAAACTGATCAATGGTCATATGACGATAGGGCTCATCCAAGAGTTGACGCAAGCCCATCACCCGGCTGCGCACCGACTTAATGCCCTTAGAATCAATTTTCTTACGGTTAGGATTGAGCACTTCCACCATGGCTTCATAATCGACATCTAATAGGAGGGAATGTCCGCCATAAATCTTGCCACCCACCATGGTCATGGCGGCACCTGATACCTTCTTACCAAGCGCCGTCAGGTCATTACGGCCACTTTGTTCGACCTCACTTGCCCCCATATCATGCAAGAGTTTGACAACGGGTGCGTAGAAACGTTGATAGTTGCCATAGATATTGGTATCGCCTGGCATAATATAGCAGACATTGACGGCCCCCTGATCGCAGTAAACCGCCCCACCGCCCGTATCACGACGGACTAACTGAATACCATGTTCCTTAAGATAGTCATGGTTGACTTCCACTTCTGCGTTCTGGAAGCGACCGATTTCCACCTTAGGCTTACAGTAATAGGGGAAAAGTATGGTCTCATCTAGGTCTAAATGATTGAGAACATAGACTTGCATAGCCAGCGTTAAGGCCCCATCAGGCAGATATTGGCCATTGCGAATAGGTTCAATTAGATACATGTTATCCTCCTAAGCTTGATTAGCTGCAGCCGCACAGGCCAACAAGAGGTCTTTACTGTCTTGAGACAGCCAGACCGTCCGGTCTTGAATGGCGCGTGGCATGCGATATTGTTTTTGATTTAAGGCTACCAAGATGGCATTCGGATTGGCCATCACCGCTTGGTGGAAAGGTTGCTTAATAAATTGTGGTGTGGTAAAACCTACCCCGATTTCAAGATAGAGGACCTTGTCCCCTTCATGGCTAGCCAAGAAATCCTTGTAGCGACCCAATTGGGCCATAAAGTCTCCATCTTCCACCATGCCCTTTTCAGCATTTCGCTTGTTGATTTCTAGCGGTGCCCCGCACTTAGGACAGAGGGGAATGTCTTCATAGGCCACCTGGCCTTGGACTTGGTGCTGAGCCAGATGGCGGATCAGCGCATCATCCCGATAAGTTTGAGCATGGCAATGGCGACTGCACTGCATCAGGCCATACTCTCCCTGGATATGGAAGACCTTGTTAGGATCATAATCAGCTACCCAGAAGGCATTATCGGCATTGGTCGTAATGATATGATAGTCCTTGTCCTTGAGTAAGTCTTTGAGAGCCAAGTAAGATGGACCCATGGGCTGATCCAAGTAGTTGAGGCAGACAAAGCGACTTTGGAAGGCCCAATATTCCGACCAGCTTGGAAAGTCAAAGAGACTGGCCTGCAACATATCGAGGAAGCCATACTTTTCAATAAAGTCAGGAAAAGCCTCTTGGAAACGTGGGCCAATATAGGTAAAACCATCCGCGGCTGACATGCCAGCCCCAATCCCTACGACTACGGCCTGAGCTTCCTTAAGCAGTGCCAAGAGTTGTTGGGCTTGATTGGGATAGGTTTTAGTTAGTGCTTGCCACATGGGAAGCCTCCTTAGAATTAAGTAAGTCATGATAGAGTTGGTACTGGCTATCTGTCCAGACATTGAAGATGACCTTGAGCTTGGAACCTGTCTCCGCTAGATAAGCGGAGACAGTCTCAATGGCAATCGGCGTCGCCTCTTCAATAGGATAGGAAAATTCACCAGTCGAAATACAGCAGAAAGCGATTGTCGCCAAACCCGCTTGGTCGGCGCAAGCCAAGCAAGCTCGATAAGCCTTTTTGAGTAGGTCCTGCATCATGGGCGATACCGGCAAATGATGAATGCGTGGCCCTACCGTATGAATGACCTGCTTGGCTGGTAAATTAAAGCCGGATGTCATGAGAGCTTGACCGACAGGCAGCCGCTTACCACCCCGGGCTTTTTTCAAATCAGCACAGGCCAAGCGCAAACCAACGCCGGCAAAGGTATGAATTTGGTTATCAATGCAATAATGGTTAGGTTCAAAGCAACCTAGCATGGCCGAATTAGCTGCATTCACAATAGCATCTACCGCTAAACGGGTGATATCGCCCTGCCAGAGATAAAGTGAGGGATGCCCTGTCTTCTGGCAATCTGCCAAATGATAGATAGGTTCTTGCTGGCGCCAGGCTGCCAAGAAACGACTTTCCAAATCGAGGTAGTCCTGACTAACTGGATAAGGCAAGCGTTGATTGACTAAGCCACGATATTGCCGGAACTTTTCTTCATCAGTCCCCGGCTCAGGGCTAGCCCCAAGATGACGAATCAGGGCATCCAAATCTTGCGCAAACATGTCAGCCCCACCTCTCTTAGTCTAGCGGATCTGGTAAAGCCAAGAAGGCTGCTTCCTCAACATCAGTCAAGCGCACCAGCCAAGATTCTGCTGGATTGGCTGAGTTAAGCAAGGTTGGCTGATCTTGAGCAGCTGAGTTAACCTCCACAATGCGACCAGACAGGGGTGAGAAAATATCTAGGACAGTCTTAGAGGCTTCTAAACTTAAGAGAGAGTCGCCAGCCTCTACTTGGCTTTCGCGGGTAAATTCCACATAGCCGACCGTCCCGACATCGTCTTGTAATTCTGGTGTCATGCTGAGGGTGTAGATATCCCCTTCTTTTTCAACCCATAAATAGTTACCTAATTTCTTCATTATTATTCCTCCACTTTCTTATCTTGATTTAGTTGATAGGCTTGTGCTAAAGCCTGGAGAGTAGCTTGACGATTTTTAATATCCGGCACTAAGGGAATAACCATCAGCTCCTCAAGATCAAGGCTAGCCGCCAAGTCATCTAGCTGCTGCTTGACTTGATCAAGGGTGCCCACAACCACACGCTGGCGGTTGATTTCTATCTGTGCTCGATCCTCCTGGCTTAGGGGATAAGCGACCGCCTCCTGGACTGTTGGGAAGGTCTTGAATTCAGCATAATCTTGCTTACCCAGTTGCCAGACATCTAAGGCAGATAGGAGTTGCTGACACTGAGTCTCATCTTGACCTAAGACTACAAAGACCGCCAGGCTAGCTTGCGGCCTGTGGCCTGCTTCTTGGCAGGCAGCTCGATAGGTAGTTAAGGCGTCTCGAGCACTGGCAAGTGGGTCCTTGCCAGGCGCCAAGAAGTAGCCATAGACATAAGCCTGACCCAAACTTCCTGCTAACTGGGCTGACTGAAGGCCAGCCGACAGTAACCAGAGGGCTTCCTGGCTAGGTCCTGCCGCATGTAAACCAACTGAGTCAGGATCCGCCAAATACTCAACCAAGTCGGTCACTTGATGGGCATAATCGGAACGCTTAAGCTCGCCCGTCCCCATCAATTCTCTAACGGAGCTGGTACCTGGATTATTTCCTAAGCCCACATTGACACGCCCTGGGTAGAGAGAACTGAGGGTAGTCACCCACTCTGCTACCTTATAAGGGCGGTAGTGAGGTAGCATGATGCCACCCGAACCAATCATAATGCGTTGCGTTTTGCCCAGCAAATGCATAATCATAAGTTCGGGGCTGGCACTGGCTAGGGCTGGCACCTGATGGTGCTCGGCCACCCAGAATCGGTGATAGCCCAATTCATCTGCTAATTGCGCTAGGGCCACTGTCTCCCTCAGGGCTTCTTGGCTTGTTCGGCCACTGTCTACCATGGCATAATCCAAAACACTTAATAACATGTGACCCCTCCATTTTCATCAATAATTTTATTATCAATCAGACCTAGGGGATTGTCAACTCATGGCGATTGACCAGATAAAATTTTCGTGCTAACGTGTAAGTATCTGATTATGCTAGCTGCTTGAACAGCTGCCGAAGGAGTGTCTCACATGCCATCCCCCCTGCTTAGCCCACTAAGTCTAGGTGCCCATAGCTTAGCCAATCGCTTCGTCCTCTCACCTATGACTACCAATTCCTCAACCGCTCAAGGTCACATTACCGAAGAAGACTTGGCCTACTCACGCCGCCGGGCCCAGTCCGCCCCCCTGCAAATCACCGGGGCTGCCTACATTCATGCCCAAGGGCAACTCTTCGAATTTGGCCCCAGTCTGGCTGAGGATGCCTGTGTTCCTGGTTTGACAAAACTAGCTCAGGCTATGCAGCAAGATGGCGCCAAGGCACTTATCCAATTGACCCACGCGGGACGATTTGCGGAGCCTTACCTGCGACGTCAGGGCTATGTTTACGGCCCCAGCCCAATGACCCTGAATTCCCCTATCCCTCACCAAGTAAAAGCCTTAGATCAATCACAGATCAAGGCCATTATTGGCTATTATGCGGACGCAACGCGCCGGGCCATCCAAGCGGGCTTTGCCGGCATCGAGTTATCCAGTGCCCAACGTTTGCTACCTCAATCCTTCTTGTCTACCTTCTCCAACCAGCGGACGGATGCTTATGGGGCTGATAGTCTAGAAAATCGTGCTCGCTTGATTTTAGAAATTTGGGACGCCATTATGGAGGTCGTCGAGCAACTGGCACCACCTGGCTTTATCCTAGGCTATCGCTGTACGCCTGAGGAAACACGTGGCCAAGAAGTCGGCTATACAGTAGAAGAATTCAATCAAGTGACGGATTGGATTTTGGAACGTGTTCCCTTGGACTACCTCTGCCTGGCAAGTTGGGGACGGGATGTTTTCCGTAACCGCGTCAGAGCTGCGGGACCCCATCAAGGCCGTCTAATCAACCAAGTAGTCCACGAGCATCTAGCCGGTCGACTTCCTCTCATGGTAACGGGTGGCATTAATTCTATTGCCAAGGCCCAAGAAGCTTTAGAACATGCTGAATTAGTGGGAATCTCTACCCCCTTTGTGGCGGATCCAGACTTTGTCAATAAGTTTGCTGCAGGAGATCCTAATCCGATTAATCTGCAGATTAGCCCTGATGACCTGGCTGACTTGGCCATTCCTCAAGCCGCCTTCAAGGACATTGTCCGCATGATGGATATTGGTCAGGCCCTGCCACAAGATACCCGCGACCAATTCCGCAAGTTGGAAGAGAATTATAAGGGCGATGAAACCTTCAAAGAAGTTTAAACTTCCCATTATATAGCTAGAAAAAGAGGCTGGAATATCCAGCCTCTTTGCTTGTCTTAACGACGTTTCTTCAATTTTTTAAGTTTGCGTTGTAAGTCCTTCTCAGCCTTACGTTTAGCTAACTGTTCGGGTGTCATGAAGTCGGTATCGCTCATACCGCCACCACCCATACCTGGGAAGCCACCGCCGCCTTGTTGGAGTTGGGCCATCATTTTCTTCATACCGCCCATCTTACCATTAGACATTTGGCTCATCATATCACGTGACTGATTGAACTGTTTAATCATGCGGTTAACATCGGCTAGCGACTGACCACAACCAGCTGCAATTCGTTTACGACGGCTCTGAGAAATAATATCTGGATTCTCACGTTCAGCTGGTGTCATGGAGAGGACAATGGCCTTAACACGCGCCATATCCTTCTGGTTGACATCGAGTTCATCCAGGCCAGGAATCTTGTTAATCCCAGGGATTAACTTAATCAAGTCCTTGAGTGGGCCCATCTTGTTGACTTGGTCCATTTGCTCGATAAAGTCATTAAAGTCAAAGCTATTGGCCTTAATCTTATCTGCCATCTCTTGGGCGCGGGCTTCATCAAACTCCTGTTGAGCTTTCTCAATCAGGGTCATCATGTCCCCCATACCCAGAATCCGGCTAGACATACGGTCTGGGTAGAATGGCTCTAGGGCATCGAGTTTCTCACCTTGCCCGGTAAACTTAATTGGTCGGTCAATGATTGAGCGAATCGATAAAGCCGCCCCGCCCCGGGTATCCCCATCTAATTTGGTGATAATCACCCCAGTGATATCCAGAGAATCGTTGAAGGCTTTAGCCACGTTGACCGCGTCTTGACCGGTCATGGCATCTACTGTCAGCAGAATTTCGTGCGGGTTAACCGCTGCCTTAATTTGACGTAACTCTTCCATCAGGGTCTCATCGACGTGAAGACGACCTGCCGTATCGATTAAGACCACATCATTGCCTTGTATACGGGCTTGAGCCACCGCTTGACGGGCAATTTCAACCGGGCTAACATCAGAACCTAAGCTAAAGACATCAAACCCTAGTTGCTGGCCGATAGTTTGGAGCTGGGCAATGGCCGCTGGACGGTAAATATCGCCCGCTACCAGTAAAGGACGCTTCTTGCCTTGGGCTTGAACGTATTTGGCCAATTTACCCACGGTTGTCGTCTTCCCGGCCCCTTGGAGACCAGCCATCATGATAATGGTTGGCGGTTGGGTCGCAAAGTTAAGTGGGACCTGTTCGCCACCCATGAGGGCGGTTAATTCTTCATCAACAATCTTGACTACTTGTTGAGCGGGTGATAATGAAGCCAAGACATCTGAGCCTAAAGCCCGTTCATTGACTGTCTTAACAAAACTCTTCACCACTTGGAAGTTAACGTCGGCCTCTAAGAGGGCTAGACGAATCTCCCGCATCATCTGTCTTAAGTCTGCTTCGCTAATGGTACCTCCGGCACCAATGCCGCTAATGGCATTCTGCAAGCGTTCGGATAATCCTTCAAACGCCATTGTGTTCCTCCTTCTTGGCTAGCACTCAACTAGCCCCATGTTTTGATTTTATCTTGTTCATAATTACAGGATCAAGCTACTGATCCATGGCACGGATTTCTGCTAGGAACTTTTGCCCCACCTCATCCGTATGACTTGCTAGCTGGTCTAGCAAGGCTAGTCTTGCCTCTCGGCGTGCTAAGAGATGGAGCTGATCTTCATAGTGCTCTAAAGTCTGCTCAGCCCGCTTCAAATTATCCCGGACAGCCTGGCGACTAATATCATAGTGGTCGGCAATTTCAGCCAGGGAAAAGTCTTCCTCATAATAGAGGCCAAGCATAGCTTGTTGCTTATCAGTTAAGAGCCCGCCGTAAAAACCAAGCAGCTGGTTGACCCGCATTACTTTTGCTAAATCCATTAGAGTCGCCTACCCTTCAGGATATTGAATATAGGCAGCCAGGCGATTGGCCAAATCCGTTGAAGTTGCGTGTTCTAAGAGCTCAGCCAATTCATGGACTTCCGTCTTAGTATAGCCCAGTTTGTGCTCTAAGAAATATTCCCAGATTTCATGCTTACGCACTAGTTCAATGGCTAATTTCTGACCTTGAGGCGTTAACATGGCCCCGCTATAGGGCTTATAGGCAACCAAGCCTTCTTGGGCCAATTTAGTAATCATCTCACTCACCGAAGGGGGGGCTACATTGAGACCAGTGGCAATTTCCTTGTTAGAAACATATTGGCCATGTCCTGCCTCGTGAATGAACTTAAGGTAGTCTTCTTGACTTTGGCTTTTTTTCATTGCGACACCTCGTCTCCTTATCCTTCTTGTCTTATTCTACCATGTTTCTAGAGTCAAGACAAACTAGATTAGGCCTGCCTAAGTCTTATTGTTATAAAAACAACCTAGTGCCCAAAGAGCACTAGGTTATTTTAGCGGTCTGCTTGCAAAAATGATAAGAGATAAGGTTCTAGAATAAAAGCCACACTTACCCCAACTGCCCAGGACAAGGGATAATCGGCTAGGAAGGCAGGAACAGTTGCCGGCCCAAGACCAAAGATAACTAGCTTGAAATAGATGGTCACAGTCGCCGCGACTATCGCACAAATCATGGCGTTCGTTGCCAAACGTAAAGGCCAGCCGCTTAATGACAGAGTTGACTTAAGTGGCTTGGTAATCAAGTCAAAAGGAAAGCCCACGCCGACCAAGACACTGATAATAATGGCTTGGGTCGTATCCACGGCCAACTGCCCCCAAGAAAACTGACTATATTTTATTAAAATAGCGGCCGAAATAGCCGTACTAGCAAAGATGGATAAAAGTAGATTATATTGAATGACAAACTTAAAGGAAGATTGTTTTTCCATAAGGCCTCCTCGAACAGATAGATTGTTAACATCCTATCCTACCCTAAAAAGATCCCACACGCAAGTAAAGTTTTCCTTAAGATTGCGATAATCCAAATAGCAGCAACTTCATCTCCATTAGAAAAAGAGGCTGGGCTGCCCCAACCTCTCCCTATCTTAATGCTTCACTTCAAGAACATCCTTGACCAAACTATACATATAGGCTTCGGCATCGAACTTCTTCAAGTCAGTCGCCTTCTCACCGAGACCAATGTACTTAACTGGAATATCCAATTCATAGCGAATGGAGAGGACTACGCCCCCTTTGGCTGTCCCGTCCAGCTTAGTCAACACCAAGCCGGTAATCTCAGTCGCTTCATTGAATTGCTTAGCTTGAATAAGCGCATTTTGCCCGGTTGTCGCGTCCAAAGCCAATAGGACTTCTTGGACCCCATTTGGGTTCTCACGCTCAATAATCCGCTTAATCTTAGCCAATTCTTCCATGAGATTGGCCTTGGTCTGTAGACGACCGGCCGTATCGACTAAGAGATAATCATAGCCTTCCGCATTGGCTTTCTTAACCGCATCATAGACAACCGCAGCCGGGTCACCTTGGGCCTTGCCCGTTACCACTGGAATATCCAGACGCTCGCCCCAGACATTCAGTTGCTCGACAGCACCAGCCCGGAAGGTATCGGCAGCTGCCATGAGGACCTTGTGGCCTTCTTGCTTGAGCTGATAACCAATCTTACCGACCGAGGTTGTCTTCCCTACCCCATTAACCCCGACAAAAAGGATAACCGTCGGACCATCTGGGTTCTCCTTAAGTGAAACCAGATTTTGACCGCCCCGTTCATAGACTTGGACCATTTTCTCCAGAAGGACGCGCTTCACATCTTCTGGCTTGTGGACACCTGTCCGTTCGATTTCATCGCGAATAGCATCGGTAATGGCAATGGTCATAGCAAAACCAACGTCCGCCCCGATAAAGGCTTCTTCCAAGTCCTCATAGAACTCCTCATCCACTTCGCGGAAGCTCGTGAAGAGATTGGTCATAATATCAGTGAAGTTGCGACGGGTCTTAGCTGTCCCTTGGTCGTAGGAGTCAATGACTATCTGGTCTTCTTTTTTTACTTCTTCTTCTTTGACAACGGCATCTTCCCCGGTAAAGGCACGCCGTATACGATCAAATAACCCCATGGGTTCACCCCTTTCTAAGTCTTAGCTGACTTTTGGTCTATACGATAAATTTATGAATAGCATGTGCCACGCCATCTTCCTCATTGGTCAAGGAGACGTATTGAGCGGCCGCCTTAACTTGATCAGTCGCATTGCCCATGGCTACGCCTAGACCTGCTAATTCAATCATTGACAGGTCGTTTTCCTGGTCGCCCATGGTCATCATTTCTTGCGGACTAATGTCTAAGAGCTCCCCTAATTTAGCTAGGGTATCACCCTTGCTGACGCCCTTTTTCATGACTTCAAGGAAGAAGGAACGCGACTTGAAGACAGCGTATTGATCCTTGAAGGCTGGATCCAACTTAGGAATTTTGGCATCCAAATGCTCCTGAGTGGTAACAATGACGAATTTATTAAAGGCGTGATCTGGATCAAAGGTCCTGTAGTCTTGGACCACACTCGGCACATTGGTGACATTTTCCAAGTAGAGGGATGGATAGCCTGCAGGATAGGCAGTCGGCTCATAGAGACGATCGGCATCAATGACATTAATTGGCAAATCCAAATCTTGTGTCACTTGATACCAAGCCAAGACATCCGATGTCCCTAAGGTATTAGAGACCAATACCTGGCCATCCTGAGCCTTCTGGACCATACCTCCGTTGAAGGTCACAATGTAATCTTCTGGGTCTACCAAGCCTAAATCAGCTAGGAAATGTTTCATGGCAAAGTAAGGTCGGCCTGTACAGAGCACCACCTTGACCCCCTTAGATTTAGCATAGGCTAGTGCCTGGCGGTTAGCCTGGGAAACTTCTTTTTGAGCATTGAGTAAGGTACCATCGAGGTCAATGGCAATTAGCTTAATCATAGCCTTCCTCCTTCTATAAATGGATTTGAATCTAATACTTAGTCGTAGTTAGCTTCACTCAAACGTACTGAAGCCAACTTGGAGACACCAGATTGTTCCATGGTTACCCCATAGAGCACGTCGGCATGTTCCATAGTCCCCTTACGGTGAGTAATGACGATGAACTGCGTATTTTCAGTAAAGTTCTGCAAATATTGGCCATAACGGAAGACGTTGGCATCATCCAAGGCCGCCTCCACTTCATCCAAGACACAGAAGGGAACAGGACGCGTCTCCAGAATGGCAAACAAGAGCGCAATGGCAGTAAAGGCCCGCTCGCCCCCGGATAAGAGGGCTAGATGCTGCTTACGCTTGCCTGGCGGTTGGGCGATAATGTCAATCCCTGTTGTCAACAAATCACTTGGATCAGTCAATTGCAGAGCGGCTTCCCCACCGGCAAAGAGTTTCTTAAAGATTTTCTGGAATTGCTGATTAATTTGGTGGAAGGCTTCGCTGAATCGCTTAATGACCTCCGCATCCATCTCATCCATGGTTTCTTGTAATTGTCCCATAGCAGTCAGCAAATCGGTTTCTTGCTCCCGTAAATGAGTGTAACGCTCATCTAGGGCAGCATAATCGTCAATGGCGGCCAAGTTAATGGGACCAAGATTGTCAATCTGACGCTTAATTTGCTTAACTTGTTGGCTAACTTGACTAGCATCTTCTAACTGGCTAGCTTCTGTCTTAGCGGCTTCATAGGTCAGTTGATATTCCTGGCTTAAATAATCCAAGTGAGAATCAATCAGGGATTCGTTTTTCTCAATCTGAGCCTGTGCTCGCGCTTCATCCTTATAAAGCTGTTGAAGCTGACCTTGGAGTTGGCGATCTTCTTGTTCGTGAGCCCGATAGGTCTCGTTAAGAACTCGCCGCGCTTCTCTTAATGCTGTCAGTTCCGCCTGTTGCTGCTGAGCTGTGGCCTCTAAGTCTGCTAATTGCTCTAGCAAATCAGCCGATTGACGCTCTAATTCAGCTAAATCAGCAGTGTTCTGGTCAGCCAAGTTCTCATACTGCATGAGGAAATTCTGACGTTCCTCTAATTGACTCTTAGCTGTTGCCAGGTCATGTCGCAACTGCCGCACTTCTACTTGCTTAACGGCTTCTTGAGTCCGGTAATGGGATAGCGAGGCATCTAGAACTTGTAGTTGCTGTTGACGATCCTCTTCGCTCAAGTTCAATTGTTGTAAATCCTGACTGAGACGGGTAATGGCCGCTTGGGCTGCTACTAAGTCTTCCTGAGCTTGCTCATAGTGTGCTTCCGCATTAGCAATGGTCTGGCTAAGCTGGCTGACTTCGTCTTGGGCAATCATTTGATGTTGGGATTGATGCTTGACTTGGCTAGCCAAATGACCTAGGCCTTCTTGAGCTTGTTGGAAGGCTAAATCCGCCTGACTCATGTTCAGGCGAGCAGCTTCCACCTGCCCCTGCAAGTCTTGAATTTGTACTTGAAAAGCTTGCCATTCAGCTTCTGCCTGAGCCCGGTCCTTGATGACTTGCGCTAATTCTGTCTTAGCTGCTTCATACTCTTGGTTACGGGCTAGCATGGAGCTAGTTTGTTGCTTTTGACGTCCACCGGTGATGGAACCACCCGGCATGAGAACTTCTCCATCCAGGGTTACAATCTTGACCTGATGCTTAAGGGCTTTGGCAAGACTTTGGGCCGCTTCGATACGATCACAGACCAAGGTAGTCCCTAGCAAATTGGCCACAATTATCTGGTTTACTGGATCATACTCCACTAAATCAGAAGCCAGGCCAATAAAGCCAGCAGTCTGACTAGCTGTTTGGATTTGGCCAGCGCCTAGATGGCGGGCCTTCATGCTAGCACGAGGCAGGAAGGTAGCACGCCCTGCTTGGGCTTGCTTAAGATAGGCAATGGCCGCCCGGGCAGCCGCATCATCTGTTACCACCACGTGTTGGACGCTAGCACCCAGAGCCGTATCAATGGCTACTTGGTAGTCAGCCGGCACCTTAATCAGGTCTGCCACTGTTCCTTCTATTCCCTGCAATTGTTTCTTACGCTTCATAATGGCTTTGACGCCTGCATAATAACCCGCATAGTCTGCTTGGAGCTGGGCCAAGGATTGAACCTTAGCATCCAGCATCTGGCTTTGACGCTCAAATTGGAAGAGTTTGGCCTGCAAGGCTTCACGTTGGCTATTGCCTTGGCGCAACTGTTCATTGAGGGTCTGGAAGGCTTGACGGGCACTAGCTTGAGTCTCACGACTGCTTTCGTAGCGCTCCTGAGCCTCAAGGTATTGACTCTCTAAGTCACCTTGATCCGCCTGGGCTTGAGCAGCCTGAGCCTGATAGTGGGCCAGACGTGCTTGGGCTTGTTGCTTAATTTGTTCTTGGTGAGCCAACTGGTTCTTAGCACTGGCTTCAGCCTGATAGGCATCGATTAAGTCTGCCCGCAGGCGCTCGGCCTGATCTTCAGATAGGCCTGCAAGACTGGACCGCTCGGCTTCCAGCTTGGCCAGATGTTGTTTGATTTCTGCCATTTCCAACTGAACCTTGCCTTCTTCTTCCTTCAAGGCGGATAGGCGCTCAGTTAGGGCTTGTGCCTCTGCTTGATGTTGTTGGTAGCTCAGTTGCTTCTCGTGTAAGTTGGAGGTGTTGAACTGGATTTGTTGGTCCAACATTTGTTGCTTAGCCCTAGTCTGTTCAATGACTTGGACCTGAGCTTGGTTGCGCTCTGATGCTTGCTCAATCTGTTGGATATAATCTTCTAAGCTGGCTTGTTCTTGCTCCAGTTGGACAGTTAAGCTCTCTAACTGGGCCGTCACTTGAGCCAATTCTTGGCTGACGGCCTGGTTCTTAGCCTTAGCCGCTTGCCAAGCATCACGATATTGTTCAACCTGATAGACATAGAGGGAAATCTCTAATTGCTTGAGGGCTTCCTTCTGTTCCAAATAAAGCAAGGCCGCTTCTTGTTGTTGCTTGAGTGGCTTAAGTTGGAGCTCCAACTCATGAATAATGTCCCGCACCCGGCTAAGGTGGTCGCTGGATTTGCTGAGTTTGCGCTCAGCTTCTTGCTTACGGAATTGATACTTCTGGACTCCTGCCGCCTCTTCAAAAATAGAGCGACGTTCTTCCGGCTTGTTGAGGAAGATGGACTCCACCTTACCTTGGGAAATCATGGCAAAGCTGTTCTTACCCAAACCAGAGTCTAGAAGTAAATCGACGATGTCCTTGAGGCGAACCGACTCATTATTAATGAAGTACTGGGATTCCCCATTACGGTTATAGGAACGCGTAATGGAAATTTCGCTAAAATCATAGTCCAAGTAACGGTCTTCGTTATTGAGGACCAGAGTGACTTTGGCTAGGTTGACCGCCTTACGGGCTTGGGTCCCGTTAAAGATGACGTCCTCCATCTTATTACCCCGTAAGCTCTTAGCGGATTGTTCCCCTAAGACCCAACGAATCGCTTCCGAGAGGTTAGACTTGCCCGACCCGTTAGGGCCGACGACCGCCGTCATCCCACGGTCAAATTCAATGACAGTCTTGTCGGCAAAAGACTTAAAACCTGTCATTTCAATACGTGCTAAATACAAGGCTTAACCTCCCTTTCTAAGTGTTGAATCTGGCAGCTTGAGGCTACCGGTTTTGGGATCTACGGATGCCATACCCAACTCAGCCGCCTGCATTTCAGCTTGCTTCTTGCTGGAACCCTGGCCAGTGGCAATGAGTTGGTCGTTGACATAGAGCTCTACGGTAAAAATTTGGTCGTGGGCAGGGCCCTGCTTATCTTTGAGGCGGTAATCAATTTGAACCGTCCCTTGCTTTTGAACTCGCTCTTGGAAGAGAGTCTTGTGGTCTTGAGTTACTCTGCCAAGCAAGAGTTGGTGTTGACTGAACATAACCCGGTTGAGATAGTCTTTGGCGACCTCTAAGCCTTGATCTTCATAGATTGCGCCGAGAACCGCTTCGAAGCAGTCAGCTAGAATGGAGTCACGCTCCCGACCACCGCTTGACTCTTCCCCCTTACCTAATTGGAGGAAGTGGTTGAACTTAAGTTGTCGGGCTAGGTAGGCCAAACTCTTCTCTTGAACGATTTGAGCTCTCATACGAGTTAATTTGCCTTCGGGTAAGTTTGGATAGCTGTGATAGAGAAATTCACTAGATAGCAGTTCTAAGACGGCATCTCCCAAAAATTCCAAGCGCTCATAATGCGGCAAATGGCGTCTGGCTTGTTCATTTGCATAGGATGTATGGCGAAAGGCTTGTTGAATTAATTCCGGCTTATTAAAAGTCAGATTCAACTGCTTTTCTATTACGCGAATGGTCCGATTCATAGCCATTCACCTCCTCTCTTTCATCCTATCTATTTTATCACGTTTGACCCCCTTTTGACAAAGGGAAGTCGCGCTATAATCTAAAACTATAAGGTCTAATAGTTATTTAACATAGGCTATTCGCTTACATTATCTTGAAAAGGCTTGAAAATAGGAGTAAACTGTTACAGTATCTTACAGTTAATTATTTTGTGGAGGGATATAAATGAATCATTCCGTACTGCGTAAAGCAGCGATTTTAGGCTTGGCTGCCTTTACCTTGGCAGGGGCCATCAGCCCTGCAGTTAATGCACAAGTTGCTCTTGAAACAAGCGTCGACAACGAAGGAACCCCTATTCAAGGTGGGACTTTGAAAATTGCGGAGGTAGCCGGCGAGCCATTTTCTGGTGCCTTCAGCTCTCTCGTGGCTGACCAATCGACTGACTTAAGCGTCGTAGGCTACATCAACACTGGGCTTTTCGAATATGACGAAAACCTTCAAATTAAGGATACTGGTTTAGCCAGTGCCAAACTAGATCCTGAAAACAAGAAAGTTACCATCACTCTTCGTAAAGACCAAAAATGGTCAGATGGTCAACCGCTTACTATCGATGACGTCATCGCGCCTTACTACATTGTCGCTCATAAGGACTACACTGGGATTCGTTACGGAGATGATTTCAAGAACGTTGTAGGGATTGAAGACTACCATGACGGCAATTCTGACACTATCTCAGGTCTCAAGAAGATTGACGACTATACGCTTGAAATTAGCTACAAGACCTTCTCTGCTTCTATGAAGCAAGTTGGGGGTGGGATTTCTCCATACGTAGAACCTAAACACATTTACGACAAAATTGCCATTAAGGATATTGCTGATAGCGACCAAGTACGTGTCAATCCAGTCGGCATGGGGCCATTCCGCGTTAAATCCATCACTCCAGGTGAAGCGATTGTCTTAGAGGCTAACGAATACTACTTCAAGGGTAAACCAAAAGTTGACGGTGCTGTCATTGAGGTGGTTAACCCATCTACTGCCGTAGCTGAAATGAAGGCTGGTAACTACGACTTGGCTGAATTACCAACTGATGCTTACGATACCTTTAAAGATGCCACCAACTTCAAGACCATTGGGACAGTTGAAAACACCTATTCCTACATCGGCTTCAAGTTCGGTAGCTGGAACAAGGATAAGGAAGAAGTTGAAATGGATACCAGCAAGGTCATCCAAAATAAGGCTTTACGACAAGCCATGGCTTACGCCTTCGATGCAGATGCTGTCGGTCAACGCTTCTTCAGTGGCCTCCGCTTCCGTGCTAACACCTTGATTCCTTCCCTCTTCAAGAGTGTACACGCTTCAGATCTTCCTGGCTTCACTTATGACCCAGAAAAATCTAAACAAATCTTAGCTGATGCTGGCTTTGTGGACAAGGACGGGGACGGCTTCGTAGAGGATCCTAACGGCAAACCATTCACCCTCAAATTCTTAGCTCGTAGCTCAAGTGATATTGCTGAACCACTCTGGTCTTACTTGGTTGAGTCTTGGAAGCAAGTGGGGATTAATGTCGAATTGTTAGACGGACGTCTCTATGACTTTAACTCCTATGCTGATATGCTCCGCAGCGATGATCAGTCCTTTGATGTCTTCGAAGGGGCTTGGGGTACCGGTGGTGACCCAAATCCAACTGGTTTCTATAGTAAGAAAGCACCATTTAACTACGAACGTTGGGCTGATGATAAGAACGAAGAACTGTTAGATGCCCTCTCTTCTGACAAAGCCTTCGATGAAGCCTACCGTAAGGAAGCCTTCCATGCATGGCAAGCTTACACCAACGAAGAGCTTCCTGCTATTCCTTACCTCTACCGTTACGGTATCCGTTCTGTCAACAACCGTGTTAAACACTATGATGTTGCGAACGGCTCAAGCTTCGGGATCGAGCAGTTAGAATTGACGGCTGACGAACCAATTAAATAATTTGGCTACTGCCCTAGGCTAGGATTACCGCATGTAATCCTAGCCTATTTTTATGTAAACAAAAAGATGCAAGACTGGAAAGTCCTTGCATCTTCTTTTTGTGTCTTATTCTTTGACAGGTTGATCAGCAGTCAATTCTACTTCTTCCCATTCAGTCCCAGAACCTAGGGTAATATCATAGTGCTTAACCCGGTTGTTAATTGAAACAAGGGTATGACGGTAAAGCGTTGGGATGACAGGCGCTTCATCGATCACATATTTTTGCCAATCATCATAGGCTTTCTTACGGGCTGCATCTTCGAAGGCTGCATCAGAGTTAATAGCTGCTAAGAGCTTATCATTTTCGTCAGTTGCCCACCGCATCATGTTGAACTGGTTGTCGCGACCAAATTGGCTAGATGGGTTTGGATCGCCCCCTACCCCCATGGCAGCTTGGAAGACATCAATGTCTGCATCCTTATCTAGGAGATCGTAGAAGGTGTTGAACTCAAGCAAACGACCTTCATAGAGTTCTACATTAACCCCGATTTGTTTCCAAGCATCAACATAGTATTGAGCAATTGGTTCTGCCACATCAGAACCTGACATAGAAGCGAAGGTAAGCTTGAAGCTCTTGCCGTTAGGATCTTCTACGAAGCCATCGCCATCTTTGTCGACAAAGCCGGCATCAGCCAAGATCTGTTTTGCCTTCTCTGGTTGGTAGGTATATCCTTCGATACTGCCATCATTGTAGCTTGCGAACATGGAAGGGATTGGAGAGTTAGCCCGCACCCGTAGTCCTTCATAGAAACGTTTCCCGATGGCGTCATTGTCAATGGCATAACCCATGGCTTGACGAAGCGCTTTATTGGAGAGCGGCTTGCTGTCATCTGGTTGCACTTGTTCTTTTTCCTTATTCCAAGTCCCGATGTGGAAACCAATGTAGCTGTAGACGTTAGTCAGACGACCTATGGTCTTGAAGTTGGTAGCATCTTTGTAAGTGCTGTAGGCGTCCTCAGGTAAAGATGCATAGTCATAGTTACCTGCCTTCATTTCTGACACAGCCGTTGAGGCATTGACCACATCAACTTGTAGACCTGCTACTTTTGGCTTGCCTTTGTAGTAGCTATCATTACGTTCGAAGACAACGGACTCACCAGGAGTAATGGATTTAACTTTGAAAGGCCCAAAGCCGATTGGATTAGTCCGAACTTGTTCGCTATCTTCAAGATCCTTGATTGGTGTTTTCTCTAAGATGTGCTTAGGTTCAACATAGGAGGATACCCCACCACCTGCTTGGAGCATGGAAGCTGAGAATTCCTTGTAGCTAATCTCTAATGTGTAATCATCTATTTTCTTAAGACCAGAGATGGTGTCAGACTTACCTTCATGGTATTCTTCAATCCCGACGACATTCTTGAAGTCAGAACCATAACGGATACCGGTATAGTCCTTGTGCCCTACTACGTAGTAAGGGTAGATGACGTCTTCAATCGTGAGGGGATGACCATCAGTCCAGGTTACGCCTTCAGGAATCTTGATGGTGACTTTCTTGTTAGCTTGGTCAAAGGTCAACTTAGCCAAACCAGAATCGTCAATCTTATAGTCGCCATCAGAACCGTAGAGGCCTGGGTTGAAGAATTCAGTAATTCTCATGTCATTAGACTTTTCAGCATAGAGACTGCTAAGTGCGCCAGAGAAGGGATCCCCAACTAAGGCATATTTGAATACTCCTCCCTCAATGGCTGTTCCTTCGTTAGAAACAGATAAGGGCAAATCGCCTTCAGCCACAGCTGTCACTGAAGGCACCATAATGGCGCCGACAGAAAAGGCCGTAGCCATGAGGGTAAGACTTTTTCTCAAAGTTTTGTTCATGTTTTTCTCCTCCAAACATAGGTGTCATTTGATTATTGAGTTTACTATACTCCTTTTCATATTGAAAAGCAATAGTTTTTTCACCGTTTTTTAATTTTTATATCATATTCCTCTACTTTTAGCCATTAAAAGGCCACTCAACACTCAGAATTACTAGGCCATCATCCCCAGAAATGACAAAAAAGGCTGGGATAATCCCAGCCTCTTGTGCGTTCTTAGACGCCTATTCCTTGATTGGTGAATCGGCCGTTAATTCTACTTGGTTCCAGTCGAAGTCAACCCCTGGAGTTGCATCATAGTGCTTAATCCGGTTGTTGAATGTCGTTAACTGGTAACGATAGAGGGTTGGCACCATTGGGACTTCATCCATAATGAAGTCTTGCCATTTCTTGAAGGCTTCCTTACGGTAATCCGCATCAAAGGAAGCATCAGAGCGGATGTCTTTGAGTAAGCTATCATTTTGATCACTAGCATAACGCATATAGTTGAATTGGGCGTTGCGACCAAACATAAAGGCTGGGTTTGGATCCCCACCAAAGCCCATAGCTGCTGAGAAGACATCAATGTCTGCATCTGTCCCTAAGAGATCATAGAAGGAGTTAAACTCATGCAAACGACCTTCATAGAGTTCGACATTAATGCCGACTTGCTTCCAAGCATCTACATAATATTGGGCAATTGGCTCGGCCACATCAGTCCCTGACATAGCCAAGTACTTGAGGCTAAATTGATTACCCTTAGGATCTTCTACGAAACCATCGCCATCCTTGTCCACAAAACCTGCATCAGCCAAGATTTGCTTAGCTTTTTCTGGTTGGTAGGTATAGCCTTCACGACTGCTGTCCGCAATATCCTTGAAGGTTGGTGGAATTGGTGAGTTAGCTTGCCAACGTAACCCTTCATAGAAACGCTGACCGATAGCCCCATTGTCCACAGCATAACCCATGGCTTGACGAAGGCTCTTATTATTAACAACCTTGCTTTCATCCACTTCAACTTCTTGCTTATCAGCATTCCATTTACCTAAGTGGAAACCAAGGTATTGGACCGTATTCTCTACTTGTCCAATTGTTTTGAAGTTAGTGGCATCCTTATAGGTGCTGTAAGAATCAGCAGGTAGACTAGCTACGTCATAGTTACCAGCCTTCATTTCAGAAACAGCGGTTGATGAGTTAACTACATCCATTTGAACTGTGTCAATCTTAGGTTTGCCCTTGTAGTAGTATTCATTGGCTTCTAAGATAACGGATTCGCCTGGCGTAATGGACTTAACTTTGAAAGGTCCAAAACCAACTGGTTTCTTACGCACCACATCACTGTCCACCTGTTCCTTAATTGGAATATTCTCATAGGCGTGCTTAGGAACCATATAGTTACTTACCCCGCCCCAGGCTTGTAGCATGGAGTTAGAGAATTCCTTATAAGTCACTTCTAAGGTATAGTCATCCACCTTCTTCAAACCAGAGATAGTATCAGTAGTACCTGCGTGGTACTCTTCCATCCCTACAACATTCTGGAAGTCAGAACCATAACGGACACCGGTATAGTCCTTATGACCGATGACATAGTAAGGATAGATAACATCTTCGATAGTCACTGGCTCGCCATCATCCCATTTGGTTCCTTGCGGAATGGTGATGGTTACCTTCTTGTTATCTTTGTCAAACTTAATTTTACCAAAGCCAGAGTCGTCTAGCTTATAGTTGGCGTCGTTCCCAAATAAGTTAGGAGAGAACATCGCAACAATTTCATAGTCCTTGCCGTTATCGGAGTAGAGCGGAGATAGAACACCTGAGAATGGATCCCCAACCATGGCATACTTGAGGGTCCCACCTGAGATTGGTGTCCCTTCATTATCGATTACTGTAGATAAATTAGCGTCTTGTGCCTGGGCGCTAGCCCAAGGACTCAACATGCCTACTACAGACAATCCTGCTGCCAAAACAGTCAAGGACTTGCTAATACGACTTTTCATAAGATTTCCTCCTTCATATTGGCTTAGTCATTACGATTAAGGATACTATACCCGATAACTAAGAAAATAGCAAGAGATTTCTTCATTGTTTTCTCATCTTCGACTTATCATATACTCATATTAAACCTTTGAAGAATCCCTTCATAAAGGATATGGTAACGATTTCGAAAAAATCTAAGTACTCTTCTCTTTTTTTGCTGGTCTTTCACTTAGTTAGCCATAAAAAAGACTAGGACAAGTGTCCTAGTCTTTTTTTATCCATCGGAATTATTTAGCTGGTTGATCAGCAGTTAATTCAACTTCAGAAAGGTCAAATGTTGAACCCACTTTGAAGTCATAGTGTTTCACACGGTTGTTAACAGACACTAACTCTTGACGGAAGAGAGTTGGGATAACTGGTGCTTCTTCAGTGAAGTATGTTTGCCAATCAGTGAAGGCTTTCTTACGGAAGGCTTCCTCGAAGGATTCAGTAGAACCTAAAGCATCCAAGAGCTTGTCGTTCTCTTCAGTCGCCCAACGAGTGTAGTTGAAGGCTGCCTTACGACCAAATAAGTTAACTGGGTTTGGATCCCCACCTACCCCGAAGGCTGCTTGATAGACATCAACATCACCATCTTTTTTGAGCAAGTCGTAGAAGGCGTTGAATTCCATGAGATGACCGTCTACAAGCTCAACGTTAATCCCTACTTGTTTCCAAGAGTCGATGTAGTATTGCGCGATTGGCTCAGCAGTTGCGCCCCCTTGCATAGAAGCAAATTTAAGGGTAAAGCTCTTACCATTTGGATCTTCTACGAAGCCGTCACCGTCTTTGTCGACGAAACCAGCATCGGCAAGGATTTGCTTAGATTTTTCTGGTTGGTAGGTATAACCTTCGATAGAACCATCATTGTAGCCCTTAAAGACAGGAGGAATAGTGGTATTAGCACGTGTACGTAAACCGTTGTAGAACTTCTCACCAATTGCATTGTTGTCAACAGCGTAACCCATAGCTTGACGGAGAGCTTTATTAGAGACAACGCGACTTGGGTCGTACTCAACTTCCTTCTTATCAGCGTTCCATTTACCCATCTTGAAACCGATGTAGCTCATGGCGTTTTGCCAGTGACCTAAGGTCTTGAAGTTAGTTGCGTCCGCATAAGTTGGGTATTCATCAGAAGACAACTTAGCGATGTCGTAGTTACCCGCCTTCATTTCTGAAACAGCAGTTGAAGGGTTGACTACATCCAATTGCATACCATCTACTTTTGGCTTGCCTTTGTAGTAGTATTCGTTGGCTTCGAAAGTAACAGATTCCCCTGGTGTAATGGATTTAACACGGAAAGGACCGTTCCCTACTGGTTTTTTACGAACAGCATCTGAATCTTCTTGTTCAGCAACTGGAATTTTCTCAAGAACGTGCTTAGGTGCGATATATTGAGAAACACCGCCCCCTGCTTGTAACATACCAGCTGGGAATTCCTTATAGCTTACTTCTAAGGTCCAGTCGTCAACGCGCTTAAGACCTGAGATTTCTTCAGCTTTACCTTCATGGTATTCTGCCATCCCTACAACGTTCTCAAAGTCATCGCCATAACGAATCCCTGTGTAGTCCTTGTGCCCTACTACATAGTAAGGGTAAATTACGTCATCGATAGTCAATGGTTCACCATCATCCCACTTAGTATTTTCAGGGATTTTGATGGTTACTTTCTTGTTGTCCTTGTCAAAGGTCAACTTAGCAAAACCGTCATTAGTAATGACGAAGTTCTCATCAAAACTGTATAAACCAGTTGTAAAGTTATCAACGACATCTCCATCTGGACCTGTTTCATAATAGAGTTGGCTTAAGACACCCGCAAATGGGTCCCCTACTAAGGCAACTTTCAAAGTCCCACCTGAGATTGGTGTGCCTTCATTATCTACCACTTCTGGTAATTTAGCACCTTCAGCGTGGGCCAAGGTTGGCGCAAAAGCACCAGCTACAGTAAAAGCAGCAGCTACTAAAGCTAAGCTCTTCTTCATAGACTTCTTCATATTGTACCCCCAATGGATATTATTTTATATGCTCCTATTCTACCCTTTTTGCTAGGCAATATCAAGCGTTTTATTATAAATTTCTCACTTTATATTCATGTTTTTGTAGGGAAAAATTTATTTAGGTCAAATCTGACTTTATTTGGACAGAAAAAGTGAATTTTAGTAGACAAATCATCCTTAAATACATGCAAGGCTGTTAGTCTTCATGTCCCTACTCATCAATATAAACTGGACGTAAGTTATTGGAGCGGCCAAAAGGTAATACTTCAAATTGCTTAACCTTTGGCTTGAGTAAGTAGGCTGCACTCGCTTGATAGATAGGGGCGACCACGCCATCTTCTTTGACTAAGATTCTTTCTGCCTCAATTAAGGTTTCGCGACGCTTGGCAGGATCTTTAGCATAGTCATTGCGTGCTAATTCGACTAACTTATCAAATTCAGGATTAGCATATTTGGCGAAATTAGTCCCGCCACCTGTCTTGTACTGTTCAATAAAGTTAACCGCATCCTGATATTCAGGCGTCCAAGTCCCATAGAAAATATCGTAGTCCAGTTTACGTTGAAATTCCAGACGATTCTTAAGTGGCACCGAAAGGACGCTTAGCTTGAGACCAGGTAAATTCTTCTCTAGCTCTTCCTTGAGGAATTCGGCAGTACGTTTTGAGAGGCCCACATCTGACGTTAAGAGTTGTAACTCAATCGTCTCTTGGCCTAGTTCTTCCTTAGCCTTGGCCCAATCGGCTTGCGCTGACTGGACATCGTAAGTCAACATTGGACCTGCCTTCTCTTGATAATCCTCACCTGCTTCATTGACGTCAAAGGCTTTAGGCACTAAGTTGTTGAGTGGCTGAGAGCCATCCTGAATAACGGAATCAGCGTAGACTTGCTTATCAAATGCCTGAGCAATGGCTCGTCGTAGGGCTGCATTGCCTGTTGTCGGACGCGTCGTATTGAAGCTAAGGTAACCGATTGTCGCTTTGGGAATGCTGTGGAAGTCTGGTGCACCTGAGTATTCTTGGACAAATTGGTCGGACAAGGTTGTGAAGTCCAACTGATTACTATCAAATAAATCTGCCCCAGTCGAATTCTCCTTAATGACTTGTTGGTGCACCTGAGTCAGATAGACATGACTGGCATCCCAGTATTGAGGATTCTTAACTAAGTCCCACTCTAGGTTGGTCCCATTCCATCCTTGAATCGTAAAGGGGCCGTTGGTCACTACATTATCTGCTGTTGTCCCATAGCTCTCCCCTTTTTCTTGGAAGAAGGCTTTATTAACTGGCATATACCGCGAACCTGATAGAATCTTGGCCAAAGCCGGCACTGGGTATTCCAAGGTTAGTTCCAGGGTTTTGTCATCAATGGCCTTGACCCCTAGCACTTCGACAGGCTTGTCGCCATTACGGATAGCCGCCCCATTCTTAAGAATTTCAATCGAAGTCACGCTCGTCCCAGCTTGACGATCCGCTAGACGGCGGAAGGCCAACTCAAAGTCTTGCGCCTTGACCGGGTCACCATTGGACCAATAAATATCATCGCGTAGAGTGAAGGTGTGAGTTAAGCCATCCTCACTGACCTTAACGGAAGCTGCCTGCCCCAGTTCCACTTCTTGCGAATTCTTAATTCGATAGAGACCTTCAAAAACTTGTCCAATGACATCCATGCTGGCGATATCTGAATAGAGGCCTGAATCCAAGGTGGCCAACTCAGACGGGGCTGGAATACTTAATTTCTGTTCAATGGCAGGATTAAGGCTTACTTCTTGCGCTGATATCGTGGCCTGCTGAGCTGTTAGGAGCGTACTGGCCGTAAGTCCAAGCGCGAGTAAGGAACGAAAAATAGTCTTGATGCTAGTCATAAGTCAACCTCCTTAGGGCTAAAAGATATGTTAGGGACTAGTTTAAGACTTTTATTAGTGATAGTCAAAGATAGTTTTACTATAATCAACCATAGCGAATGGCTATATACCTTTATCATGCCATCCCCTTATTTTTAGAGCATATACTTAAAATTAAGCACAAAAAAACTGAGCCCTAAGGCTCAGTTCTTCTATTAACCTAAACGTTGACGGGCATCCGTTGAACGTTGCAAGGCTTGACCAATATAGTTAATGCAGAGCATTAAGACGAGAATGAAGAGCGCGGCTGGCAGCCATACCCATTGCTTGTTCTCGATAATATCAGCAGTCTTAGCGGCCCCAATCAAGGTCCCCAGTGATGGAGTACCAATTGGCAAACCGAAACCTAGGTATGAGAGACTAGTTTCTAAACCAATATTACCTGCCATAACCAGGACTAATTGGGTAATGATAATAGAAGAAATGTTAGGTAGCAATTCCTTGAACATAATCTTCCAATCATGTGTCCCCATGGTCTTAGAAGCATTAATATAATCTTTAGACGCTTCACTTAAGGTTCGTGTTCTAAAGAGACGAGCAAAACCAGTCCATCCTATGATAATAAAAGTTACAGAAAGCCCATAGATATTACTTACCTTGAATATAGTGTTCAAAGTGATAATCATAATAAAGCCCGGAATTATCATAAAGAAATCAACAATACGCATAATCCAGTTATCAACACGGCCACCATAGTAACCAGCAAAGACCCCAATTACCAAACCGATAATCATGGTAGCGGCTGTTACAATCATGGCAATGCTGACAGAGTTACGCCCACCTAAAATTAACTGGGCTAGAACATCACGCCCACCTTCGTCAGCACCCAGTAAGTAGGTATGACCCGTATCGGTCACTGAACCTGGCGCCATGTAGCGATTGAAAATCTGAACTTTAGTAGCCGATTCTAAGTTGAGGAAGAACGGCGCTACATAGAGGAAGAGCAGAATCCCAACAAATACAATAAGTGAGACTAAAGCCAGCTTATCCTTCATGAATTCTCGTTTAATGACTTCAAAGCCCATCGGAGGGAGAGATTGTGAGTCTTTACTTTGATCTTTTGCTAAATCTTTGCTTTTATCTTTTGTCATTCTCTCTCACCTCCTAGTCTAAGCGTACCCGTGGATCCACGAATACCATAATAATATCAGACAAGAGCCCACCTAACAGTGTCATAAAGCCATAGAATAGAACCAAGGTCATCATAACGCTATAGTCACGGCCTACTACAGAACTAAAGAAGAGTTGCCCCATCCCTTGGTAGGTAAAGATTTGCTCTGTAATCATTGCCCCACTGAAAAGACCTGTAATGACATAACCAAAGAAGGCAGCGATTGGCAGTAAAGCATTCCGTAAGATATGCTTGTTATAGATAACCCGCTCAGGTACCCCTTTGGCACGGGCAGTCCGGACATAATCATCTGACTTAGCATCCACAATTCCTGATCGTAACCACTGAATAGTAGAAGTGGTACTTAAAATCCCTAAGGTGATAGCAGGCAAGAGCATGTGATAAATTCGAGATATTAAATAATCCCAGCTACCAGGCTGCAATCCAGACGCTACCGTCCCACGGGTTGGGAACCAACCTAATGTATAGCCAAAGAGCCACAAGAACATCAAGGCCAATACGAAGATTGGGATTGAATAAGTAAAGAAGTTATAGAAGTTAACGGCCCTTTCGAAGAAACTACCGTTATAACGACCTGATAAAATCCCTAAAGGTAGAGCAATTGCATAGGTGATAATCGTTGTCAAGAGTGATAACCAAACTGTCGGCCAAATCCGTTCCCCAATAATGGATAGGGTCGGTTGCTTATGGGCAAAGGAACGTCCAAAGTCACCTTGGAGCATACCACCCATCCAGTTCATATAACGTTCCCAGACCGGTTTATTCAAACCTAATTTTTCCCGCATAGCTTCAATTTGCTCAGCTGAGATTTTAGGGTCAATCAAACCTGTTAAGGCATCCCCCGGCATTAATTCTGCTAAGAAGAAGACTAAGATGCTGAGTGCCAAAAGTTGTGGGATCATCAATAAGAATCGTCTAAGTATCGCTTTCCACATTTTAGAGCTCGCCTCCTTTGTCAGTGTCTACCGTTCTGAGGGCTGCAGAGTGAGTCTCAGAAACAGGTTTAAGATCGTAAACGCGACCGTTCTCATCATAATAGAGCGACGCATTCTCACGGTATTCCTTCTCAACCCGTAAACGATTGAGTTTGTTTTGCTCCCGATTATTAGGGTTCATTTCTGGAATAGCCGACAAGAGGCGACGGGTATAAATATGACGTGGGTCATTATAGATATCATCACGTGTCCCATACTCAGTGAAGCGACCACGGTACATAATGGCAATCTCATCACACATGTGCTTAACGACACCCAAGTCGTGCGATACAAAAAGATAACTTACATTATATTCTTCTTGAATTTGCTTCATGAAGTTGAGGACTTGAGCCTGAACAGACAAGTCTAAGGCCGAAACTGGCTCATCGGCAATGACCAATTTAGGGTTGAGGGCCACAGCACGTGCCACCCCAATCCGTTGACGTTGACCACCAGAGAACTCATGTGGATACTTGTAGAGTGCTTCTTCTGATAGCCCTACGATATCTAAAAGTTCTAACTTACGTCTTTTCTCTTCATCAGGCGTTAAGCTGAGGAAGTTCCGAATTGGCTCCCCTAAG
Source organism: Abiotrophia defectiva (assembly GCA_963546405.1). GTDB lineage: Bacteria > Bacillota > Bacilli > Lactobacillales > Aerococcaceae > Abiotrophia > Abiotrophia defectiva_A. The sequence goes on along the minus strand of CAUUNL010000001.1, from coordinate 2,082 downwards.
ATGTCGGTAATCCGACGCTTAGGGTTGAAGCTAGAGAGGGAGTCTTGGAAGATCATTTGCACGTTGTGACGGTAGTTAGAACGGCGATGACGTGCCGCCTTGGATACTTCTTCACCTTCATAGAAGATTTTCCCTGAGGTAATTTTCTCTAAACCGATAATGGCCTTCCCGATGGTAGACTTACCAGAACCTGATTCACCGACCAAGCCATAAGTCTTACCTTCTTCTAAGGTCAAGTTGACGCCGTCTACAGCATAGACATAATCGGTCACGCGGTTCAGGAAACCAGACCGAATAGGATAGTGGACTTTTAGGTCCTCAATGCGCATAAATTCAGCCATTAGTTCTCCTCCCCTTCAAAATGGAAATGTTTGTAACAAGTACAACGAACAAAGTGCCCTGGTGACACTTCGTGTAAACCTGGGTTCTCTTCGTGGGCGTCTTCCGCAATCCAAGGAATACGTGGAGCGAAACGACAGCCTGTCCGAATCATCTTAGTTAATGGTGGTACCGCCCCTTGGATAACGTGAAGCTTATCAGAGCCACCTTCTAATTCACTAGTTTGCGGAATTGAACGCAAGAGTGAACGTGTATATGGATGTTGCGGATTGTTGAAGAGTTCTTCAACAGGTGCAATCTCAACGAATTGACCGGCATACATAACGGCTACGCGGTCAGCTGTCTCAGCTACGACCCCTAAGTCGTGAGTAATGAGGATAATCCCTGCTTCGGTCTCCTTCTGGATGTCGTTCATCAAGTCCAAGATTTGCGCTTGAATAGTTACGTCCAAAGCGGTAGTCGGTTCATCGGCAATAATAATCGGTGGCTTACATGCCAAAGCAATGGCGATGATAACCCGCTGACGCATCCCCCCAGATAATTCGTGTGGGTACTGACGAGCAGTCCGCTCTGGGTTAACAATCCCTACTTGATCCAAGAGCTCTAAGACACGCTTTTGACGTTCTTCCTTGTTGAGTTTGGTGTGGTAGTAGAGGGCTTCATCAATTTGAGCTGCGATGGTCATCAATGGGTTGAGCGATGCCAATGGGTCTTGGAAAATCATCCCAATATCGTTCCCACGGATTTTGTTATATTGATTCTCAGTATATTCTACTAAGTTATCGCCACGGTAGTTGATTTGGCCTTCAATCTTAGTATTGCGAGGATTATGCAAACCAATGATTGAAGTGGCAAGAGTTGACTTCCCACAGCCTGACTCCCCAACAATGGCTAATTTTTCATTCTTTGATAAGGTAAAGCTAACGCCGTCTACTGCATTGTAGAAGGTATCCTTAACGCGGAATCCAACGTGTAAGTCCTTTACATCTAGAATAACTTTTTCGTTATCCATTCTAGTTCCTCCATTCGTGATCATGTTTTATGTCTTCATCTAAGTAAAAAAAGTAGCACTGCATAGATAGAGCGTGCTGACTTCATCGTCTTTTCAGTTCTTAGGGAGTAAGCTGGTCGATATAAGTGACCACTTCGCCTACATTCTTAAGGGCTTCAATACGATTATCCTCAAATTGAACACTAAAGGTGTCCTCGAGCTCCATAATCAGTTCGAAGACGTCAATTGAGTCTGCACCGAGATCTTCAAAGGTCATCTCATTGGTGACCTTGTCTTCAGTTAAACCAAAACGTTCAACAATCAATCGCTGGACTCTTTGGAAAACTTCTTGGGTCTGGGGCATCCATACACCTCCGTTCAATATGACATAAAATCTACACTTCCTTATTTTACTAAGTTTTAAGCCAATTGTCCATGGTTTTAGCAGAGAAAATTATGAAATCTCTCATTCTTCTCATTTATCCCTCAAAACTTGCTTAGACTTTGCCCATGATTGCGACTAAGTAAGCGATATCTTCAAAATCATTCCTAATAAAGCTTAAAATTACCTTCTGCTAGCCATCAGTTTGTCCAAAGAAGCTACTATAATAATCCTGTTTTTCAAGATAAATAGCCTATTATGGGTTAACCAGAAATAGGCTATGCATATTGAAAAGCAAGATGGTGATGGTACCATATAGGATTACCTATTTAACTCAAACTGCCAATCATCTTTTCTTTTAATTTTTTTA